>NZ_CP030082.1:3600000-3900000 GCF_006874645.1 Bdellovibrio sp. ZAP7 | reverse complement strand
GGTAAACGTTTGACCGGTGGTGTTTCTCAAGAAGGTCTTCTTTATACTTCTTCTTCGCCAGATGACACTTTGGATGTATTGCGTGGTTTGAAACGCGATCAATTGGGTCTTTCTGCTTCTGTTACTGAAGCTAAATTGAAATTCGAAAGCATCTCTGGTCTTTCGGTTGTTACTTTGAATATTCAAGAAAACGGTTTCGCTCGCGTATATAACTTGGTTGGCGATTCTGCTTTTGAAGACGGTAACGAAATCGTAAGACTTCGTTCTGCTCGTACTGGCAATGGAACTAAAACAACGGGTTCAATGCCAATTCGCGGGACTCTTCAGTGCTTGGACCTTGACGGCAAATGCGAAACTACTTTGGTAAAAGTAGAATTGGGTTGGTCAGGTTCTGCAAGTCACATTGACATCGTATTCCGTCAATCGAATGCAGATCTTTTCTTTAAGATGTCTCCAGGTTCTGGCAATCCAGAATACGATTTCATCAAAGACATGGCTGTTAACACATTCGAAAAGAAATCAGGCACGAACCGCGTTCAATCTTCCAAAATGAGTTCATGGGAAGTTGTTAACGGTCGCGCAGGTTTCACAGTTGTACTTAAAACTTTTGAAAACCAAATGTTGGCATTCTCGGGTCCGTTGGTTTCTCCGCAATCTGGTAACTCTACAAACGTGACTTTGAAGCGTTTGGCGAAAGATCCAAATGAAGATGACGATATCGGCAGACAAGCTAACTTGACTTACCAAAACATGATTGGTGAGGCTCGTTTGACTGCGAACAACGGTTTAGGCCAAATCCGTTTGGTATTTAAAATGAGAAAATACGGCACTTACAAACAAGACGTATTCGCGATCACTTTCATGAGAAGATCTAAACCCGTGATCGATTTGAACGATTACCAAGATCAACAAGATCAAGGTAACGACAACGGTAACCAAAACCCTGGTGGCGGTTACGAAGATGGTGGCAGCGACGATTTGCCATCAGTTGAATAAACCCAAAATACAAATAAAGGATCCCCCTTTGTTTGCCCAAGGGCCACAGACTCCAAGCTGTGGCCCTTTTTTTATGCCCAATCCGCCTGCCGGACACTTATCGACATGTGAAACACAACACCAGTGAGCATTTTGGGAGCTTAGTGACACCGAATAAATTGGTATAACGCTTGCTTTATAGCCTTCTCGCAGATTCTAATTGATCCAAAGGGGGACGAAATGGCTCTACAACAGCAGATTTTATTCTTGGCGATTTCTATGACGATGATGGTTGGACCACAAGTCGTTGAAGCGCAACAAAGACAACATCAAGGCCCAAGAAATGGTGGCTACGATAAACCACTTCCTCTTCCAGATGACGATCTTCCTTATCCAGGCGAGCCGAATCGCCCAGGGCAGCCTCCTCAACAAGGCCCGCGCCCAAAACCAGCGCCACGTCCACTTCCTCCGCGTCCTGCGCCAGAGCGTCCACCAGCGACGACTCCAGTGCAACCTCCGCAATATCCTGGTCAACCATATCCAGGCAATGGAGGTAACGGTGGTTACGGTTCAGAGCAAAAAGTAATCTACATCCAACGTCGCGTGTTCAATGAACGCTTTAATTTGTTTGCTCTTGCGGGAGTGAATCAACGTTACGCAGGTTGCACAGTGACTTCGGTTGATGTGCAAGTTTTGGGATCTGATATCCGCACGCAAATGGGTTTCATCATTAATGGTCAAGTTGATCAATGGGTGAATTCTCCACAACGTTTCGTTAGCTTCGTTCCTCGTTTCCCAGCTGTGATTGGAAATGGTGTTCGTCTGATGGAAGTTGAAGTTCGTGGGATGTCAGATATCGCAACCATCGCTGTTAACATCAGTTGCCCAGGCAACGGGGGGCCGCAACAGCCCGGCCAAGGTTTCCCAGTAAATTTGGGAATCAATCGTCGCATGATCGGAAACGATCGCTTGGATTTGAATCCATACTTTAACTGGCAACAATATCGCGGTTATCGTTTGGTAGCGGTGCAATTTGAAGCGAACTCTTTGCAGAATGTTTCCTTCTTGGATTTCTCAATCAACGGCGTGTTCCAAACACAACGTGTACAAGTAGGTCCTTGGAATCAAAGCTATACAATCAATCCACATAACGCGGTGATTGGTCAGAACGCTGAAAGTTTGGTTTTCTACAGTCAGGGGCAGTTGGATATTCGCAATGTCACTTTGTGGCTTGAAAAATGTGATGGTCCACAACCACCACCTCCACCAAGACCGCGCCCGCGTTAATTGGTTTCGGAAAAATTTGTTCTCTATCAAGGGGTTTTCCTAAAAAGGAAAGCCCCTTTTTTATGCCGCGCGAAAACATCGGGTGAGATAAATGGAATCCCCTTGTTTTGAAGCTCCAACTGCGTTCAACTATTTAGGCGCAAAGGAGCGATTTCTATGCAACACAATCAACCTGAGTTCGGCAAAGGCAAAGAAATTTCAACAACTTCGCTGGTTCCGCCAGTATTGTCTGATTACATGAACTACCGCGAATATTTAGCGGACTATTATCAGTACAAACGCAAAGCTTCAAAGGGCTCTTTGCGCCAATATAACTACGCAGTTTTCTCGGCAGCAGCGAATATCAAATCACCAAATTATTTGAAAATGATCATCGAAGGAAAGCGCAACCTTTCCGAAGACATGATCGGTAAATTTGGTAAAGCGTTGGGCTTTAATAAGGAACAAACTGAAGAGTTCCGTTTGCTGGTGAACTTCACTCAAGCAACAGATCCTGCAGATCGTAATATCTTCCTGAAAAAAATGTCTGAGCACCGTGTAGGTGTGAAACTTAAAACAGGGGAGATCGATCGTAAGTCCTTCGAAAAAGTTCCGAACTGGGTTGCCTGGATCGTTTACGCGATGGTGGATCAAGAAGGTGTTTCATTCGACACAGCTTCATTGAAAGCACTTCTTCGTGGCAAAGCTTCTGAAGATGAAATCGAAAACTCTTTGGCAGCCTTGATCGCATCTGGTGAACTTCGTCGCGACGAAAAAACGGGCGAGATCAAAAAAGCTCGCTCCCTGACTGAGTCCCCTGAAGACATTCCAGTGGCGTTGGTTCGTAAGCTGCAATCGCAATTGATGTACTTGGGTCTTGAATCTATTTATCAAGATCAACCGACAGACCGCGAATTCGGAACGCTGACGATGTCGTTGACGAAATCAGAGTTTGAAGAAATCAAATTCAAACTTCGTCAGATGAGAAAAGGTTTGAACAAAGACAACTCGATCGCTCGTATGAAATCAAAAGGCGAAAGAGTGTACCAATTAAACATTCAATTGTTCCCGGTCACGAATGCGGTGAATGGCGTTGGTGTTAATACTCACGCGCATTCACACATTGTTCAAAGCGCTTTGGACGTGCACTTGGCTGAATCTGTGATGGAAGCTGCGGCTCCGTCGGCAGAGGCGGTGGCGAAAGCGGAAGCGGTTCTTGCGCAGGCATCTGAGGCAGCGGTGGCTGCAACGACAGCGAAGGTTCAAGCTCCACCGATTGTTGCTCCTGTAGTTCCAGCGGCGGCAGCACCTGCTAAACCTGATGCGAACAAAGCACCTTCGAATGTAAGTTCTTTGGCTTCAGCGGCAGCATCAGCGGCGGAACTTTTCCGCTAAAATTTGAATCAAATATTGAATCGAACGGGGGGCTTTATGCCCCCCTTTTTTGTCCCTTTTTGCGTGGATTTGCCCAGTTTCCAAGCATGTCAGAAAATGCGAATCCATTTCGCGAAAATTTAAGAATCTTAAATTTCGAATCGAAAAATCACCATTTTTTCAGCAACTATGTGGATAAGTCTGTGGAAGACCCCTATAAATGGTGGATAACAGGACCTTTTACCAGGTGAATTGTCATGCTTACGTTAGCGTATTGTTAATCTCGTGTAACATAAATTGCTTAAAAACACAGCGATGACGTGGTGAATTGGGTGTTGTTTTCTATATCTCGCGCAGACACTATGTCCGATCGTTTTGTGGAACTTTGGTCCTTCGTTTTGCTTGTGAAGTAGAGCGAAAATCTGTGTTACACTGAACGAGTTATGTTAATCACACATTGGGGGCGTACTGGCTTCGACGTGGGTGCTGAAACATAAGGAGCATACCGGGGCGGATGAGGACCTCGATAAAAACGTCCATTTTGTAATTGGCAACGATTACGCACTTGCAGCTTAATTAATCTGCACGATCAACCTTGAGGTGGTTCCGCTCTTGGATTGATCGTCATTTAGGGACCTCGGCGTGTTGGGTTTTCTCCAGCAGACTCGCTTAAATTTACTGGGGGAGAGGTCTTAGGGATTTTGTCTGTGGAAGCCCGAGGACCAATCTAAAACACTGACTAAGTATGTAGCGCCTTATCGCGGATCACTTGCGGACGGGGGTTCAATTCCCCCCGCCTCCACCATTTAAAACTAGAAAGCCAACCCACGGGTTGGTTTTTTAGTTTCCAAATGTATGAAGTCTGTTGGAGTTGATCTCTCAAGTGCCAGAACTCTGGCAGACGTGGGTTCGCAAGAATGTCAGGATCGTATTTTTGCGGTGACGAAGTCAGGGCGAAGCTGCGAGGGCAAAGACGCCCGAGCCCATTCCTGTCGCCTCCACCAATTTTCGAAATCCAGGAGTGGGTTTTGACAAAGATCATCTTAAAGGATAGATGGTGGGCACTATTACAAACTATTTTAAACACCTTTATTTATATGTCCCTCTTAGACGCCCAATCTACCTGATTGCTGTATATTTTCTTTTGTCTAAAGCGCTAAATGATTTAGCATATTGGATTTCATTTTTTTTGAGATTTGAATCCGGCGAAGCATATGAAAAAATTGTTTGGAACTATAGTGGTCCGACCAAGCTTTTTAAAGAGTTATTTAAATTTCGAGATAGTTTTATAGACGTACGTTATGTATTTCAGAAGTACTGGATCGCTGTCGCTGCGATTTTTATAATATGGGCTCTGATTGCCTTTTCAAGTCGTGTTAGTGCTGTCTTGGCGCCTGGTAAATTTCGGAGTTGGTTTGAGAGGTGTTCTGATTTTCTATGGAAACCGAATAAGCTAGTATTTTTCGTTTTTGTATTTGTCTATGTCTATTTGGCTAACGGTTTCTTTTCATCGATACATCATTCTTTTTTATTGAGTGTAAATCAACGTCTTACAAGAACTATGAACGCCTATGCAGAAAATCTGTCGAATAGAGAATTGAAAGGTCGGAAAGTTAATTCGAATGGAAAACAGTCAGAGCCGATATGCACATATAGAGTCCACGAGAAATCAGCTATTTTTTATATAAAGTATTTGGATTTTATGGCTCAATTATTTACTGGCGATGATATGGGCTTTAAAGATCTTGAGTCCAAAATAAAGAGTCTGCCGAGAGATTTGGAAGTTAAAATAGATGAAAGTGCGCGAAATGCGCGTCTTTTGGGTCTAGAAAAAGAAACTTATACTCGGGAAGACCTAAATAAAATTCTAGAGTTAGATCGAAAAAAACGAGAGATCTCTATCTTTAAGGAAATGAAAAATACGCCTTCAAGTAGTCTAAGAATTAAATTTGAGGGCGGTAAGTACTTACTTCATTTTTATGAAGGAAACGGAAATCAGCTGTTTCTTGGATTTGTGGATTTTAAGTGCTCTAGGGATACTAGGGAGCTTAGGATATTTGAGGAAGAGTACCTATTAAATGGATTACGATTTAATCTTTAGTTTCGTAATTGGTCTTAAACCAAGCTATTCAAGTCAGTCTTTGATCAGCATTCCTGTACATTTAATGAGAGCGGTTATTTCTAATTGATAGCTCCTCCACCAATTTTCGACAAAACAAAGAACCTCCTCTTGGGAGATTCTTTGTTTTTCATTGAGTATTTCTCAGTCTATTTTTTCGGGAGAACTTTCGATCTTTTCTGACGTTCTTTGGGATATCCCCAGTCTGGCGGTGTTTGTTTTAGATCGTGCAATTGGATATTTTCAAATTTTTTACCTTTGATCTTCTTGTGATCACTTTTTCGAAATGGAATCTGGCTGTCGCTATTCTGAGAGCTGATAAGAACTTGAGGGAAAATAGAAACCGTAGCAAATTCCGGAATAATCTTACCTTCAACCTTTAATGAAATACGATCTCTTCGTTCATACATCGGTCCATAAATAAAGCTCCCCCCGAGAGTCTGATTGTTGCAAATCACTGTGTAACAATGGAGGTCTCGAATTGATGATTCAGCGATATGATCATAACTAGTGCCATCGGGATTCTGCGCAGGCACAAATAGCAACTGAATGCGTTCCTGCAGCTTTAGTCTAAGGCGAAGTGATAGAAAATCAGAACAAGTTAAAACCGCAAAGTTGCTAATCGTCTCAGACGAAAATAGGAAAAGATTCTTTCCCGGGTAATACGAAAATCCGTTGTCAACCAAACTGGACTTTTCCTTTGCTGCTGGAAAATGCTTAATTTGCTCGAAAGCAAGATAGTTCTTGGTAAGAGGGTTTTTCTTTCTATCTATGGGAAAGGAAATGATAGTCGAATTGATCATTCTATTATTGCGAAAATGTTCATACTCTAGTCCAGCTATCAAAATGACATCGGCATCTGCACATTGTCTCAAATATTGATCTAAATATTTCCGCGGTAAGGTTAGCTCCGGTATTATAATAAAGTTGGCTTTTTGTTTTCGCGCCTCTGAAATCGCCGCCTGAATTTTGTAGTCCAGTTGTTCTTGTACTGATTTGTCGGTCTTAAATCTCATGCCATTGACGTCGTCAAAGGTAGAATGCCATTCGTAATTTATTGGAGCGACAGTAACAGTGATGCTATTTTTGGCTTCAGCGGGCAATCCGTGAGAAAACTCTTTAAGGATCGAATCAAAATCAATATTTATAACTCCTTCGCTCCTGAAGCGATTAAGTTGTCCAGCTCTTCCGTAAAAGTTGAGCTCCTTTGATAAAATTCGATAGAGTTGTCTTTTTAGTTTTACCTCGTCAATGTATTGTCCATCATCTCTTACGTTCCATTTGCTCATTAGTGCCAGTGCTTTTATTACGAATAAGCCGGATCTTTTATTACTTTTTGGCATCACCATATAATCGATGAGTCGTGATGAAAAATAGGTAGATAAGGTGAAAATAAAACGCCGTTTTACGTCAATTGAATGGTTCTGGTCAATGCACGACAATAAGAATGCGACGGCTTTTGGATTGTCCCAACTTGAGCTGCCGAGTAGATTTGGTATGAATTCAATACTCTCGTTTTCAAGCTGTGACTTAAAATATTTTAGACGAGATATATACGAGTTGCCCATTTTTTTATTTATTGAATCGGCATAGCGATTTAGCTTTCGGAAGTCTTCAATTAGTGACTTCTTTAGAAACTCACCTTTTCTTAAATAGGTGACGAATTCATCAACTTCCTTTTCAGTGGAATGAGGTGAGACTTCAAAAATTGTAAGTCGAAAGAAAAAGTCCGCCTCTTGAGGGCCTAGGCGATTTCTTATATTTCGTATAACGATTCGGTAGTATTTCAGATTCCATTGTTCGCTGGTTTTGGCCAATTTTTTTACAATATGAGAGAATGAATATACGTCAAAAGAATGAATAAGCTCGTGTCGACTCAAATCATATTTATTCTTTTGTATGTATTCAAAGTATCTCGATAGTTTGCCGTACCCCTGCTTGGAATCAATTTCTTCGCGACGATCAACCTTAGATCCTAAGGCTATCCTTGTTTTTAACAGGTACGTCGCGTGCACGGCCTCCAGGAGATCGAGATCATCGGCAATAATATGTGTGCGATCTATAAAAGATTTTCTATTTAGATAGAACGTTGTGAAGTGTTGAAAGAATTTTATGTCTGTCGGATAGCCATGACGTGAATATAGGAAGAAGTAACCCTTAAATAGCTTTAACCATATATCTAGTGGATATTCTCTTCCGATGAAGAGATGAACTATCACGGTGATGCGTTCGAGGTAGTAATCTCGCCCCTCGGGATCTGAAGTCATAAATGCTTCAATTAAACTGAAAACCGAATAAATATACCGGGCACCATCCTTTTCTAGTTTCAGAATAATTTTTTGAAAGACGTCATTTCTGTCGTCAGTGGTGATTCGATCACCTTCTATAAGGAGCTTTTTAATGTTATTGATATGAGCAAAGAACTGATTTCTTTCACTAATAGAGAGGTCATTGTCCATGGGTAATAGGAAATCATCCAGTTTGGCCCATAAATTAGGCTCTTCTTTTGAGTATGTACCTCTTGCGATCATTTTTTGAAAATTTGTTTTCAGCGCAGAAATGTTGGACTTATCGAAAAACATAATTTTGGCTTTATGTTCTTCTAAGGTGTATAATCTCAAGCTGCCTAAAAATCCGTAGTAGTCATTAATAATTTTATTGGCACAACTTAAAATTGAAGACCCAACTACGGAGTGAAATGCTTCTAAATAGAAATCATCCTTCTCTTCATCGAAGTTTATGTATTTAAGAACGAAGATCACATCGTCGACGTAATTGAAGCTTTCTGAAAATTTAATTTTAGAATTTTGCAAAGAGTTTCTAATTTTTTCTTCGAGCTCGTCCGTGGCGCGACCCGAAGGAACATTTTGATTGAGGTATTTTCTTAAGTTTTTTTTCAGATCTACCTGAAAATCTTTTTGAATCCTGATTTGAAATTCTCTTTGTAATCCTTCTAGAAACATATCTGCGATGAAGCCGCTAAAAATCCAACCGATCGGAAGAGATTGAAATCCAAATTTTTCCTGAAGTGTCCTAAGATAAGGGTCGTAGATATCAATTTTTAATATGTCTTTTAAAAAATATCTTAAGTCTTTCAAACTGAGTTTGTGAAAGAACGATTCGATATCAGATTGAATTAGTAATGCGGTTGCACCTTTCTGAACAATGTTAGTAGCACTTGTTATTACTTCTTGTTGAAAGCCATTGTATTGATCTTGAAATGGTTCTTTTAAAAAACTATTAATATGAATATCTCCGGACGCGCCGACTAAGTCAGCGGGATTGTAGGAGAGATTTGGCTTATGTCCGAAGTTATGCCGAAGAGCCTTCGTTTTAGCATAAAGACCCTCTCTGTAAAGGTCATCAACTTTTGGCCATAGGTACATTAAGCATTGGACTTGGAAGGATAGAGCTGGGTAGTCATAGGTTAAAGCTCCTCCTCCTTTAATCTTTCGAATTATTGAAATTCCAGTGGAATTATCATGGTCGCTTAGCAACGCAATTAGTTCCGCTGCTGTATTTGACTTGTATAGTGCGGTCGCCAGAGGCGATAGAAGAAAGTCTTTTTCAATATGGGAAAGATAGAGATCTGTCTTAAAGAACTCGCGAATTTTTGAGAAAATCCAAAGTTTCTGCTGTTCGGTTAGGCGTTTGCTGCTACTATCAAATAGATCCATGTTTGAAATATTACAAACTGTAAACAAATATAAGGTAGTTTATTTTTCATGACTGGTCGTTTTAAATGGATTGGAATGAATGAGGCACAGACAAAGGTAGTGTTGGAAGCACTAGCTGGATTTACTGTGCCTCTCAAGAATTTCTCTACATTGAGTCCGTCGCTTTCAACGAGGATCGCTACGGTTCTAGATGTTGAGACCACAGGTTTAAATCAGGTCGAAGATAGAATTATAGAGCTTTGTGCTCGTAATATTATTTTCGATATCCATACTGGTGAGGTCATGGCCATTTCGGAAGAGGTGTTTTCTTCTTTAAATGATCCAGGAGTACCTGTTTCTCAGAATATTCAGATCGTAACCGGTCTTTCGGATCAGGTATTGGCGGGAAATAAAATAGATTGGAATGATTTCGATAAGTATATTGAAAACTCCCAAATGATTATTTCACATAACGCAAGTTTTGACAGAGCATTTTTGGAGCGTTCTCATAAAGATTTAGATGTTGTCTGGGGATGCTCCATGCAGAATATTGACTGGATAAAAAAAGGTTACGATTCTGCTAAGCTAAATTTGCTATGCATATATCATGGTTTTTTTAATCAGTCTCATCGGGCTAGGACGGATGTAGACTCTCTAATCCATCTGCTTACCTTTAAGGATCTGGGTGGTCGTACTTATTTTAATGAATTATTAATTAATTCCCATCAACCCAAATCCATGATTTCCATAGAAAATGCCACATTCGAAGAGAGGCACTTATTTAAGAAGTCGGGATTTAGATGGAATCCTAGAGAGAAAATTTGGTTCAAAATAGTGCCGAAGGAATTGGCGAAAGACCTCTTAGCAAGTATTAACTTACCAATAACAGTAAATTTTTCGATCAAGGACATTCCACTCACACATAATTTCAAATCTATTTTGAATTATTCGTCGTAGTTTTTTTAGATGACTGTCGGGAATGGTGTTTATCAATTTTTCTTGAAAGTCGTTTCTACGAGAATTGGGAGTTAAAAGCACCCAATTCAGAACAGATAGGTAGCTCCAAAATAAGAGGTCGCAGAACCCAATTAGGTTCCGCGACCTTAGCCTTGCTCCTCAGTACCCAATTTGATCAACCGAGAATGCGTTGATGAAGGCGTTGTTGACTCGTCCCTGGAAGTCGAGTTTGAGATTCGGAGTTGCGGTGATGACATGCACGTAGCGACGGATCACCGTGTTTTTTCCTCCAAGGGCAATCGCATCGAATTTTGGAAGTACTGGCACCGAGATGGTGGATGAACCATTCGGGAAGCTCATTGAAACATCAAACACCCGCGAACCCTTCGCGCTGAAGGCCGTTGAGTTTTCGGCAAAGAAAAGACCGACGCGGTAGACTCCGTTTACCATTGGCAATTTATAGCTGAAATTCCAGCCATAGCGGGAGTCGGTATAGAGTGCCTGCAGCGACGTGCCTTCTGTGCTCACGTTTCCGTAGTCATACGCCGACCCACCAACGAAGTACTTGTCGGGTGTGAAGTTAGACGTATTGGTTTTATCCAGTTGGCCTGAATTGATCGCGTATGATGGCGCGCCGTCGACTTTCTTTATGGCTAAGCGATCAGGGATTCCGAATTGTTTAAGGATGCGAGCGCGTGACAGAGCCCACGGAATAGTTCGCGAGAAGCCGTGGCCTTGTCCTTCGTAAAGCACAAGCTCGGCATCACGCTTTCTATTCCAAAGAGTGTTGGCGAGGCTCGTCGAGTGAATCGGGTCGACCTGAGTGTCGTGCGTGCCGTGAATGATATAGAAGGCTGCCGAATTCTCATCGACGTGATTCTTTATCGACGCGTCTTTAAAAATCGGCATAGTTTTGTCGTTGCGCGGCTGACCGATCCAATCCACAGCGCAATCGGTTCCAGTGGTTTGTGTCAGGGTGAAATCGGTGCGACCAAACCAATCCACTACGAGTTGAACTCGTCCCGAGTATTTATCAACATTACCTTTTCTGTCCTCTGAGGCTTCAACACCTAAGACGGCAGCGAGGTAGGAACCCGCGGACTCGCCGTGAGTGACGATCTTGTTGGGATCAACCTGAAAGCGCGCCGAATTCTTGCGAATGAATCGCAATGCCTGTTTAACGTCGGTGACGCCCGCCGGGTACTTCGCAACGGGTGTCAATCGGTAGCCGATACTGAAAACTGTGAACCCTTCATCAGCAAGGCCCTTCACAACGCCATTGATACTGGCTTTGCTGCCGCTGTTATAGCAACCACCGTGAAAGAAAAGCAGCGCCGGTCGCAGAGCCGTCCCGGGATTAGAGGGACGATAGACATCCATCTTAAGGCTCGTTCCATTGATATAGTCGTATTCGACATCTGTCTCGGCGACGTAGGCCTGCGCCGCCACTGATGTCACCAACCCGCCCATCAACAAGCTCAGTTTAAGAAAAAGCTTCATACTGACCCCCAAAATAATCTGTGTGGCGATGTCTCACTTCGAATCGCATCTCCATCACTCGACTTGGGTAGACATTGCAAACACCTCGCCACGAATTCGCACCGTAGGTTTGAGCTCAGATGCAGCTTGCAGGGGAGACTGCAGAACATTTGTTCATGTCGTGAGCTCGCGCCCGCAGTAAGCATCGGTTTCGAATTCGAATTATCGAATTTCGTCTTTAATCTAATAGTTCGTTCAACTTCTCACCAGTACTCCATTTTCTCGGTTGGAGTATTCCTGCCGAGAGTCTCTTGTTGAACGACTTTTGCGATAGATGGCCACTCCCGTATATCAGATGAGGAAGAATGTTATCCGCTCGTGGCTCGACGTCATAACTATCTGAAATCTTTGCCATAAATCATCTCTAAAAAACTAGAGTTGATTAAGCTTAGTTATGGTATTATGATCATAATACTATAACTTCCTAGGGTGTTTTATGAGATATGAAAAAGGCCATAAAGAAAAAACGAAGCAGCATATTCTTAACGTCGCTTCTCGAGAATTTCGTAAAGGGGGGATCGAGTCCGTGGGTCTCTCTGGTCTCATGGAAAGTGCGGGTTTAACGAATGGTGCTTTTTACGCTCATTTTAAATCAAAGGAAGATTTAGTTTGTGAAGTTTTAGACGACACCTTCAAAACCCAGATTGAAGCTTTTAAAGAAGCCTTCGATAAGGGTTTTTCCATCGAAGATGTGATCAAAGATTATCTGTCACCCAAAAGACGGGACAACTGTGGAGAAGCTTGCATCGCCTCTGCTTTAACAGCTGAGATCGCTCGCCATCCTAAAGCCACACGGAAAGTTTTTGACAGGCATTTTGAATCGATGGTGCAGCTTTTATCTTCCAAAATAGCTCCTTCGAGCGCTTATGATTCCAAAGAGCGAGCAATTTCATTATATGCCCAGCTCGTTGGAACTCTTCAGCTTTCCCGAGTGATACCAGATGTTGAGACTTCGAATCTTATTCTCAAGTGTGGAATTGAGTCTGCGTTGAAAATTGTAAGTACAAAATAAATAGAATGGACCTTTAGGAGGTTATCATGAGTACAACTAAAGTTGCGATTGTTACTGGAGCTTCATCTGGAATTGGAGAATCAACAGCCAATCGACTGGTGGAAGCTGGTTATAAAGTTTATGGGACTAGCAGAAAACCTTCGCAAGCTTCCAAAAAAATTGAGTTATTAAAACTAGATGTTTGTGATGATCTGTCTGTCGAAAACCTCGTTGCTGATGTTATACAAAGAAGTGGTCGAATTGATCTGCTTGTTAATAACGCGGGAGTAGGGATTCTTGGCGGAGCTGAGGAGTCATCAATCTCCCAAGCGAAAGCAATTTTTGATACGAATTTCTTTGGAAGTGTCAGAATGATCCAGGCTTGTTTGCCTCACATGCGTCAGCAGAAGTCAGGAAGAATTATTAATTTAAGTTCCATCCTGGGCCGTGTTCCGGCGCCTCTTTCCGCACTTTATTCAGCAAGTAAACATGCCATCGAAGGGTATTCAGAATCCTTAGATCATGAATTAAGACGATTTAATATCCGTTCTATTTTAATTGAGCCAGCATTTACAAAAACGAGTTTTGACCAAAACAACCTACCAGTTGACCGGGAAATTCAAGACTATGTAGAAGTACGAAAAAAAGTTATCGATTTTAGCAAAAAAGCGATGGAGTCAGGTGGTGACTCAGCCGAGATTGTTTCTGCTGTTATCCTTAAGGCCGCAACGGATTTGAATCCCCATGTTCGTTACACTGCAGGTTCGGCTGCTTTTCAAATGGCCAGCATGAGACGCTTTTTGCCCGAGAAAGTTTTCGATTCGATCCTAAGAAAAACATTTCAGGTTGAGTAATTTATCTCACAAGGACCATCTATGAAGGCTTACACAGTTAATCAGTATAAAAAAAATGAAAAGTTAGCTCTTTCAGAGGTTCCTTCTCCGACTGTTGGTGAGAAGCAAGTTCTTGTAGAGATTTACAGTAGCGCTATCAATCTCCTCGACTCAAAAATTAGGGACGGCGAGTTTAAGCTCATATTAAAATATAAGCCTTCATTTATTCTGGGGCACGATCTTGCTGGAGTCGTGAGGCAAGTGGGTTCTAAGGTTACAAAGTTTAAGGTCGGTGACGAAGTCTTTTCAAGAGTCAGAGACTATCACCAAGGGACTTTTGCTGAATCTATTGCTGTTCGCGAAGATGATCTTGCCTTGAAGCCAAAGAATATAAGTATGAACGAAGCTGCTTCTGTTCCTCTTGTCGGCTTAACCGCATGGCAAGCTTTGGTAGAGATTGGGCAACTTAGACCAGGTCAGAAAGTATTTATTCAAGCTGGCTCCGGAGGTGTAGGTTCTATTGCTATCCAGCTTGCGAAGCATTTGGGTGCATATGTCGCAACGACAACAAGTTCAAAGAATTTTGAGTTTGTGAAGTCTTTAGGAGCCGATGAAGTCATTGATTATAAGACACAAGAATTCGATAAAATTCTAAGCAACTACGACCTTGTTCTTCACAGTCAAGATTCACAAAATTTAGAAAAATCTGTGCGCATCATTCGCTCTGGCGGCAAATTAGTATCTATTTCTGGTCCCCCAGATTCTCGATTCGCAAAGAAATTAGGTTTTCCATTGACTGCAGTCGTGTGGTTCTTGAGTAGGAAGGTTCGAAAGGCAACAGCATTAAAGAACATTCAGTATTCATTTTTGTTCATGCGTGCAGATGGTCATCAACTTGGAAAATTGGCTGAGTTGATTGAGGGTGGAATTATAAAACCTATAATTGATAGAAAGTTTTCGTTTCGCCAGATTCCCGAAGCTATGTCCTATGTAGAATCCGGACGAGCTGTAGGAAAGGTTGTTATTGATCATAAAGCGGACTAGTGACGGATCGCTTGAGTTATAACTCAAGTTTTCATGCGCGCCACACCAGTCTGGAGTGGCGACGTAGTCACTCAATAGCCGGGGAGTTAGATAAATTTCACCTCTTTCGCTAACATCACAGCGTCTTCACCAGCGGGATTACGCATAGGCGCGGAAGGCTCTGTCACGGCTTTCCAGATTTGTTCTGCGACGTCGTTTGCGTGAGTGATCGGACCTGAGAAGTTTGTAAAGCCTGCCATAACTTGTTGAACCAAATCATTGTAAGCAGCAGGGCCGGTGGCCATGCGCTCCTTCGCATTTGCTGCAAAACTTGTTTGTGGTGCAAGGCCAGGTAATACCAAACGTGCACGCACGTTAAACGGAGCAAGTTCAATCGCAACGGATTCGGTGAAGGCATTGATTGCAGCTTTACTTGCCGTATAGACCGCAAGCAACGGAAGTGATTTCAATGTCACTGTCGAAGTGACATTTACGATCACGCCGCCCTTACGTTCGCGAAATTGGGGAAGAACTGCTTGTGTCATGGCGATAGTGCCGAGGGTGTTGGTTTCGAAAACTTCACGAATAGATTCCATGGATGTTCCTTCCAATGGACTTAGCATACCGATGCCCGCATTATTAACGAGCGCATCAATGGGCCCCGCTTCTGCGATGGCTTTACGAATGCTGTCATCTTTGCTGACATCCAAAGCAAGAATGCGTAGATTTTCCGAGCGTGGAAGAATGCCTTCACGCGGTGTGCGCATTGTGGCGATAACTTTCCAACCGCGCTCGAGGAAATATTTTGATGTTTCAAGGCCGAAACCGGACGAGCAACCCGTGATTAATACTGTTTTCATATGCTATACTCCTTGTAGGATTTAAATGCTGAACACATTTAGATTAAAACACATAATTACGAGACTTTCAAGTTCCGGAACTATTAAGTTTCGAATATGGTGATAATATGAGTAAAAACAATAAGTTAGAAACATCAAAAAAGAAGACTGTCGTCAAGAAAGCCACAAAAAAGGGCGCGACAGTGTTGGGCCGCAAACGCGATCCCAATCTTGACGAGACCATCCTGGAATCGACACTCGATATTCTTGCTGAAAAAGGTTTCGATAGTATGACGATGGACATGGTGGCTGCCCGTGCGAAGTCAGGTAAGGCGACGCTTTATCGTCGTTGGCCCTCAAAGCCAGAGCTTGTCCGTGACGCTTTGATCTTCATGAGCAAAAGTTCCGTCGATATCGACCATTTGCCTGATTCAGGAAATTTGAAAGAGGATTTGCTAGCGGTGTTGAAGCCGTATTCATCGGAACACGGTCACAGAAAAATCCGCATTCTTTCAGGCCTGGGTTCTTTTTTTTCTGAGCATCAAAAAATCGCCGATGAGGCCATGTCAGGAATTTTCTCTCCGTGGACGAACGTGAATCGCACCTTAATGCAAAGGGCGATTGCCCGTGGTGAGCTTTCAAAAAAGGCAAACATCGATCTTGCCTGCGAGATCATAGAAGCCATGACCGCCTATAAAACGAACTTCCAAAGAACGATGTTCACGAAATCCGATTATGGTAAAATATTAGAACAGATTATTTTGCCTGCGCTAAAAGCGTAGGCAATTTCAAATTTATCGAAGTACTGAATAGTTACACAACGGTCCCGAACAGATGACCAATACCAGCGGTAAGTCCCATGGCTGCGGCTCCCCAGAATCCTACTCTCCACGCGCCTTTCCAAATATTCGCTCCTCCTACGCTAGCAGCCACTGAACCTAGGGTTATCAAAAACGCTAGGGAGGCGAGTGAAACTATCAATATTAGATTTTCAGGTGTTGAAATTAAAACCATCAACAAGGGCAAAGCTGCACCCACAGTAAATGCCGCCGCCGATGCTAGAGCTGCTTGAATCGGGCGGGCGCTTAATGTTTCCGTGATTCCGAGTTCGTCTCGAGCGTGTGCACCTAGGGCATCATGAGCCATTAACTGCTCCGCAACCTTTGATGCCAGTTCCTGATCAAGCCCGCGTCCCACGTATATTTGAGCAAGTTCGGCTCGTTCAAATTCGATGTTTGAAGAGAGCTCGGCCTTTTCTCTGCTTAGATCGGCAGTTTCAGTATCGGCCTGAGAGCTTACAGAGACATATTCTCCCGCGGCCATAGACATTGCACCAGCAACTAAGCCTGCAATTCCGGTGATCAGAATACTTTGATGTGAAGAGTTCGCCGCTGCGACGCCAACGATTAGGCTGGCCGTCGATACTATTCCATCATTGGCGCCTAAGACCGCTGCTCGCAGCCAGCTGATATTTTCAGAGCGGTGGGATTCCGCCGTAATTTGGGATGCTTTCATTAAACGCAGATTTATTTTTGTTTGGTGATGGATCCATCAACAGGGTTGAAATAAATCTCAACTTTCTTTCCGTCTTTGTCAGTGCCATAAATTTCATAACAGGTTCCCGGTTGTTTAAATTTCGAAATCTTATAGCCTTCACTCTCCACTTTTTTCTTGAAGTCCGCCTCTGACATCCATTTATCTTTAGGCTCATCAGTACAATTTTTTTTCGCAAATGCTGAGGTAGATAAAAGGGAAAGCACGGCAAGCAAAATGATTTTTTTCACAAAAGACTCCTTTTCTAATTTTCACTTATTAGTTCACTGCTGTATAAATCAATTATTACTAACATACGGAGTTTAAGCAATGAGAGCGAAAATGATTTATGACTTACCCACCCGCATATTTCATTGGACATTTGCGGCCTTATTTCTATTTTCATTTGTTGCCGCGAAAAATGCAGATGATGAATCCGTTGTTTACATGTTCCATATGTTAGCTGGTTTTGTACTTGGCTTTCTTGTCATGTGGAGAATTTTCTGGGGCATTTTTGGATCTGAGCATGCGCGCTTCGCAGACTTCAGAGTGCACCCTAAGGATCTTTTTCGCTATTTCTTAGGGATCGTGACAGGAAAGAAAAGAAAATGGTCAGGTCATAATCCGGCTTCAAGTTGGTCTACGATAATCATGTTGGTTTTGGCATTGGGTTTAGCTGTTTCCGGCTACCTGATGGGATCAGGTTATAAAGAGGAGTTAGAAGACTTGCATGAACTGATGGCCAACACTTTTCTGGTAGTTGTTGTTATGCACATTGCCGGGATTGTAGTTCACTCTTGGCAGCATCGAGATTCTGTTGGCTTGAGTATGTTGGATGGGAAAAAAGACCTTGAAGACAACATTGTATCTATTCCCGATCAAAAAAAGGCGGCAGCGGCCATATTGGTTGTTCTTATTTTAGCATTTGGGACTTATCTGATACTAAATTTTAATGCCGATAGCGGTACGCTTTTATTATTTGGCAGAAGTTTGACTTTGGCAGACTAAATAAGGGGATTTTAGTTAAAAAAAAAGCCACCCAATGGATGGCTTTTTAATTTTAGCTATTTTTATAACCTAGAAAACAGCGTAAACATTCAAATTGTAGCTAAGATTCTCATAAGAAAACGCTCGCGAATCCGCACTTAAAAGCGACCCGCCGCCATTCTCCAAATTGGTATCGCTCATCAACGCTGGGTTGATATAGAAAGCACCATAATAAAGATTTAAACCAACTTCATGCGAACCAACGTTCCCCATATCTGGTTCCCAGTTGCCGCGTTGTGCTTGGCTGGCTTTTTCTGAAACAGTGTAAGCATAGTACGGTTGGATGTGGTCGTTCATCGTATAGATGAAGTAAGGCGCAGCTTTCACTTGATAGTATTCAGCATCAGCACCCACCGCAGTGTTTGGGTTTTTGCTGCTATTGAATTGCACGCGAGGAGATACCAACGCTGCGAATGTGAACTTAGGATTTGCAACCCATTCAAAATAATTATCAAGGCGCAGACGACCCAACTCGTGGTTTTCCTGAGCTACCGCATCTGTCGGAGCGTAATATCTAAGATCGATAAGACCAAAGCTTGAGCCCATCCATTTTGCCGGTCTCAAAGCCGCACGCAAAACTGTCTCGCCCATGGCAGTCAAAGAGTCTTGGTGGAGTTTTGCATCACGAGCACCCAGGTTTACACGGCTGGAAGCGATTTGTACGTGCTGACGAAGTTCTAACTCCCAAGTTTTTGAAGGAGCATAGCGAACACCGGCAAAGTTGTTAGAGATGATCGCACCAGAATCTGAATTGCGGTGATCACCTTCGTAAGTGAAAGTCTCAGAACCCAATGTCAGATGCCATGGAGTTTCGATTTTTGGCGCTGTTGCAGTGATGCTTGATTCCGCAGCTGGAGCTGAAGAATTGCTCGCTGGATTTGAAATCTTAGTTGTTGATGTCGAAGCATCCTGCGCAAAGGCCTGTGCACAAAGCAAAGTCGCGATCGTGATAAGTACTGTCTTCATTCTTCCCCCCGGAAATGTAGATGGGGAGATAATTTCAAGAAGTACTTCACCCGTCAAAGCAATTAAGCGAGTCTTTATAACATTTGTGAAAGTGACGCGGGAACACCAAGCGGGGGCAGAAAAATCATCAGCCTTCGACAACATCGCTTAGTAAGTGTCTTTCGATCATTTAGGGTTCGGTTTGCCTTCGCCAGTTTTGATCAAGCTTTTGAGGCTTTTCTTAACGAAGTATCCCCAGCCATCAAAGCAAGCGTCATAGCATTCTACATCGGGAGTCAGACCCACGTGAGTAAAGCGCAGTTGAGTTTTGTCACCCTTCTTGCTGATCTCGAAAATAACTTCAGTGCCGGTCCATTCGTCCTTTTGTTTTAAAAAACTTAAGTTGCTGTCTAAAACTTTCCAGACGATTTTTTTATTTGGTATAAATTCTGTCACCCTTTGAGTGCTCGTGTGAATGTCCTTGAACTTATAGTTAAACTTGCCACCCAATTTGTTCGAAGTGCCTTTCAAATCTTCTGACCACCAGCCGCGAACGTTGGCGACTGCGTCGAATACTTTTTTGGGAGACTCATCAAAGGTCATTGTTATCGTAAGATTTTTCTTGGTGCTCATAAAACCTCCGTCATTTTTTTAGTAACAGTCTCCCACCCTCGGCGGTGGGCTTTTTGTTCTTCAAAGCTGTTAAGGCCGTTGTGAATGATTTCAAGATAAGAACTGCCATCCTCTTTGCCATTGATAGCGAGTACAACGTGACTGTCTTCTAGGGGGCCACTGCTGCCGACAAGCCAAGACAGTTTTATTTTTTTCCCGGGAACGATTTCCAAAAACTCACCTTTGATTTCACCAGTTGCTGTTGGAAGTTGGAATTTGCCACCGACTTTGAAATCGACAGAACCACGTGATACATCACCCATCAAGCCAAAGAAACTTTCTGGATTTTTACAAGCTTCGAAAATTCTTTGCTCCGATACCGGATAACTGCGAAGCATGCGCAGCTGACCATTCTCAACTTGACCGATAAAGTCAGCAAGTCCACCGAACCAGCCAGTTTGATGAGCGTCTTTCGTCGCTTGATCTTTAAATCCTGTATGGCTTAACGTCAGGCGGGTGTGAGGGCCTTCTGCAAAAAGTTCAATGACAACTTGTGTGTCGGGCTTTTGATCGGGACCGAAAGTTTGGCACCAGCTAAAGACGATTTTCTTGTTGGGAATGATTTCCAGAAACTCGCCAAAATTTACCAGAGTCTTATTTCTGAAATCGATTTGGTATTTTCCACCCGCGCGAAAATCAATTTGCATCGATCCAGAATCAGCTCCGCAGTTCATGAAAAGGAGTCCGCCCTTTAGAGCATTAAAAACATCGCTGGCAGATCGGCGAATTAGTTTTTCGGCCTTCACTTCATAAGTCATTTTACTTACTCCTTTTCGAGGATTTATTTTTTGATTCTAAATTTGCTGCGAATGCATCCAATTGATTGTTCCAGAACTGTGTATAGAATTGGATGCACTCTTCCGCGATCTTTAAGGCCTCTGGATTAATAGTGCATTCATGAATGCGACCTGATTTTTTGCGGTTTAATAGCTTTGCGCTTTCAAGAATTTTGATGTGTTTCGAAATCGCCTGAAGAGACATTTTGAAAGGATCGCTGAGCTCACCGATTGTGTGAGTGCCCTCGTTCAACATTTTCAAGATCTGTCGACGAGTAGGGTCTGAAAGCGCGTAAAATAAATTATCTAAGTCGGAAGAAAGAATGTTAACCATATGGTTGAATATTAAAGGAGGTCTTTAAAATAGTCAACCATATGGTTTAATGTTGCATAAGTATCTGTTTTAACTTGTGTATTCAGGTCTCAGTTTAGCCTTGTTCAAAAGCTTTCTGCAAAACTTTAAGATCCAGCTTCTTCATTTTCCACATGGCGTGCATGACGGCTTCTTTTTTCTTTTTGTTCTTACTTGTATTCCATTTATCAAAATCAGCCGGAGTCACTTGCCAGCGAACACCGTACTTATCAACAACCCATCCGCATTCAACTTCTCTGCCACCACCAGAGGAAAGTTTTTTCCAGTAGGTGTCGATCTCGCGCTGAGTTTTGCAAGGTATGACAAAAGATATAGATTCGTTGAAAGGCATCTTAGTATATCCGTTTAACAACATAATTTTTTGCCCAAGGATAGTCAGATGCATCGTCAGCACAGAACCTTCTTTGACTCCCATGGGATTGCTGCCCCAGTAGGCGGTCTTTCCAATTTTTGTTCCCTTGAAAACTGACTTATAGAATTTTGCCATTTCGGTAGCTTTGTCATCGGACCAGATGCAGGCGTATACTTTTAGCATGATGATTTTCTCCTGTTTTGTAAGTGTACGTTGCGGGACAATCATGTGCTAGTATCTGACTATATTTGCTGGCATCCAGCAGCTGGAATTGGAGTAACGATGAAAAATTGTATCTTAGTCTTGTCGGTATTGATCCTTGCGTCTTGTGCTCACAGCGAGAAAGTGCGCGAAAACATTGATGAGGGGGAGGCGAAAATTTTGGAAAACGGAACCTTAAAGGTCAATGGCACCGAGATTTACTATGAGACGTATGGAACAGGGGAGCCTCTGGTTCTTCTTCATGGTGGCGGGTCCGATATTCATGTGAGCTTTGGCAGAGGCATATCCACTTTAGCAAAGCACTACCGAGTGATTGCTTTTGATGAACAAGGACACGGTAAATCGCCAGCTTCATCGCGAGCTTTTGGATTTGAAAATACGGCACGTGATATTGCCGAGGCTTTAAAACAATTAAATGTGCAAAAGGCCAAGTTCATCGGCTTCAGTAATGGCGCGACGACCGGAATGTACATTGCCATTCTTTATCCCGATCTTATGAGTAAAATGGTGTTGGGTTCAGGGCTTTACAGTCGAAAAGGCGCTCCTCCACAATTCTGGGACATGATGGATAAGGCGACTCTGGCGTCGATGCCAAAAGAATTGCAAGACGCTTATGTGAAAACATCTCCACGCCCCCAAGATTTAATTAAGATGTTTGAGTATGATTCCACTCGGATGCAGAAATTCAAGGACATCCCCGAGAAATCGATTCGCTCTGTTAAAATTCCGGTATTGATCATGCAAACGGATCAAGATGTTGCGACCTTGGAGCATGGAGTTCATGTAACAAGATTGCTTCCACAGGGGCGCTTTGCAGTTTTGCCGGGGCCGCATGACAATTTCATTGGTAGCGTATCGCAAGACTCGCCAGCAATGGCTCAGGCAAGTCTTAATATCATGCTAGAATTCTTGAAATAGAATACTTCAAAATTTAAGAAGCTTTTTCCAGCAGAAATAGCTTTATAATTATTGAAAATACAATATTTCCGGCCAGGTATCCGAGAATAAGGTAGGAGATGCATTGAAGTGGAAAGCTTTTGAATTGATTAATATAGGTTAGGATTTTGGAAAAAATCCAATTCCAAAACCTTACTTTCAAACTTGGCTTTAATATTCGGTAAAGCATTAGAACGAAAATTAAGATCGCCACCAGGATCGCCCAAATCGGCAGTGCGGATCGGGTTTGAATCCAAATTAATAGGCTGCTTGGCTGTATATTGGTAAATTTCGAATGGTATGAAATTGTAAATATGACGGGGGCGGTAAAGAACAAAGCCTGTAGACGATTTCTATTTTGGGGCGACATAATACCTCGTGTATGAATATCCTACGAGAGTACCCAATACTGAATAAACTGATTTTTGTTAAATTAGACCTAGGACTGACGGAAAGAGCTGAGTTTTCTTGAGGAGAATCGATGTCGAGATCAGTAGACTCAAAACATGTGAATGAAATCGAAGTTGTGAAACTATTCTATGTGGCTTTGAATGGAAATGATATTCCCGCAGCTCTTAGTTTACTAGATCCACAAATTGTTCGAGTCGAGTTCGAAGGAACTCCCATGGGTGGGACCTATCGCGGCTTGGATGAGATGAAGGATCATTTTACCAAAGGTCGCTCGACGTGGGCTGAAGGCATTTGTAATCCTGAGAAAATTACTTCTGTCGGGAATGCATTCGTCGTGGATGTCCATGTCAGAGTCAGACTAAAAGACAAAACCGATTGGATCGACGGTCGTGTGGCTGATGCCTTTGCATTCCGCGATGGCAAAATCTCTGAATTTCGCTCCTTTGAAAAGTATGAAGATGCAACGAAGTGGGCAAGTCATGCTTGATGCAAGTCCCTCTTTTCGAGTGCAAAGTCTGGAAATGCTTCGCGCAGCTATGGCCGCTCGTGAATCTGAAGTTGTGGGGGCGATCAGAGCGATCATGACGGCCGTTGATAATGCCAGTGCTGTACCAAAGGAAGAGATCGCAAAGCTTGATCCAGCTCAAACGGAAATCCCGCGCAGACCCGTCACCAAAGAAAAGATCGCAGACATAATTAAAACTGAGATGGACGTGCGTCGTCAGGCGAAAGCAGAATACGAACAACTTGGTCACGCAGAGGCCGCCGAGAAGTATCGCCTCAGTCTGATAACTCTTGAGGAGTTGTTGAAGTTTGTCATTTAGTTGGGATATTCTTAACCTATGACAGATATTTTGTATGTGGTTCTTCTTATTATCGGGGCCCTGCTAATATACTTCCGCCCCTTAGCAAAAACTTTCGGCATTCCCATTTATTGGGAGATCGGTGCAGGGTCGCTTGCAGTTGTCGCTTTTGCTATTCACATGATGGTGACTTATGTCATTCAAGCCGAAATTGAGGAGAGTCTTGCGAAACAACCGTGTGGTTCTTCAAGTCCACAAGGCCAATGTTATAACTTAGATCGCTCTGTCTGCGAAGCGGCGTGGAATAGTGTCGATCAAGGTTGTAAAGATGAAGCGGCTCCGGTTTTAAAGGAGCGCCCCGGTGCTTTAATTGGTCCCATCATCAATCGCTGTAAGGCACGGCGAATGGATAAAGTTTTGCGCTTTAACCGCATCAAGGCCGACACAGCGTTGTGCCGTGCTTACTTCGATTATATCGATAGTCCTCACTGAATCGAACGCTGAACTTTTTTGCTAGTTCAGCGCCACGAGCCAAGCCTTGTCGGAAAAGATTCAGGCCCGAGAAGCCTGCGAGTATTAGAATAATTAAATTTTCGCCGCTTAACTCCACCTAAACCTCCTCTCTAAAATCTTTGCATTATCTTAAACCACCGGCGGCTTGAATGCGTTCTCCCGTTAACCAACCCGAGTCGTCAGATGCCAGGAATAAAGCGATTTTCGCGATGTCTTGGGGTTGACCGATACGTCCTAGTGGAGTTTGTGCGACGATATTTTTTTCCATATCGCTGCCAATCATCCCCAGGGTTCTGGAGCCTTCGGTTTCAACTCCGCCCGGAGCAATATTGTTTACACGGATTTTTCTTCCTGCCAATTCGCGGGCAAGTCCGATTGTCATAGTGTCGACGGCACCTTTGGTTGCAGCATAAATAGCTGTTCCTGGCATAGGGCTGGTGCTGACGACAGAGCTAACGTTTATAATGCTGCCACCGTCTTTGGTGAAATACTTAACCGCTTCTTTGGTGGATAATAGGATTCCCAAAACATTGGTGTTGAATTGTCGGTGGAATTCTTCCTCCGTAACTTCTTCGATGGAAGTGAATTTGTAAATGCCGGCATTATTGACCAGAACATCCAACTTGCCGAAGGCCTTCTTGGTTTCTTCGAAAATCCTTTTCACATCACCTGCGTTGGCAACACTACCTTGAACGGCGATAGCTTTGCCATCATTGGCGATGATTTCTTTAACTACTTTGTCGGCGTCTTCTTTGCTTGAAGAATAATTCACGACGACAGATGCACCATTTGCTGCGTACTCTTTGGCAATCGCTGCGCCAATGCCTTTAGATGCACCAGTAATGACTGCGACCTTACCATTTAACTTTTTCACTTCGGTCTCCATTGAATGCCGGTCTCCCGGGGTTTTATTGTTCGACACTTAGATAAATATCGAAATGAAATTTTCGTTGTCAATGTGACGCTTAGATAATTATCTAACTATCAAAATAAGCCAATAACAACGCATAGATGGACACATGGTTCGACAGGCTTCTCGGTGGGGATATAGAATATAAGTGCTATGAACTAGATCTTTGCAAGCTTGTCTAAATAGGCGTGCAAAACCTCGCGTTGGACAGACAGGCGCATAAACTTGCCTTCTCGGGTGATTTCGACCAAGCCGGCAGTTTCAAGTTCTTTAATATGATGGGAAAGTGTTGCGGCACTAATATCGTGCTCTTCTTGCAAAGCGCTGCATGCAAGTGAGCCATCGTTTTTGCTGGAACCAATCTGTTTTAAAATAAGATAACGACGAGGCTCTGCAAGTGCTTTCGCAATTTGTTCGAACTGTTTGTCTGTTAAGCGAACGGTTTTCGTCGAGGACATAGAGACATTATACCGAAGTGAGCCGATTCTGTCTAGTTGGTGCAGCTTTCAGGATTAGTCGTTTAATCCCAAGCCCTTAAGAATTTTTGGAATGCATTTTTCAACTCTAGAAATGCGTGTAGCTTCTTGTTTTGCGGAAGCAATATGCATTGTATAGAGTCTTTGGCGCCCGGGGGTCAGTTTTTCAAATGCAGCTTTAAGTTTTTTATTCTTATCTAACTGCACCTGAAGCTCTGTAGGCATCGTGAGGGATTTTGGAGAGCTTTTGGCAATCTTTGCGCCAGAGTTGTCTACTTTAATGGATTCTTTAATGAGCGCCTTCATCGCAGACTTGGCTTTAGAAACTTCGCTGAATGATTTGAATTCAAGTCTTCTGCCAATCTGAGAATTTTCACCGGGAGCTTTCAAAAGTTTTTTGGGATCTTTAACCATAACGCCGTTAAAAAATAAAAGAGCGCACATGTTTTTGAAAGTCTGAATCATGATCAAGTTTTTGCCATTATTTGTGTAGCATGGAAAACGCCATTTGAAATCTTCGTCAAGGCCACATTCCAAACAGACTTCTCTCATCAGTTTTGCCTCGTTCGGCCAGATTTTTTCAGATTTAATAAATGCATCTACTTTTGGATTCTTTTTGCTCATGCCCAGCTCTTTCGTGAGAGATATCTTAATAGATAAATTCTGAAATCTATCCCGTGGGATGACAATCCTAATGTCGGTAAACTTGTCATTCGTACTGTTATATTTGTACGGAAAAAGGGGATACACCCGGGGAGCTTAGCGAAAAAGCTTTCGCTAAATCAGATCTTAGCTGCGCCAACTTCTCAGTCGCATCTTTTTGGTCAAAAGCTCTTAATATCGCGGAAGGATGCCATGAGACCAAAATGTTCTCGGCCAAGGCATTATTCGTAATTACTTTTTCTCGGTACTCGTTAATCTTTACCAGTCTTCCCAAAATCGCTGTTGCCGCTGTGGTTCCTAAAGCGATAATGACTCGAGGTTTGACGGCTGCAATTTCGGCCTCAAGCCAGGGCTTGCAGGCGTGCATGTCGGTGCCGCTTGGTTTCTTATGAATGCGGGCCTTGCCATCTTCGCCGGGGGTCCATTTGAAATGCTTGACGGCATTTGTGATGTAAATGGATTCGCGGTGAATTCCCAACTCTTCCAAGGCTTCAGATAACAATTTTCCAGCAGGTCCAATGAAGGCTTGGCCGGAAAGGTCTTCCTCGTTCCCTGGTTGTTCGCCGACGATCATGAGATCAGCGTGAGGATTTCCTTCGCCAAATACCGTTTGCGTGGAATGACCTGCCCAAGGACAAATCTGGCACTTTTTTGCTAAGTCCTTTACTTCGGCAAGAGATTTATTTTTAGGTACTTCAGCACGCACCTGCGGAGCAGCGGCCATATTTTGTAAGCGTTGAGGAGCTTCGCGCACCAGTTCATGAATCAAAGCTGTCTCGGGCATACTTGACCAGTACTTCGGGGACATTTCCTGTTTCATCATTTTTAAATTTAATCGTGCGGGATTAAAAATCGATTTGTAATAAGTTTTCCAAACCTCATCGAACTCATCTGCGACATTGAATTCATGTTCGGCCATGCCAGGTCCGAACGTAAGCTCCTTCATGTTCCAATGCGCCGATGCATCCGGTGAAAAGATCGACCAGGGCTTGTCGCCAAAGCGTCTTGCAAAAAAAGGAGTTCCTAGTTCAATGATAAGATGTTCTGGTTTATGCCAAGCCACGTAGCCTTCTTGTCCGTCGATATCCACTTTTTTAAAACGAACGAAGGCGTGCATTTTGTGAATGTCTTTACGAACGGATTTGACCAGATCCATTGCCTTTTTCACGTCGGGATCGGTGACGATATTGAGTAAGTGTGAAGTCTCGTGATTTAAGCGATAAACCAGGCGATAGAGTAAATTCCAGCGATCGGGATCACGAGCGGCTGCAATAAGAGGAGCCATTTCCAGAAACTCTTTGGGAATAACGGGTTTTTCCAGAGGTTTTTTCTCTAGCACGGAAAACAGAAATTCTGGAGCGTCATTCCAAATGACTTCCGCCGGTGCGACACCCTCGATCAGCTGAGTGCGTGCTTTCACGCGCCACTCATTCCAGTTCACAAATCACCTGAAGCCGCCGAAAGCTTCACATCAAACAATGACATCTGTTTTTCTTCGGGTTTAATGCGTTCTTTTAAATCGCTGGCATCAATCAAAAATGCGTCGGGATTGTGATCCGTCGTTACAATAAAAAATCTTGCGCGCTTAAGGGGTATTCTTAGCTTTGCAATATCCATTAGGGAAATCTTTTTAAAAGGGCGCATCTGTAAAATGCGTTCCACATTCTTTACGCCGAATCCTGGAATGCGTAAAAGTTCCTCTCGAGTTGCCGTATTGACGTTTACTGGAAATGCATGGCGATTGCGAAGTGCCCAAGCGGTTTTAGGATCAATATCTAAAGGTAAGTTAGGTGATTCAGCATTTGTAAGCTCAGAAGCATCGAAATTATAAAAACGCACCAGCCAATCCGCTTGGTAAAGACGGTTTTCACGAATCAACGATGGTTCTCCGCGAGGCAAAAAAGCATCCGCATGGGGAATAGGGCTATAGGCAGAGTAGTACACTCGACGTAAAGAATATTTCTTATAAAGACTTTGTGATTGATCAAGAATAACTGAATCCGTACTTTCTGTTGCGCCCACAATCATTTGTGTAGTTTGGCCAGCAGGAGCAAATCGGGGAGCTTTTATGAATTTCTTTTTCTGATCTTCCTTTGCTTCCTCAACCCGTGTGGCGATTTGTTGCATCGATGTGGTGGCTTCAGAAATAGTTTTCGCAGGGGCCAGAAGATTCAAATCAGCTTGTACGGGCATCTCGATATTCGCGCTGACTCGGTCAGCCCATAAGCCAGCTTTTAAAATCAATTCCTCGGATGCGCCAGCAACAACCTTTAAATGGATGTAGCCTTGAAACTTATGTTCTAAGCGCAAAGACTTAGCGACTTGAATCAGTTGCTCCATCGTTTCGTCAGAACTTTTAATGATTCCAGAACTTAGAAATAAACCTTCGATATAATTTCGGCGATAAAATTCCAAAGTAAGCTGCACGATTTCTTCAGGCATAAAGCGCGCGCGTTTCACGTCACTTGAAACGCGATTGATGCAGTACTTGCAATCAAAGATGCAGAAATTGGTCATCAGAATCTTAAGCAAGCTAATACAGCGGCCATCGGGAGCATAGCTGTGACAAATTCCCATACCTTCAACATTTCCCATGCCGCCGTTTTCACGTTTGCGTTGGGAGCCACTGCTTGAGCAGGATGCATCATACTTTGCTGCATCCGCCAGAATAGAGAGCTTTGACTTGAGATTATCCCATTGAATTGCCATAGACTTACATATAATTTACATATATGATCAAGTCAACAACCTGAGCAAAAACGGCGAAGATTTCGCCGCTTGGAAACTACCAGATCAGACCGATATTCGCATACCAAGTGTGCAGGTTGTTTTTGGAATCTTCTGTATCTTGATAAATGTCGCGATAAGAAACTCCGTAAGTCAGAGTTCTTTTAGAAAACTCATTTGCAAAGCGCACTCCCGCAAGGAAGCCGCCACCGGTTTTCAGATCCAAACCATCGTGATTAGTCGCCATCAACACCAGGCCGTCTGTGATGATAGATGTTTTGAATTTTCCAGTGTTAACCACATTCCATCTGGCACCGAACTGTACTTGAGGGATATAGATCGCTTTAACTTCAGCACCCGTCAAAGATGGCTCAACAAATGGTGTTTGTTCATAGTTAATCAAACCTGCCAAGGTAACCAAAGGAACAGCTTCGTATTCCATTCCTAATGTGTACTTTGCAAGATACTGAGATTCACCTTCGATTTCACCAACGGATTCTTTAGGGTGAATATCCATTTTCTCAACCGCGGCACCGATGATCAATTCCGCTTTTTCGCTCATGTGATAAGCAAGTTCAAGTTCGATTCCGTAATCAAGATCAGAATCCAACGAGATATCAGAAGTGCCATCGTTCAACTTACCATCCAAAGTGAATTTTGAAAGAGCCAACGAAGTTTTGAAACCCCATTTTGAATGGTGAGCGGGTTCAACCTTTACTTCTTCTTTCGGAGCAACAGGCTCTTCTTTTTTTGCCTCCTCTGGATGGTTGTAAGGAGTTTCTTCAGCTGCCGCTACAGTTGCTGCCGGAGTTGGAGAAGGAAGAGGGGCTACGTCAGACTTAGGAGCGATTGCTGCTGCAGCTACTGCTGGAGCCGGAGCTGGTGTTGGTGCTTCTTTTGCTTCTTCTTCAGCTGTTGGTTTTTCTTGTGCTGCTTGGATGCCAGCAACAGTTTCCATGCGGTTTAGTTTTGTATAGTTCTTAATGAGAACTTCATCAGCTTCAGCATTGGAAATCGTTGGAGCCTTTTTAATAACCAACTCTTGCCCTTGTTTCAAAGTGTAAGGCTCTTTCAAAGAGTTCCACTCAGCAATAGCTTTCCATTGTTTTTCATTTCCATAAAGGTCACGGCTTACCATGTACAAGTGCGGAGCGCGCCCCGTAACGGTATAAACTGTTAGATCGCCAGTTGTGCGAATCTCCCGTTTATAGCTAGAAGGAGTTTTGGAGGAAGTTTTCTTAGTAGTCGCAGTGATAGGTTTCGCGGCAGATGCCTCTGGATGTTCTACTGCCTTGTGCTCGACTTGCGCTGTTTTCTTTGGTGCAGGTGCTGCAACATCAGCTTTCAATTTTACTTTGAAATCGTCAGCAGGGGAGCCATGATTTTCAACGGCAAAAGCGCTAGTGGTTGATAGAGAGAAAAGCAACGTCAACGTACTAAGATATATAGTGTTTTTCATGATTCCATTTTTACGAATTATCTCGAGAAAGTGGAGAGCAAACACTATATAGCTAAAGATCTGGGCCTAGGCTGAAGTAGGGCTTTGGCGCAGATTATATTTACCCCAAACAATCAGAAACGTCGCCAGCACAAAATGGAAGATGATCGGGATCGTTCCGCCGAACCATCTTTCCTCGGGATACATGGACATGCGCAAAACATAGCGAAAGATCATCGCGCCAAAATAGAAATAGCCAAAGTTTCTTAAGAACAGACCAAGTTTTTGATGAGGTTTTGAAAGGCGACCTATTCCGCGGGAGATATCTGAAGCGATTTTAGCAAAAAAACCAATGATCAAGATTTGCGTGGGTAGCAGATACTGGTAGGGCATCAGTCCCGAATACCATTCCTTCATGGGTGGTAAAAAGTCAGGTGCATACAAAACTACTATGAGTTGTCCTAGCACACGACACACAAATAATGCCCATAACACCCATAATATTTTTGCCGTTCTTGTGGAACTCATAGTGAGTTCATTATCGAAGGCTTTAAGGGGATTAGTAAACGACAAAGTTTTGTAATACTACAATAAGTCGTGCTCCCGATTTCACGGATCCCTTCATCAAGATATCGTTAAGTACTATTTAAAATATAAACAAAATGAACTTCAATTACGAGGAGCCGACCATGGCAGAACCGCGCAGTGAAAGTGAAAACCCCGCCATCCCATCGCCAAAACCGAAAACTTCGATGCGCCCTCAATCCAATCGCGATTGGTGGCCGAATCAATTAGATCTTTCTGTCTTAAATAAAAATTCGCCACAAATGAATCCGATGGATGATTCCTTTAGCTACAAGGAAGAATTCAAAAAATTAGATGTTGAAGCATTAAAGCAAGACATTTTCAAATTGATGACGACTTCCCAAGACTGGTGGCCCGCGGATTTTGGCCATTATGGTCCTTTATTCATTCGTATGAGCTGGCATGCGGCGGGAACATATCGAATTGAAGATGGTCGTGGCGGCGGTGGTGACGGTGCTCAGAGATTTGCACCACTGAACAGCTGGCCTGACAATGCGAATTTAGATAAGGCCCGCCGTCTGCTTTGGCCGATCAAAAAGAAGTATGGTCGTAAAATTTCTTGGGCCGATCTTTTGGTATTTGCGGGTAACTGTGCTTTAGAATCTATGGGATTTAAAACTTTTGGTTTTGCCTTTGGCCGCGAAGATGTGTGGGAACCAGAAGAAGTCTTCTGGGGGCCGGAAGATACGTGGTTAGGGGATGAACGCTATAGCGGAGATCGCCAGCTGGCCGGCGCACTTGGCGCCGTGCAAATGGGTTTGATCTATGTGAATCCTGAAGGTCCCAATGGTAAACCAGATCCAAAATCATCAGCGCGGGACATTCGTGAAACCTTCGCACGTATGGCGATGAACGATGAGGAAACCGTTGCCCTGATTGCCGGTGGGCATACGTTCGGGAAAACTCACGGGGCTGCGAGAGCCGATGAGTATGTCGGTAAAGAACCGGAAGGCTGTCCGATGCATGCCTTGGGACTTGGCTGGAAGAATTCGTATAAATCAGGAAAGGGTGGAGACACGATCACGAGTGGCCTGGAAGGGACTTGGACAAGTCAGCCTACGCAGTGGAGTCACGGTTTTTTTGAAAATCTGCACAAGTTTGACTGGGAACTTACCAAGAGTCCGGCAGGTGCACATCAGTGGAGGCCGAAAAATTCCGCCGGTAAAGACCTGGTTCCTGATGCGCACGATTCCTCGAAACGTCATCAACCCACAATGCTGACTTCTGATTTGGCGTTGTTAGCAGATCCCGTTTACGCGAAAATTTCAAAACGCTACCTTGAAGATCCAAAAGAGTTCGCCGATGCGTTCGCTAAAGCATGGTACAAACTTTTACATCGCGATATGGGCCCGATCACAAGGTACTGGGGGCCGTGGGTGCCACCGGCACAGTTGTGGCAAGATCCGGTTCCGGAAGCAGATTTTAAATTTATCGATGAAAAAGATGTCAAAGTATTAAAAGAAAAAATCCTGGCGTCGGGTCTTAGCAACTCCCGTTTGATTGCTACGGCTTGGTCGGCAGCATCCTCGTTCCGTGGAACTGATATGCGTGGGGGAGCCAATGGTGCCCGCATTCGTCTGTCCCCTCAGAAAAACTGGGAAGCAAATGAGCCGGCAGAACTTAGTAAAGCTTTGGAAGTGCTTGAAAAAGTTCAAATGGAATTTAATAAAACCCTAAGTGGTGGTAAGCAAGTGTCCTTGGCTGACGTCATTGTGTTAGGCGGATGTGCCGCGATCGAAAATGCGGCTAAGAAGGCCGGTCACGATGTAACAGTGCCGTTTTCGCCGGGTCGCACAGATGCGTCTCAGGAACAGACTGATGTCCATTCGTTTGCGGTATTAGAGCCCAGAGCAGATGGATTTCGTAACTACATCCATACAAAAATTAAACTTTCACCTGAGACACTGCTATTAGATCGTGCGAACCTTCTAAATCTCACGGCACCTGAGATGACAGTGCTGGTTGGCGGTTTAAGAGTATTAGATGTAAATCATGAAAATACCAAGCATGGCGTCCTAACAGACAGACCCGGAACTTTAACAAATGACTTTTTCACGAACCTTTTGGATATGGAAACTGAATGGGATGTATCTTCCAAGCAAGGTTTGTATGAAGGGGTATCGAAAAAGAACGGCAGCAAAAAGTGGACAGCCACCGCCGCTGATTTGGTTTTCGGTTATCACTCCCAGCTGCGTGCCTTTGCTGAGGTCTATGCTTGTGATGATGGCAAAGATAAATTTGTTCGTGATTTTGTAAAAGCATGGGATAAAGTGATGAATCTGGATCGTTATGATTTAAGGAACTAATGGCTGCGTTTAAAAAGAATGAAAATGTTCAGTGGAAATATCTTGGCAGACCTATTTATGGAAAGGTCGAAGAGGTATTTTTTGAGTCGATTACGAAAACTATTAAGGGTAAGAAAATCACCCGGAATGGCTCCAAAGAAAAGCCGGCGTATCTGGTAAAATCAGAAGCCGGCAACATTGCCTTGAAGCTTGAAACAGAGCTTGAAAAGGTTATGAAGTCCTCTGCGAAAACTCCAAGAGTGTTTGCAAAAGATTGATGGAGTCGCTGCGTGTCGCTCCGTTTGAAGAAAAATTCACACGGAGCAAATCGACAGTGATTGCTGGAGCAGGAGTCAGTGGGTTTGCCGTAAATGTGCAAGATAGCTTTACTTTTTCTAATGTACTCCAAGTGAAACGCGATGTAATTTCAGCGTTCTTCATGAGAGCAATATAATCTTCGACGTCTTGAAAGACCTGAAAAGCCCAAGGTATTATCGGTGCATGTCGAATTTTTACACCGTGATCCTATCAAACTTATTTCTAACGTTGTCGATGGTTTTCGCCAACTCGGCGGCGTTTGCTAAATCCTGGAAATTCGAATGCGCAAATCAATCCACGATTTCGATCACTCCTTCGTCTGGTGAGTATCCTTTGCAAGCGATCTATAAAACTGCGAATGGAACTATGAAACTTGTCGGCGATAAAGATTTCGATAGAGACAACGAAGGCTATCTGGTCGACATCATTCGGCTGATCGATCCAGCGAATTTCAATTATCAGGTTGTTCTGGAATATACTGAATCTGTCGGAACCACCGTCTGGGTTGAACAGGTCGATACGCAAACCAATCAATCCGAAGACTTCCAGTGTAAGCTCGTTTCTTTTCAGAAATAGTTAACTTCTGTTACTGGTCTTAAGAGCAGTCATTCTGATTTTCCTTAAACATAACTAATACGTATGGCGAAATAAAGTAAATCAACTTTATGGGAGCCCCAGTGAAAACCGGCAGTGTTTTACTTTTAGTATGTTCTATTTCGTCTTTGATCAGTTGTACACGTATCGAAACTGGTGAAGTGGGAGTTCGAATTGGATTCGACAAACAAATCAGCTCCGGTGAATTGCTTCCCGGCTCTTTTAATCAAACAATTGTCGGCAGCGTTCTGACTTTCCCAGTGAAAGACGTCAGTGTTCGCGTTGAAGATATGACTCCACTTGCAAAAGATAACAGCACGATGAAGGATTTCGATGCAATGGTCGTTTACAGCATCAATCCTCAAGCGGTGAGTGAGCTGTATGTGAAAAAGAACAGATCTTTCCATGCCGAACACGATGGCGACATTTACTTGATGTATAACTATGTTCATCAGGCAGCAAGAAACGCGATTTATAAGTCTGCACGTAAATATGATGCCCTGGATATGAATGACAATCGCCAGGCGATTGAATCCGAAGTAAAAGATCTTATCATTCACACGTTGGCTGAAGAAAAACTTGATACGTCAATTACCGTAAGCCAAGTTCTGGTGCGTGTGATTCTGCCTGCAGATTCTGTTGTTGCATCAGCGAATGAACTGGTTCGTGCCAAGAATGAATACAAGCAAAAAGAAGTCGAAGTTCAAACCGCTAAGAAAGAGGCAGAGCGTATTGCGGCCCTTAACTCTAACAAAGGTGCCATCGAATACATGGCGGCTATGGCGAACATGAAAATCGCGGAAGCCATTGCAAATGGCAGAGTAAACACCATCGTCGTTCCGTCGGACTTCAAGGGAATGGTTAACATCAAATAGGGGATTTTAGATGAGTACCAAAGTGACAGAGAGTCATTGGGATCAGAATGGCAAAATTCTTTTCACGAGCTTAAAAGGAAATGTCGATGAAGCTGATATCTTCGCTTGGAAGCACACTCTGTCAGTCGCGGTGGCATCAATTCCCACCAATACCGAATTTAAAGTATTGTTAGATCTAAATGGTTTTGACCCTGTTTCCATCAGTGCTCATAAAGCAATGAGAAATGTTATTCCCGAGCTATTGGCGACTCACGGACTTCGCCCTGCGTTCATTGACTTGTTTGATGAAAAGCCCGAGATGATCATTAGTTGTGATGACGGCAAAAGATGCACAGCTTTTGCCAATGTTCACCACGATCCAAATAAAATGGCGGATTATCGAAAAAGAATCGGCGGCGATCGTCAGCAGTTCTTTACCGACAAAGACCAAGCCGCCCAGTGGCTGAATGGTCTAACTTAAACGCGTTTCTATTAAATATCAGTACGTAAAGTTCCACACAGAGGGCGCAGTGATTCGCGCTCTTCTTTCGTTAGAACATAAGGTTCCAGCGTAGGTGTGCCTTCTGAAGTAAAGAACGGTGAAGGTGACCCAGCGCCTGTGATCTTGGCCGTCAGGATGAATTTCACGACTCGGGCCATGAATGGAAATGAAACTCTCTTCTGCGCAAGCGGTGGCAAAGGGCCCTTGGCAAACTGTGCTTGCATTCTTTCGCGAATCGGTCCGAATATTTCATTTACTTTTTCTGGGGAACTTTTCTTTTCAAAGATACGCGCGGCCATACCGATGTAAGGCATTTTTGCGGAAGTCATCGCATTGCCGATGGGAGTCTTGCAGCATTCGGAATACCAGCGGAACATTCCTGATCTATACAGGCGCACAGACTTCATTTTATCCATGCCCTCTTGAATCTTTAAATGCGAAGGCATCACCGGAATAATATCCGTCCCGCCATTGGCATCTAAAGTATCAGCACGTTTCAAATAGTGGGCATAAGCCTGGCAATCATCACAAAGGCAAACCGCACGATAGCCTTTAAGGTGTTTGGATTCCACAGTGCCTTTAACTTTTCCACAATCACATTCGAATGCCACTTGCATGTCTTACCTCGCTGATAAGAAATGATGGCATAAACCAGGATGCACAGAAAGAAAAATCCCCGCTCGAGGGCGGGGATTTTTAAAGAAACTATTTATTCTTGAAGTTTTCCTTAACAACTTTTTCAGTCGCTTCTTTACCGATCGGAGAGAAGCCGTTGTCGTTACGACCTTTTTTAGAAGAGTCGATGGCGATGTCCCAGAAGTTGATACCTTGGAACCATGGCCATTGTGGCTGCCAGAAAGATTCAAAGATCGCTTGGTAAGCCGCAGCTTGGTCTTGGATATTTACTGTACCTGAACCAGCGTAAGCAAATGGATCAATGAAGCCTTTTTCCACAGAGCGGAAACCGATTTCTTTGATGATTGCTTTCTTGTGGTGATCCAAAGTCAATTCAATCTGAGTAAGACCTGTATCCAACTGAGTTGCATAAGAATCAGAGCGAAGTTTCAGGGAGCTCACTAGGTCGGCGTACGTGTTTGGTAACACTTGGTCATTGGAAGCCAACGAACGATAAATATCCAAACCGATAGCATCTAGTTCTTTCCAGAAAGTGGAAAGGTCTTGCCAGATTTTCTGTTCTTCTGGATTTGGACGGTCTGCAAGGTCCACCAAACGGTAGCGCCATCTTTCGAACTCACCACCAGAAGCAGTCAAAGGACCGTTGTTCACGCTGTCATCCGTAAAGTTTACGTCATACATCAAACGAGCGTTTGGCAATTTAGCACGAACATAACGAAGAAGTTCCAACCAGCGACCTGGAAAGCCATATGGATATTCTTTCCATTGGTCTTCGATACCCACGGTCATTGAGTAAAGCTCGGCACCGATCGTAAATTCGTCCACTTTCGCAAGTTTAGCTACGGTGATGTAAACATCAAGATACACGCGGAAAGATTCAAACCAACGATTTGGATCTTTAGGTTGGATGTTCCCATGCCACCAAGTTTTCATAGTGCCATTGGATTGTTTTTCCATATAGGGGAATTCGCCATTTGGACCAACTACGAAAAAGATCGGGCGGATACCAACAGTCATGCCTTGGCTTTGGATGTACTTAATAAGCTTCGCCATGCGCATAGCTTCTTTAGAACGTTCTGCCGGAGCAGTTACTGGGATGATTTCAGAAGAGTAGGGACCCTTCATGATCGCACGAAGATTCAAAATAACGTGGTTAGAACCAAGGCGTTTTGCTTCATCAACTGCTTGTTGTGCCAAAGTTTTTGGCTGGCCAGCAGGCGCAGCATCGTAAAGGAAGCCTTCAGATTCAGTTAGGTTAAAGCCTGCAACGTATTTGTCTGCAGCGAAAGAATTCGCTGCGAACATCAATACGAAAGCAGAAATCAGATTAATAAGTTTCATAATCAGTCCTATTTGCTTACGCGTTTAAGTTTGGACATTGTTTTAGCTTGTCCTTGGCCACCTACAACGATGTAAGCGTCAAGACCGTAAGCTGTTACGTTAGCGCGAACTTGCACCCATGAAGAACCAATGTTGCGACCAGAAGTCATGATGATTACGCCATCAGTGCCTTTGCTGCCGATGTTCAAATCAACAGTCAAAACTTTTGAATCAATACGACCCAAAGTGTATCCGTTGAATGCTGTCACGATCACGCGGCCCCAGAATGGTTTACCTTGTGGTGTGTAGATAGTGCCTTCGTAGATACCTTCAGCATACTCAGGGTTAGCAACTGCCGTGCCCCACATGTTTGTGAAGTTTTGAACCTTTTTGCCAGTCAAAGTCGTCATACCATCGCGGCCGAATGGATCTTGAACAGTCATTACGCCGTTTTTGTAGTCAAATTTGATTGGAGGATTTTGATCTTGGTCAACGTCTTGATCACGTTGAGAAGCCACAAAACCAGAGCCTTTAACATTGTAAGCAACGTTAAAGAACGCTTTGTAAACCACACCACCTTGCATAGAAAGTGCCGCGATCAACATGTTTTCACGAGCAACTGCTACTGTGAATTTCCAAGAACGACCTTTTTTATCTGTCAGAGCGTATTCACCTTCCAAGTTTTGTTCTTTAGCCAAAACTGGAGCTGATTTTTGACCCAACCATTTAGCAAGATCGTCAGAGTCTTTAGCCGCACCTTTAGCGCGAGACATATCAACTAGCATTCTGGAAAGTTCAATGTATTTCGCAGAGTATGTGCCAGAAGGAATAGTGTCTTGAGCCATCCATTGTTGAACCAAGCTTTGTACGTGGCGCAAAGACAATGAATTTACCGCCGCCGTGAATTCCTCAGCAGAGATGTTTTCTTCGAAACGAACCATGCGAAGCAAAGTTTCGATCGTAGAATCACCAAGACCTGCAAGCAACCAAGCTGGAGAGCTGTCAGTCAATTTAGTCGTTTGTTTGTTCAAAAGAAGCAATTGAGACAAATAGAAGTGACCATCTGCTTTGTTTTTAGTACCCAAAGCATAGATGCCTTGGTTCAAAACGTCGATGTACTCAGACAAAGAAGAAGAGATCTTGATCTGAGAGATCCAGAACTGATTTTGTTCTGGAGACATTTGGTTTTGCTTAAGCATTGTCACTGCAATGTCAGATTGAAGACGGCGGAAGCCAGCTGTAACGTATGGAAGAGAGCTGGATTTCTTGTCTACAAGAGGCAAGATTGCATCGATGTTTGCAGTGATTTTTTGAAGAGCAGCTGGATCTTTAACAACGTCAAGTTGGTACTCAACAACTGAAAGAAGACGGCCCAATGCATCTGCATCCATCCAAGTTACATAGTATCGCACTTTTTCAGAGGAATCTTTTGAAAGATCCAACCAACGCATACCATTTGTAACCATGTGCAAACCAAGTTGCTCGACTGCGTTTGGATAGTATTGATCCAAGTTTGATTTAGTAGCTTGCGTTTGAAGTTGGCCAAGCAATGCAAAGTATTTGTCGAAAGTTACCGCGTCTCTCATCTCAGAGATATTGAGATCAAGATCCATGATAACTTCGCGCAAAGCTGTGCGGCTTGTGGCAGCTTTCGTCAAAAGGTCTTGCGGAGCTGGCAAGTTAAGAGCAGCTAACGCCAGGCTTGGTGCTACTACACAAAGCAATAGAAGGTGCTTAAGGTTTTTCATTACTGGACATCCTTATAAATTGGTTCAGGTCTTTTAAATTTCGTATTTTTATTCGTAAAATCATTAATATCGATGAACTTGTAGCCCATCTTTTTTAGCTCCTGCAAAATGAAACGAAGTTCACTTGCATCGCCTGGGTAGGAACCACGTCCGCCATCTTCGTAAGTCGTGAATAGGAACGGGTGATAGAAGAATGAAGCCCAAGCATCACGCAATACCAGGTTTCTTTTCGCATCGGCTACGATGTCTTCTTTGCTGCGAGGATTTGTTACGTGGTCATTTTGGAATGGTTGCGAGTTACCCAGGTTTTCAGGGATAACACGTTGACCGTGCACGTCTCCAAAAATTTCGTATGGGAAGAACTGACCGCTCCAGTTTTTTGAACCCGTTGTCACTTTCAAATCTTTAAAGAATTGATCGCGCAATTGCTTGCCGTTGGCAGCTTTAGTTTCAAGCCACAACGCTGGATCTGCAGAAGGTGTTAAACCTTGAGCTTTAAAGTTGTAATAGATCACGCGGCCCACATTCCAGGAAAACACATTGGCGAAAATGATATTGTCCAAAGTGCTCGCTTGATAGTGCGGCGTTAACCAGATTTTAGGTGTGATGCCGGCTTTTTGAAGAACAGAGAATCCGTCTTCAAGTTTATCCATGACATAACCCACGCTGTCTTCAGCGATGGGGCCATTGTTAGCCACATCAAAGAATTCAAAGTCGTCACCGGAAGTGCCGGAGTGAGGGTTGAATTGGTTTTTGTATTGGTGAGTAACACCGTGCCAGATGAAGTTTGCACCTTGTGCTTTGGAATCCTGGATGTAATTCATGAATGCAGGAACGCGGTCCATGGATAACAACTGCTCGTTAGGGTTGTTCGTGTATTGTTTCAATGGATCGTAAAAGATCGGGATAATCGAGATATTAAGCGGAACTTGTTCTTCTTTCAGAACTTTGTTCGTGATGTACAACCAGCTGAGTGGAACCAAGGCGTGCACGTCTTCAATACGTAAGAAAGCATACTTGTCGTTGTGACGAGGCTTGGCATTCAAGATATCAAATAGAACGTCAGCAAATACCAGATATCGATCTGCTTCGTGCATAAAGCTGAATGGAACATCAGCCACATAAAAGTGATTGCCTGCACGCAAAATGTACGGAGCTTCTTCGCCCGTTACGTTTTGTTGAGCTTTGGCTAAAACTTGAGATTTTTCTGGAGCGACCGGTTTGAACAAAGATTGTTCGAACTCCGCCAGGAATTGACCGTTTTGAGTTTGGCTGAAATCGCCATACTTAAAGAACTTTTCACCTTTATAGAGGATGTTCTTAAAGAAACTTGGGCGAGCTTTGAAATCAAGATTTTGGCGATCCAGGGAGCTGATCTTTTCATAGCTATAGCCAAAGACGTTGTCGAAGTCTTTACCCAGTTTCCAGGTGTTGTAACCGAGCCAAGCCACGTTGGTTTTCGTTTCAGTGAAATCTTTTAAGAAGTCAGCAGGAACTGCATTGTCAAAATAAGATCCGATATAGATCGTTGCTGCGCACTTGTCGATATCGCCTTTTTTGTAGGACTCTACCGTAGATACGACTTGCTGATACTCTGGGAAGTGACCCATAAGGTTTTGCAAGAAAGTCGCATAAGTTTTGCCCATCCAGTATGTCGCATCGGGTGAGCGATCATAATAGATATTCACGCAAGAAGCCGCATTGGCTGCGGTTGCGGCGCTCATGATAAGCAATAGACTGAAAATCGCTAATAGTGGTCTCATGTGCTTTGAACCTCAATCTCTTTTCCAAAGTGCTCAGGCATACGGTGCTCGGTTTTAATCCACGCCGGGCGTTTTCCTGTTCTGATACTTTCTTTGTATTGGCGATAAGCTTTCACCGTCGCGCCGATATTAATAACATTTGCAAGAAGCCATCTGACGGGTACCAGCGCAATGTGCATACGCGCATTGGTACGAGAGACGGCTTTCATTCGTTGCACTACACGCACGGACATATTCAGAAGATTCAGGAGCAACAATGCTTGGAATAAATTCGTTTGCAGAATTTCCGGCAGGTGTCCTGTGGCGCGTGCGGAAGCGAACATAACCAGTAACAAAGCAGAGAATACGATCAAGACGCTGTTCAAAGGACCGCGGCGATCTCTCCACATGAAGTATTTGTCGACGAAAGTTCCATTCCAAGAAAGGTTATCCATACCTTGGAAAGCAATTCCCAAAGTCCAACGGGATTTTTGGCGCATCGATGCCTGCATCAAATGCGGGAAGTATTCGCGAGTCGCGATGAATTCCTTTTTGCCATTTTCTTTTTCGTACTGAACGCAAGCGAACTTGGATTTAAAGCCCAATTGCTTCGTCATCATGCCCAAGTGATAGTCCTCAGTCAGAGTATCTTCTTTTAAGAACTGACCTTCTTGCGCATCTTGAAGTTTCAACATCAGATTTTTACCGATGCATGTGCCCACGCCCGCAGACGGAATCGCTGCGCCCATGCGCTCGCGAACCAACAGATCTTTGGTGTGTGATTCCGAAAATTCATCGATGTAAACGCCACCCACCAGGGATGCGGCAGGAACGTCAAAAGAAAATACCGGGATTTGCACGAAGTCTGCTTGAGACGAATAGTGATTCATCAAGCTGAGTGAATGTGGATGAAGCACGTCTTCAGAGTCCTGCATCAAGAACAAATCAATTTTGCGCCCGGTAGCGATTTCCGAATCAATAATCTGACGAGCCATCTCGTTTAGCATCTGGCCTTTAGAAGTCGGACCAGGTTGCGTGTTCACGATCACAACGACTTTGTGTGGAAATAGATCTTCAAGCTTTTTAGCAGCTTCCCAAGTCGCCGTGTCATTCGGGTAAACACCTAGAAAGAAAGTGTAGTTATTGTACTGAAGACCGCGCAGGTTTCCGCGAATCATCGGAGCGATGACTTCTGCTTCTTTCCAGTTTGCGATCAAAATTGCGAAATGTTTTTCCGGAGCTTGTTTGATCTTAGTGATGAAATCAGAAGTCACAACTTTCGGTTTCATTCTAAAGATCAGCGCGTAAAGATCGATGAAAAGGTCATCTAACGTGAATACCAGAGCGCCAATCACAACCGCGAATGCCAATAAGATAAATAGAGCATCAAACAACATTAGAATGATCCTCCAAAGTACAAAAGGGCTTCGTTATGGCTGCGTTCGTCTTTCACGAAGGCTTCATAAACCAAAAGACCTACGCTCCATTTTTCCCAGGCACCCAAGAAGCGAACGCCCGCGCGCGCTTGATCAGTGTCACGACCCAAATCAGGAGTAGGGCTGCGGCGACCGTAAAGTTCAATGTAAGGATCGATCATGAAATTCGGATCCATTTGAAAACGCAGACCTTGTTTGATCCAACCTGTGGATACCGGGTTGTGATGATAAGAAGGCATCAACACGCCTTCAGCGTAAAACTCAGTGAACATATTTACGGAGCTCACCGGATAGATCCACATATCACCCAAGAACACGCCCCAGCGGCTGCGGTCTTCAGTGCGAGCTTCGGCAAGCAGGTGCAAGTTCTTCCAGATTTTGAATCGGAAGCCCACCTCGGCCATCAGATATTCTTTGTTGTAGAGGGTGTCTTGATCGGTGGATGTCTTATCCTGACGTTGAACGACCGCACCTAAATAGACCGCGGCCAATTCGTCTTTGTAAAAGACATAACGAAGCTGCGTGTCCGTCAGTAAACCATACTGAGGAACGTAATTCGTTTCCGAATAGATTTCTCCACTTGAAGTGAAGGATGCTTGAGCAGTGGTCGTGACTAATGTTGTAGATAAAATTAAGCTCAGAGCAGAATATCGCAGAACACGTACCATGAGTTCGATAAACCACCGCCGAATTGACAAATTCTTGATTACATCGGTGGTATATACGACCGGCATTTGTATTACAATGCCGGTGCAGAATTTTCATGGAAGTTTCTGGAACGTATTCTCTAATGTTAAAGTTTGGTGTCCAGAATATCTAAGATTTTCTCAGATGCTTTACCGTCGCCAAAAGGGTTTTTAGCCTGTGACATACGGTTAAAAATTTCAGGAGTGTCCAATACTTCGCTAGCCATTTTGAAGAATTTGGCCTGCTCAAGTGGGATTAATTTAGACGTCCCGGCAGCAATGGCTTCGGGGCGCTCAGTTTTTTCTCTGGCAACCAATATAGGCTTACCCAAAGACGGAGCTTCCTCTTGAACACCACCAGAATCAGTAATGATCATGTGGGCTTTATCCATCAGATAGATAAACGGAACATAGTCGACGGGCTCACACAGCCAGATTTTGTTAGCTGGATTTAAAGTTTCACCCTTATCGATCCACTGGGCGTTGTCCCCAAAAATCTTTTTAGCAGAGGCACGAACTTGGGGATTCATATGAAGTGGAATCATCAATTCCAGGTCTTCGCGACGGGAAAGCTCCAGCAATCCTTTCATCACTTCTTCCATAGGTTCACCGAAGGATTCACGACGATGAACTGTTACCAAAATCATTTTGCGTTTTGGATTCAGGAAAGAGTATTTTCCAGCCACTTCAGTTTGAAGCTGCGGAGTGGCTGCGATTTTTCTTTTCACTTCAAACAATGCATCGATACCGGTGTTGCCGGTTACGAAGATATCTTCAGCCGGATAGTGTTCGCGTAAAAGATTTTCTTTCGCCGTCTCAGTGGGTGCCAAGTGCACTTTAGAAACCAAAGCTGTGCCTTTGCGATTAAACTCTTCAGGGAAGGGGGAGTAGATGTCTCCCGAGCGAAGGCCGGCCTCGATATGAACGACAGAAACTTTGTTATAGAAAGCAACCAGGCTTCCGATAAACCCACTTGTCGTATCACCTTGAACGACGACGGCGTCGATTTTGTTTTCATTCAGGATTTTATTTAAACCCGCCATCACTCCCATGGAAATATCAATCAAAGTTTGTCCTGGGCGCATAAGATCCAAGTCGAAATCAGGTTTGATGCCAAAAAAATCGAATAATGGACGAATCATTTCGCGATGCTGACCTGTCGAACAGACAAGAACTTTAAAGCGCGGATCTTTTTGGGCTTTTAAAATAACAGGCGCACATTTGATGGCTTCAGGACGAGTACCGAATACAAAAAGCAGAGTTTTCATGCTCAGAAATCTATTTTATGTTTGATGGTTTCCGCAACCCTGAATCGGCAATTTCTGCTTTTTAATGAAAGAAAAACAGGCACTCACGGCGGAGTGCCTAAAAATTCTCACTTAATTGTTATCTGTCGTCTCTTCATTAATGCCACGCGCTTCTTGAGGGGCACGTTCGATGGACATCGTTGAGGCCTTCTGCGACTGATAAAGTTCCATGGCTTTGGCTGGGCTGTCGACCGGTTCACCATTGATTTCAGTAATCACGTCACCAGCTTTTAATTCTAGCTCGTGGGCTTCTTGAATTTGGTACGGCGGCGCTTTGCATTTCATCGTGATCGTTCCGTCCTCTTGGCGGAAAGGGATGCAGCCCTTTGCTCTCATTTCCGATGAAGTCATCGCCAAGGCTTGTGCAGAGCAAAATACTGATATGATCAATACTAGAATTCTCATGGTTCCTCCGTGAGTCTTTATTGCAACCTTGCTTGTGCTTATTAGCAACCGAATACTGAAGAAACTGGCTGTCTTAGTGAAGACTATCATGTTTAAAAAGTCTGCACTTCGGTGGAATTTTCAAGCTTCTTAATCTGAATTGCCCTGCTTTATAAAAACTGGCAGATTGCCTCGCATGAAACACCTAAAAGTTCAGCTAACCGATGAAGTTGCAGAGGCCTTAAAGGCCGGTAAACCCGTTGTCGCCCTGGAGTCGACGATTATCTCTCACGGGATGCCGTATCCGCAGAATTATGAAATGGCCTTGGCGGTCGAAGAGCAGGTGCGTTCCCATGGCGCGGTTCCAGCGACGATCGCGATCATTGATGGTGTTTTGCGTGCGGGTCTTTCCAAACCTGAAATCGAAAGCTTTGCGAAAAAGGGAATGCAGATCGCAAAAGTCAGTCGCCGGGATATTCCGATGATTGTTGCTGCAAAAAAAGACGGCGCAACAACAGTTGCGAGCACGATGATCATTGCGGAACTTGCAGGAATTTCGATTTTTGCAACGGGCGGTATCGGTGGCGTGCATCGCGGTGCTGAACAGACGATGGATATTTCTGCAGACTTGGAAGAGCTTGCTCAAACGAATGTTGCGGTGATCTGTGCGGGTGCTAAATCTATTCTCGATATCGGTTTAACTCTGGAATACCTTGAAACAAAAGGTGTCCCCGTGCTGGGATATCAAACATCCGAACTGCCAGCGTTCTATACTCGTGAAAGTGGATTTAAAGTAGATGCAAATGTCGAGACGGCAGAAAATATTGCTGAGATCCTGCGAGCAAAATGGAATTTGGGCTTGAATGGCGGAGTGGTGATCGCAAACCCCGCTCCTAAAGAATACTCTCTGGATTTTAAAGAAATGGAAAAAGTCATCAACAATGCGTTAGCTGAGATGAATGAAAAGGGAATCAAAGGGAAAGACTCCACTCCATTCCTGTTAGGAAAAGTGAAAGAGCTGACGGCCGGAAAAAGCCTTGAGACGAATATTCAGTTGGTTCTAAATAACGCGAAGCTTGCGGCTCATATCGCTGCCGCATACGCAGCCAAATAGCATTTCTAGAGAGGGCGGCTCGCAGATAGCACAATAAGAGTGTAGGCTCCTCGGTGAAGAAGCCTACACTGGGACAGGGAGAGAGAACGTGGTGGTTTAGCCAATCAGACGTTCGAAAATTCCGGTTTTTCCGTCTTGAATCTCAATTTTTCTTGGCCTTGCAGCTTCGGTTTTAGGAAGGTACAGCTCTAATACTCCATTTTCATAGCGAGCTTCTACTTTCGCAGATTCAATGCTTGAGGGAAGTGTAAAGCTTCGTTTGAAAAAGCCATGTCTTCTTTCAAACAATTGATATTTTCGACTGTCGTCTGCTGAATTTCTTTTTCGCTCACCAGAGACCGTCAAAAGGTTGTTGGTAATATCAATTTTTAAGTCTTCTTTATTTAACCCTGGCAGATCCATGCTCATGAAGTAATGCGTTTCATTTTCAGTAAGATCGCAGGCGGGAGTGAAATCCCGATCATCATAAATTTTTGCAATATGCTCCATTTCATCGAACATACTGGAGAGTCCAGAAGTAAGACTGCGTGTTGTCCAATATGGTGTAGTTGTTAACATTCTCATTTCATACCTCCTTTATGGTTTGTTTTTTAAAAACTGATTTTGGAAATTACCCTGTCAAGGTGTCGCCAAATATTTTTCAGAGGCCGATGATGTCATCGACGCCGTAGTCATAGATTCGGGGGGAGTCGTGGTATTCACAATGATTGTTAATAGGGCTGTTATCCCTAGAAATAGAACAATGTCTTGAATTAATGAACGCAAGTTTAAGACTTTCATAAGACCTCCTTTCAAAATATTGCCTGTATTTTCAATCTGAGTTACGGCAAAATTTTGTCAAGGTCCTATGAATTTTCTAATATTTTCAATAATTTATAATATTAGTCGTCTGCAAGAGCTTTGGGATTAAATTTGGAAGCTTTCAGGTTTTGATTAATTTTGATATCAGACAAAGTGATATCTGTGCCGCGTTTATTTTGCACGTTACGGATCTTAATGCTGCCAGCGCGGAATTTTCCACCCGGAAGCTTTTTGTAATCACCAAAATCAATCGTCTTTACCAATTTCGATTGTTTATCAAAACACTCGGCTTTGATTGGCAAAAACTCTTTCGCTGAAACATAACTAACAATTTTCGAGTAATTCGGAGAGTTCGCAGAAACATCGCTTTCAACTAAATAGAATTTGGCACCCTTTACTTCCAATTCTTTTTTCACGGTCGTCGTGGCTGAGGAGTCGCGATTGAAATCAAAATCCTCGGCACTTAGTTCAGAGCCAAGAATTCCACCTTTGCTGTTTTCGCCCGTCAAACGACGCACTTGTTTGGAGGAGGGAAGGTAAATCCATTTGTCTTCCTTATCGTTTTTCATCGTGGCTAAAAGCGCAGTGCCTTTTAGGTCTGCAGGTTTAAGCATTCTGACCATCATTGAATGATCTTTTTTAGAGGGGCTCATACGCCAGATTTGCATCTGACGTTCTTTTTTGGAGCCATCGGCTTCGATGATTTTCATTTCAGCGATAAAGGTCTCATCCTTTGTGCTGATTCGAGAACTCATTTCTTTCCCCAAAGTTTCTGCCGTGGGCAGTCCCTGGGCCCAAAGTTTGAATGGAGTGCTGATCACGATGATTGCCAGAAGGATAGATGCTGCTGTTGCCATAACTTTCTCCTTCTTAAAACGTAAAGGTCCCAGAAGCCACGGGCAACTTTTCAGCATCGTCGGTAAAAGAATCAAATCCCCTACCAGACCAGCCAGCATAGACAAAAGCATATAGAAACCAAAGATGCGGTTCATGGCGAAATATGAAGCCATAAACACCGAGAAGCCAGCCAGCAACGTAAGACTCGAGATCAGGCACGGGTTGCCCTCAAGCCACAAGGCTTTTTCGATATCTAGCTTTCCACTTTTTGTGTTCTTTTGCATGACTCGCAAACGAGACAAAAGATAAACGGTGTTGTTGAATGCCAAGCCAAGAGCGATCGAGAAAATAATTGCGACACTGGGTTTGATTGGCGTTTCTGAAATTGCCAGGAAGCCGAGCAGGGCCGCCGGAGGAACCAGATTTGGAATACAAGCCACCAGCGACCAACGCAGTGACTTAAATACAAAAACTAAAACCACGACAATCGCTAACATCGATTGCCAGAATCCAAAAATCAGCTCGTGGGAAAGATCATTATTTAAGGAATGGATCGTAGACCCCATTCCAGTGACTTGTACTCCCATTCCCGGAAAGGCTTTTTCAGTTTTTTCGCGTACGACTTGTACCAGAGCATGCAATTCATTTCCGGGTAAATCTTGAGTTCTAACCGAAACGCGGGTTTTTGAGCTGTCGGCGTTTAGAAAGTTTTTTAAAGGACTTTCATTAGACAATGAATACAAAAAGAAGATCTCTGCTGTGGAGCTGCGACTTGCAGGCAATCTTGAGTGTTGAAAGCTGGCGGCTGCTACCAGATCCGGTAAGCTCACGACACTGCCAATGCCTTTCGTTTGGCGAAGATCTGCGGAAAGGGAGTCCAGTCTTTCGATAAGTTTTGGATCATTCCACGAATCTTGACCACCAGCGATCTCGATGTCCACTGGAATCATGCCACCTAGTTCTCTGTCGATAGTTTCGGTCGATAAGCGAACCTGATGATTCTGAGGAAGATCATCAAACAGACGAGCGGACCAAGACAGGCTGTGACCTTTCAAAGCCAATCCCAAAGATACGATGATGATCCCTGTTGTCCATAAGCCACTGCGACGGAATAAATAGAGTCCCCAACGCGCTTTAGCCCAAGCCCACTCGCGTGCCTGTGGGCCTTTTAAGAATAAAAGAAGTGGGAAGAGTAAGATCGTGGTCACAATCCATCCGGTAACAATAGATATCGCTGCCGTTACGCCGTATTCACGAATAAGTGGAACATTGGTCGTAAGCAGACTCAGGAAACCAATCATCGTCGTCAAAGAAGCGATCATGTTGGGTTTTAAAATAGCTTTAAGAGTCATCATCACCAGATCCTCATGGGACTTTTCTGGAGAAGCTTTCTTTTCTTCGGCATATCGGAGGAGTGTATGAATACAGAGAGAAACGACGTCCACAGTTGTTAGAATTGGAATTGTCGTCGACAGAATAGAGAATGGCAGCCCAACCAATGCCATCACCGCAACTACTAAAATATTAGCGCACACGATGACGATGAAGGAAATAACCAGCGGGGAGAAGTTGGAAAATATAAGGGCTAGGACGATAAAACATGCCACGAATCCAAGTACCACGAAATTTCGCAGCTCTGTCTGCAGTAGTTGCCCAACGTCTGTTTGTACTGCGGGAGTTCCACCCAACTGAACATCAGCAAAGGGAAGTGCTGCCGTCGCTGTAACCTGCAGGTTCTGGCGAAGAGCTGTCAGTTCGTGAGTATTGAGTCTGTTGATGCTGACAATAATAGAAGCGGTCTTACCGTCTTTGGAAATCAGAGTCGGCGCAATTATCGGATTTGCAAGAGTTTCGGTTCTCCAGTTCTGAACAGGAACATTTTTTAGCAAGGGACCGACACTTAAACCATTTTCATTACTGATGGCGCCTTGAACTGTTGCCAAAGAAAGTGCAGTGCGGACTCCCGGGAAATTTGACACGAGTTCAGTTAATTGTTCAAGATCAGAAATTTTAGATTGATTGAACCAATCTCCGTTATCCTTGTTAACTTTTGCTGTGATGATGAAAGGTTGAACTTCAGATAGTTGAAACGTCTGACGACTTTTTTCATCAAGCTTTAGAAGAGCGTTATCTTTGGGAAGAAACTGCTTAAGACTGTACTGAGTTGTAAGTTTCGGTAAAGCAAACAAACTAGCCAGAGTTATAATAATCACGCCGATCAATGAGGTGATCGCTAGGGCTTTTTTTGAAATTTTCAAAGGCAGTCGCAACATTCGCTCAGTCCTTTTCCTTTATTGAAGTCAGATACAATATATCGGACGATTTTTTCCTCTCTGGAATGTGCAGAAAATTGAATAAATGATGAACAGAGAGATAGTTAAACACGTGAAGTTATGATTTCGGCGATAAAAGTATAAAAGTTCTTCGATGTTGGACCTTTTTACTGAATGAAAAATGAGAATACATCCGAACGGAAATTCTTGCTTTAGATTTTGGGCGAAGAGCCGTAACGTTAACCCATGATAAAAACGCAAATCACAAAGTCTCTTTTCGTATTTGCTGCTTTTCTGTTTTCGCAGTCGGCGTTTTCCTCTGCCACTGTCGAATCAGAGTTTGAGCTTGTTCTTCCAAAGCAGTTTCAGCAAAATCTTATCGAGGAAAAATGGAAATCACTGGTGAACAAGGAATTTCAGGCAAACTGGCAATTTCCTGATCAGATGGTGGAAGCACAGGACGGAGTACAAGTTCAGCTGAAAGGTCTTTCCCTGGCGCTGAAGACTCAATTGCAAAAGCCGGACCTGGGATCTGAACAAACTCAATTAATTCTCCAGTCTAAAGATTTATCCGCACAAATGACTATTACTAGTATTTCTGTCGACCAATGGATTGAACGTACTGTTAATGGCATCACCGGTCGTTTTCATCTTCAAGCCTCATGTTCCAATGTCGTTATGAATATGAAACCGGGTGCTGGTTCATTTTCTATCGCTGTATCGCCAGAAGTGGCTTCCAGCACGGCTAACGGGCGTGTGGAAGATGTGAGCCTGTCATGGAAACAAGATGCGTGGAGTACGCAAGCATTCACATGTACGGGTGCTGATGGCTTTGATCAAATCGTGAACCAACAAATTTCTCAGATTTCAATGGATTCAGCGGCGTTCGTAAATCCTAAGAAGGCGCTGTTGCTTTCATATCTGAATGACTATATTGGCAAATGGTCTTTTGACCTGTCCACTCCCAGAGAATTGGTAAGTGCACGCTCTGATGTAAAGATGAGCATGGTGATCGATAGCTTTAATGATACAAATCCCGATCAGGTCACTGCCAAGGGCCGTGTGATCATGAATTTCACCAGATCCTCTCAGAATACGACAAAAACATTGGCTCTTTCAAAAGAAGATCCAAAACTTGCCGTAAGTTCTCAGGCGATGATTCGTCTGCCTGGCGGATTGGCCAAAGAAATCATCACTCAGTCTTATGCGGCTGATTCGTGGGTGCATCAGTTTTACTCCACACAGATTTCTGGTTTTTCAACGGTGATGAATTCTCGCTTCATGCAGTGGTTCGTGTGGCCGGAGTTGATGGACTATCCGAAATCTAGCAAGTTTCTTTTTAATGTTTACTCGAACAAAGATCCGAAAGTGACAGGATCAGGTTTGAAGTATCAAGTGAATCTTAATTTGCTAAGCCAGATGCAGGCGCCTAAGGGCGGTAACTATATTCCGTTTATGAACTTTGTGGTTCCATTTAATAGCAATGTGACCGTGGGAATTTCTGAAAGCAAAGCCAGTGTGAAGTTTACGAACACTACTTTGGATTTGAAATACAGTTGGGATCCTTCTTATGTGAAAAAATACTCACCTAAGACACGTTTTGCCGCGTCCACGATTGAAGGTAAAATCCTGGGCGCGATTTCGGGTAAAACAATGGATGTCACATTGCCAGCAATACCGGTGATGGAAGGTGTCACGCTTAAAATTAAGAAAGCAACATCACTTTCTAACTCGGACTTGCTATTGCAGTTGGCTCCCTAAAAGGAACGACTGACAGATAGTAAGTAAGAATCATTCTTCGAATAAACACCCAGCGGATTTTCACTGCTTCCAGCAATGAAGTCCGCTGTGAAGTTTACACTCCACGCATCAAAAAAGCGTCGGCCTAAAGTCATTTCTAAAAAAGTGCTGTAGTTAAGAGTGTCGTAAAGTCCAAGGATCGAGGCATTCCAAACTTCTTTCCAAGTTAAGCGACCTCCTGCCATCCAGGATCTGCGAAAGACTTCTGTAAGCGAGATATTTGAATCATTTTGTTTTTCAGAGTCTAAAAATGAATATTGAAGTATGGCGATCAGCATGGCGTCATTAAAGTTAAACGTCTTTTCAATACCCAACACGTTTTCATGAAGCCATCCGGGCAAATTGACATAGTCGCCGTAATCATCTGTGTAACTGGTGGCATATTTGAATAAAAAGTCCCATTGGTGGCTGACTAATGTAAATCCACCTTGGCGAATTCGTCGCTGTTTCCGATTTAAGGTCACATCGGGATCCACTTGAATAACTGTTTTGGGAGAGACCTGAACAATGGTTCCAGTGACCTGAGGTTCAATGATCGGGTATCCACCCGCGCCATCAAATCCAGTTAGAGAGATATCGAAAATAGAAATCGTTTTTTGCAAGCGCAGGGCTATGTTGTTATCCAATGCATTGTTCAGAGTTTCATTAATCCCCCAGTGATAACGAAGATTTGGAGGTAGTAATAAGACGAGATTGTTTTCGGGAACCTGGGGAATGAAGACATCCCGAGGAAGCCAACGGCTGTTCTCCCCAGGCATAATCGCTTCGCGGGATTTTGGGACATAAATAAAGTCATAATCAAACCAACTCAGCGATTCAGAGATCATCAGCGAAGGTGATCCCAACTTTTTAGAGCGAGTGGGATCATAAATTTGTCGACGGTTCACAACATCGATTGGGTTGTATCCATCTGTGACTCCCCAAGTGACCAGGTGATAGCCCAAGGAAATATTTAAAACATCCTTTTGAAATTTTATATAGGCTTCGGAGGGCTCGATAAAAACTTGTTCCTCGGAAGATTTGTTATCGGGGTTCGCAACTAAAACGGGTTTTAAGTAAAAGCGCCAGTGTTCGCCCTTTTTCCATTTCGCCAGGGGATCAATTTCAATTTTGAATAAGCTGGTATTAGTGTTCTCGCCGTATTCTTCGGGGAAATATTGCTCTGACATTTGGAGGTCGGCTCCAAAGCTCCATTCGGATTCTGCATTGGCAATTGCCTGCCACGTTGTGATAGAAATAAGGAGGACGAGAAATTTCATCGATCCAGTTTAGTCGTATGCACCTTAGACCGTCTGCATGACTTCTGACAGTTTGTGGTGTATCATGATGAATGAGGGCTAACTATGCAAACATCTGAGACAAGTTATCAAACCGAACATGTATTCTCGATCTCTTCCGAGGAAGAATTGATTTCCTGTTTTCGTGAGCGTGATCAGAAGAAGCTACTTTTGCCTGATAACCTAAAATATCCATTCAATGTTCGTTCTTACTTTACTTGGAAAGAACCTTCCGGGGTTTACACTTATCTTTTATTTAAAATGCCGAATTGGGATATGCCTCGTGGGGTGGCGTTTAAAAGAACTCACACTGGTGGAGAACCCACAGGTGGCTTGTGCAATTGGTGTAATGCCTATGGTTCTTCGGAAGACATTGGGCTCTTGTCAGTTGCGATGAATGCTAACGTCAGTAATTCCTATCTGATTTGTCAGGATCTTCGCTGTATTGAAAAGATCGAAGAAAGCGCCATGCTAGCAGGCAAAAACCCCGACAAAAACATCGCGGATCTTTTTAGTAAGATGTCTAAGCTTTTTGAAAACTTAAGCGGATCCAAGAAAGACTAACCGTGGGTTTGGCCCCAATTTGCCATCATTTCTAACACAGAACTTAGGCTTTTTCCCTTCGTGGTCAGTGAGTACTCCACGCGCGGAGGAATTTGATCAAAGACATCGCGTTTGATGATTTTGTCGTCTTCAAGTTCGCGCAGCTGTAGAGTAAGCACACGTGCCGAAGGATTTCCCGCAAGTCTTTGTAATTCGTTAAAGCGCTTTCGGCCTGACAGCAGATTAAAAAGAATCATGGGTTTCCATTTTCCGCCAATCACTTGCATGGTCTTGGTAACCGGGCAAGGTGACTGTTTTGTCTTTTTGTCGGATTTTGTAACCATTTGAAACTCCATATCTTTTTAAAAATCAGTACAGTAACAAAATAGTGCGTACTTACATTATGTTAGTGTCGGGATTAGTATAGCATAAGTTCACTTGTTGGATCTATATCGGATAGGAGATTTTATGATCGCAATCACAGGGGCAACAGGACATTTGGGTAAATTGGCAGTGGAGGCTCTTTTAAACAAAGGCGCGAAACCTCAAGAGTTGGTGGCTATTGTTAGAAACAAAGAAAAAGCTAAAGACCTTGTCTCAAAAGGAATCACGGTTCGTGAGGCAGACTATGGTAATGTAGATCGTTTGCAAAAGGCGTTGGAAGGTGTGGATAAGCTTCTTTTCATTTCAGGAAGTGAAGCAGGTCAACGCGTTCCTCAACACACGAATGTTATTAATGCCGCAAAAAACGCAAAGGTAAAATTCATTGCTTACACAAGCATCTTAAAGGCTGACACCAGCAAAATGCTTTTAGCTCAGGAACATTTGGCGACTGAAAAAATGATTTCTCAATCGGGTATCCCTCATGCGTTTTTAAGAAATAGCTGGTACATCGAAAACTACACAGAGCAATTCGGCAACGTTTTAAAAAGTGGTGTGATCGCTGGTGCCGCTCAAAATGGAAAAGTGAGTGCTGCTACCCGAGCGGACTATGCAGCAGCTGCCGCAGCAGTTGTTCTGGGAGATACTTCTAAAAATGCTATCTATGAACTTGCCGGTGATTCATTTACTTTATCTGAACTGGCGGCAGTAACTTCGCGACTCAGTGGTAAGACTATTGAATATAAAGATATGCCTACCGGCGAATACGCGAAACTATTGATGAGCTTCGGAGTTCCACAGGGATTTGCCGAAATTCTTGCCGATTCAGATGCTGGGATTGTCAGAGGAGATCTTTATACGGATCGCGATGATCTTAAAAAGCTTTTGGGTCGCAAGCCTTCTTCACTAGAAGATACCGTGAAGAAAGCTTTGCAATAAAACGAGAGATTACTTTTTCAGAGTAAGACGAACAGGGCAGTGGTCAGAACCCATAACATCTGGGCAATGGGCTGCAGCCTTTAATCTATCCGACGCTTCTTTGTTCACCAGGAAGTAATCCAAGCGCCAACCAATGTTCTTTTCCCGCACTCCAGGTCGATAGCTCCACCACGTGTAGTGATCTGGGCCTTGCTCGAATTTTCTGAAAGCATCAACCCATTCAAGCTTATCCAGGAACTTTGTCATCCACGCACGTTCTTCCGGCAGAAAGCCCGCATTTTTCATATTGGTTTTGGGATTACGAAGATCAATTTCTTTGTGAGCGATATTAAAATCACCACAGATCATCACTTCGCGCCCTTTTTTTCTCAAAGCTTGCAGGCGCTTTTCTGCAGCCGCACAGAACTCCAGTTTAAAAGGTAATCGAGTGTGTTCTCTTTGGCTATTTGGGAAATAGCTGTTCACCACGGTAATCGGGCCGAAGTCCGCCTCGATCCAGCGACCTTCAGAATCAAATTTGGGGATTCCCAAACCGACCCGGACATCATCGGGTTCATTCTTAGAATAGATCGCGAGACCCGAGTATCCCGGCTTTTCCGCAAACGCCCATGAAGAGTGATACTTTGCCGGATGATAAAATGTTTCATCCTTTTTAATCGCCTCGTCAGTAATTTTGATTTCCTGAAGGCAGACAACATCTGCCTTTTCTTTTTCAAACCATTCACGGAAGTTCTTTTTATGAACGGAACGAAGACCGTTCACGTTCCAGGAAATCAATTTCATTTTTAGACCTCATTAGCCTGATAACAATGTTTGCTTATTATAGCAAACTTCCGATGACACGGAAATAAAGACTTCCTATGATAAGCGATATGTTAGTTCAAATCATAATTGCACTGCTTATTGGAATTGTTGCGGGTGGCCTGGACATCATACCGATGCTAAAGGATATGAAGTCTAAGCCTCCGATATATCGCTATTCAATTGTTTCGGTTTTCTTTCAGTGGGTTTTGCTGGGACTGCTGATTCCCTTTGTTAATTGGGATGTACAGCCTTGGCTGAAGGGATTCATCGTGGGCTTTTTTGGTATGCTACCCACGATGATCCTAGCTTACGGGAGGGTTCAAAATTTCCCCATCGCGCTCCGTATTCTGGTGCACGGGGGAGTTTTAGGAACACTAATTTCTGTTGCTAGCGATGTAGTCTTCAAGCTTATCAAATGATCCCGTCCAGCCTTGAGTCATGCCGGCGCGTCCTTTGATAAAGGTCTCAAGCTCTTCCGCTGTGTAATCGCCGACAACTTCCCAAGTCACAGTCACGCGAGTTTCTGTGGGACTTTCTTCGGCGAATAGGACTGTGGTCTGCATAACAGCAGGCCATGTGGGCGCCATCGGATGACGTGATTGATTTTCTTTCTCGTCGGTGAACTCTTGAGTGTAAACCAGTTTGTTCGGAGCGGAGATTTCCAAATACTTTGCTCGGCCATACATTTTTAAACCTGCATCGTTTTCAATACAATAGAACGTCGTTGCCCCGGCCTTAATATCAGCACGCAAGAACTTCATATTAAAGCCCGTCGGTGCCAGCCATTTTGCGAAATGAGTCGGATTCGTCCACATCTCAAACATCGTGTTAATTGGAGCTTCAAAAACTCGATTGATAACGAATTTTTCTTTGCCCGTGGACTCTTTGTCCAAGAATTCTGCCAAGCGATCCCAAGTGGAGTTGCCGCTTGCCTGTTTGATAAATTTTTTCGTCTCATTCGCGGCTTCAGCAGTTTCCAGAGCCATGGTCATATCCATTTTCGTTTTGCCACCCTTGATTTCTTCAAATGTCACGGTAACTCTGAAAAGGGGCGGGCGATCTTCGCCACCACCATGGTCATAAACCAAACGAGAATACTTTTCGACTTCGTGATAGACCGTTTTATTTTCCCAATCTTTACCGTCGGGTCCATGCATTGTATAAGACCAATGGCCGGCGACGCGAAGGTCCTTGCTGTGAGTTGTGATAGTGAAACCGCGAGGTCCCCACCATTGGGCCACTTGCTTTGGATCTGTCCAAGCATCCCATACGAGTTTTACCGGGGCATCGTACACACGGGTGAGATATATTTCGTTAGGTTTATTTCTTGCGCCCATTTTTTTTCCCTTTCGATGTCTTTTCTTTGGCAGTGACGGTTTTTAAGTAAGCATCCAGTCGATCAAAACTTTCTTCCCAAAATGTTCGGTAATGTTCCATCCAATCGGCAACATCACGAAGTCCATCTGCATTGATTTTGCAGGGACGCCATTGTGCCTCTTTGGTTTTGGTGATCAGTCCGGCCTTTTCAAGAACTTTCAAATGTTTGGTGACAGCGGGCAGACTCATTTCTTTCAGAAATGGCTTTGCCAGATCTGTCACATTTGATTCGCCCTTTGCCAAGTGCGCAAGCATCGCCCGACGGGTGGGGTCTGCGAGTGCCTGAAATGTTTGACTTAACTGATCCATATTTTACCTATCGGTTAATTAACTTATAGGTTAAGTATACCAGGGTTTGTGAACTTGTCAAAAATTAGAGAATGCTGGGTAATATCCTATAGATAGGGGGTGGAGAAGATTTTCTGCAAAAGGACTGTGTCAGAGATGGCGTCCCGCAAATACTACGGTTATTGTTTATAAATCCAAACCAGAGGTTGCCATGAAAGTAGCGTTTTTCAGTGCTCGCAAATACGAAGAAAAGTTTTTTCAAGAGGCTCAGAAAGATTCTGAAATCGAGTTTGATTTTTTGGAGGCAAGACTTACTGAAAAGACCGTGCAACTCGCAAGCGGTTATCAAGGGATATGTGTTTTCGTTAATGATGTTTTAAACGAAGCAGTTCTTACGGAGCTTCATAAACTGGGCGTTCGCTTTATCGCACTTCGCTGCGCAGGATTTAACAATGTCCATTTGCCGACGGCTACAAAGTTAGGTTTGCGAGTGGTGCGCGTTCCTGAATATTCACCTTATGCAGTCGCGGAGCATGCGGTGGCATTGCTGCTTACCTTGAATAGAAAGATTCATAAGGCGCACTATCACGTTCGTGAAATGAATTTTTCACTGGAGGGGCTTGTCGGCTTTGATCTTCATGGAAAGACCGTGGGTATTATCGGAACCGGAAGGATTGGACATGTCTTTGCGAAGATTATGAATGGCTTTGGATGTTCAATTTTAGTCCATGATATTAAAACTGACCCTGAAATTGAGGCGATGGCAAAGTACGTTAATCTGGATGAACTGCTTAGAAAATCTGACATCATTTCTTTGCACTGTCCGTTGAACGAGGCCACCAAGCATCTTATTGATGAAAGCGCCTTTGCGAAAATGAAGAGCAATGCCGTTTTGATTAACACCGGCCGGGGTGGCTTGATTGACACTCAAGCTTTGATCAAAGCATTGAAAGCTCATCGTATTGGCGGAGCCTGTCTTGATGTTTATGAAGAAGAAGAGGGAGTGTTTTTCACAGATCAATCCAGCGAAGGTATCACAGATGATATCCTGGCCCGTTTAACGACGTTCCCAAATGTTATTATGACTTCTCACCAAGCCTTTCTTACTCAAGAGGCCTTAATGAATATTGCTGACACGACTAAAAGGAATCTTGTTTGTTTGATTAATGGAACACGGTGTGAAAACGAGGTCGCACATATGTCTTAGGTGATTTCGCCGAGGATTTCTCGAATGTGAGACCGAACAACTCCTTTTCTGCGCAGATAAGAGTCTTGCTTGCTAAATACCAATCAAGTTTTCTTAAGACATTCCCGAAATGAATGTGTCCATCGACCTTGGTGGATTCAGAAGGTAAGCAGTATTCGTGGTTCCTCCCTTCTTCTATTTATGAACATTTTAGTGCGAGATGGATGTGAATATGAAAATGAGTCTGAAGGCAAAGTTGTTCGCGCTTTGCATATTTATGGCGGCGATACCGGTTGTTGTGGGTGGGGTTGCGTTCTGGGGTATCCAAGGAATTGGCAGATCCTATGAAAAGGTAACAGGCGATGTTCTGGGGAATATCGAAGTTGCTGATAAAATGTACCTTCATTTTCGTTCTATTCGTATCAGCCTAAGAAGTTTGGGGCTGCCTGGTTTGTCTCATGAGCAAGGCTTACAGTACGTAAAAGAAGTGACTGACAGTATCGCGGCTTATGAAAAGGCTGATGAACTTTATAAGTCTTATGGCTTCCTGCCGGGTGAGAAAGAAAAATATGACGAAGTAAATTCCACTTGGGTGGCATTTAAAAGTTTAGGTACAGAAGCCTTGAAACTTTATCTTTCTGGAACGAACGAAGATAAGCTGAAATTGATTGGTATCTTTCTGATTGATTGCCCAAAGTACGCCGCAGCTTATGATAAGGCTATAGCCAGTCTGGTTTCATTCCATCATATGAATGGAGAGGCGTGGGTTCAGGAAGCCCGCGACACCGGCAAAGAAACGAATACCACGGTGTTAGTTACAATTCTTTTCGGGGTGATTTTAGGAATGGGCTGCGGAGCTTGGGTTGCCGTCTCTTTGTCTAAATCCATTGCTCAAGTATCTGAAGAGATCGCAAAGGGTGCGGAGCAAGTGAAGCATGCTTCGGAGCAAATCACGGATTCTTCGCATGCTTTGTCTTCTGCTTCCTCACAACAAGCTGCCTCCCTTGAGGAAACAGTGGCTACGATTGAGGAACTGACCGCCATGGTGAAAACAAATTCCGAAAATGCAAAGCAAGCGGCGCACCTTGCCACTTCTACTCGTGAAAGTGCTGTGAAAGGTGAGCAGGATATTCATTCCTTAATTACCTCTATTCAATTGATTTCATCTGATTCCAAAAAGATCGCCGAGATTACTTCGGTGATTGACGATATCGCTTTTCAAACGAACTTGTTGGCGCTCAATGCGGCAGTGGAAGCCGCTCGTGCCGGCGAGCAAGGACGAGGGTTTGCGGTGGTTGCTGATGCCGTTAGAAGTTTAGCGCAACGAAGCGCAGAGTCAGCGAAAAGTATAGCCACTCTTATTAACGAAAGCGTTGAAAGAATTGCAGAGGGCAGCGCGAAGGCGGAACAAAGCGGTGTCGTGTTTTCGGAAATCGTAACCTCAATTAAGAAAATTGCGGATTTAAGTGGAGAAATCTCTACAGCTAGTCATGAGCAAGCCAACGGCATCGTCCAAATGGGTAAAGCCATGAATGATCTGGATGAAGTCACACAGCAAAATGCCTCAGCTTCGGAAGAAGCAGCCGTCTCGGCTCAACAGCTTGCAGATCAAGCAAAGCAGCTCCGTACTAATGTTGATGATTTAGATCGAATTGTGGCAGGACGGTCCGTTGCTGCTGCTGAGGGCGCTCAAGATGAAGACTCAATTTCACTTGGTCAGCCCGTCAGATTTGCGTCGTAAGACAGATTCGAATATGTGAATTGCCGTCTGCAGCCATGATCTAGTATAAGCGAGATCATGGCTGTCAAAGTTTCCAGAATTTTTCATGCGGGCTATGTATTCGAAAGCAAGGGTGTGCAAATCGCCTTTGATCCGATTTTTGAAAATCCATTCAGCCGTAACTGTTATGCTTATCCGGCTCTTGAATTTGATTATGACAGTATTCGGGCCCTAAGCCTCGCGGCTGTCTTTATATCCCACCATCATGATGATCACTGTTCGTTGGATAGTCTTAAGCTCCTAAATCGAAATACGCCGATTTACATGTTTTGCGTGCACCCAGAAATGTTTGACTGGATCAGACAGCTGGGATTTAAGAATGTTCACGCTTTAAAGCTGGGGGGATCTGTTCAAGTAGGTCCTTTTGCGTTGAAATCCTTGCCAGCATTGGATGTGGATGTTGATTCTATATTTCAGGTCAATGTACACGGGCTAAAAATTTTGAATGTGGTGGATTCTTGGGTCGATGAAGAAACAATGAATCAGCTTATTCAGGAAAAGCCATGGGATCTTGTTATGTGGCCTTTTCAAACGATGCGAGAGCTGGAAGTAATCGAGCCCTTGAGGGTGGAACCTTCCGATAGAAGGATTCCGCAGGAATGGTTAGAGCAACTTCGTTTCCTCGCCCCTAAAAATCTGATTCCCAGTTCCTGTCAGTTTCGTATGGAAGAATGGTCTTGGTATAATCAGGCGTTCTTTCCCATTTCTTATCAATTGTTTTCTGAACAGGTTGGGCCCGTTTTACCTCAGACACATATCGTTCGTTTAAATCCAGGATCAAGTCTGAAACTTGAGGGCTCGGAAATGAAGGCCGCGGAGCCCTTGCCTTGGATTCGGGTCATTGGAAATCAGGACGTTGATTATCACTACGATCCCGCGCTGGTTCCTCCGTCAACTGCTGCAATTGCGAAGCATTTTCCTGAATTACCCAAAGAGCAGATGGCGCGAGTGATATCATATTGTCAGAACGATTTGCCAGTTAAGTACAAAGATGTGGGCCCGTCTGCTGATATCTATTTTAATAAGGCTCGCTTTTGGCAGCTTTCTGTTTTTGATTTTGACGGGACGGAAACGGTCTTCCATTTCAAACTGACTGACGATGAAATGATAAGTGTGGACACCTGTCCCCAGCCTACAGAATGGAAAACAGAAGTTATCGCGACGAAGCTCTATTCTGCTTTAACCACAGGGGAGAGTCTGACCTCGCTTTATCTGCGTGTTGAAAAGACCGTGGATGTTGATGTTGTCGAAGACCCCTTGATTCGTTGTCTATTTAATTTAGAGTTTGGAACATATCAAAAAGCTCAACTGGATAGAATCCTTATACAGGGGAACTAATGGCCGTTATTCAACTTTCACCTTTTTCTAAAAAAGTGATCGAAACTATTTTGAAAATTCCCAAGGGGAAGGTCGCGACCTACAAACAGATTGCCGAGCTTGCTGGTAAACCCCAAGGGGCTCGAGGAGTTTCTTGGATTCTCCATTCCTGTTCAACCACGTACAAATTGCCGTGGCACCGAGTTTTGAACTCGCAAGGCCGCATATCATTTGAGGTGGAAAGTCGAAATTATCGAGAGCAAAAAAAGAAGCTTGAGAAGGAAGGCGTGGAGTTTAGTGCAGACGGAAAATTAGATCTGCTGAAATTCCAATGGAGCAAACGCCCGGCAAAATCAAAGAGCCAGGCGTCTAAGCCGAAAATGTTTTCTTAGAACGGACGGCAGCTATCGAGCTCTAGCTTGATGTCTGCTTTGCTGCCGAATTTAGATTTGCATTGAAAGCGGCCGTCTTTCGTGATTTGGCTGATTTCCATAACCGCATCAGCAAACCATTGACCTCCGTGTTCACACTCCAATGTTTGGATCCAGTAGTGATCTTCAGATCTTTCTTCCGCACGGCAGTTTGGTTTTGGATTGTAGTTAGAAACATCTTGATTGCAGATGTTTCCATAACGAAGGAACGGGGTTGTAGATCCATCTTTGTTAACCCAGCTCGCCGACAATGGTTCGAAGTTAATAAGTACTTCACCTTTTTGTGAATTGCAGCGAAGGACAATGGCTGAAGACCAAGCATTCATGGAAACCAATGTGATAGCGAAAATCAGAGTGAATTTTTTCATTAGAACCTCCTCGTCGAAGGTCGCATATGACAAAATCTGTGTTCCTCCGTCAACCGTGAAACGCAGAATATCTCGACTTTTGGGAGGGAAAACGCGGTGAATCGTGCCGCAAGCCAGTCTTAGCGCCAAAAAAAGGGCGAACCCGCGTGGATTCGCCCTTCTGTTGGGAGGGGATATTAAATTACGGAAGTTTAAATAAAATCATTTCAGAGTCATCGCTGGCTTTGATGTTTGCAGTGGCTACATCGGTTGCCGCAATTGCATCACCGGTCGCAAGTTTTTCACCATTTACTTCGACGTTGCCTTTGACCACTTGAAGCCACATACGGCGATCATCACCAATTTCGAACTCAAGTTCTTCGGATTTTTTCAAGCGCGAGATATACATATCTGCATCTTGATGAATTCCGATTGTGCCATCGCGACCGTCTGTGGAAATCACATGCACCAATTTTTGTGAAGCCAGTTCTTTCTCGAATGATTTCTGACCGTAACCTGGCTGGACGCCACGTTTGTTGGGCATAATCCAGATTTGGAAGAAATGCGTTTCTTTGTCAGACTCATCATTATACTCCGAGTGAAGAACGCCTGTGCCTGCGCTCATGCGTTGCACTTCACCTGGTTTAATCACTGCCACGTTACCCATAGAATCTCTGTGTTGTAGACCGCCAGAGATTACGTAAGAGATGATTTCCATATCGCGGTGAGGATGTGTATCAAAGCCAGAGCTTGCTGCGATTCGGTCTTCGTTGATTACGCGTAGTGGACCGAAGTGCATGTGTTCTGGGTCATAGTATTCTGCAAAGGAAAACGTATGACGAGACTTCAACCATCCGTGCTCTGCCAATCCTCTATCGTTTGATCTTCTTACTGTTAACATACCTTTTTCCTTTCTAATAAGAGGCCCTGCCCCCGCAAATAAACCTACTGCTGTCGTTAATGCGCCTAAGATAAATCCGCGACGCTTCAGGGGAATCTTCAAGTTCATGAGTGCCTCCCATGAACTAAGTATCGGCGATTTCTATATTTAAAAAAATTAATAAGATTTAATAGACTATATAGTTTATAATTATATAGTTATGGGCCAGAAAAAGGGGTTTTTGTGACGATAGATCAGCTGGAAACACTTGAAATGATTGTGGAAAAAGGAAGCTTTAAGGCAGCCTCTGAGTTCCTAAATAAGACCCAGCCCAGTCTAAGTGTTGCGATTAAGAAGCTGGAGGAGGAATTTGATCTTCAGCTCTTTAATCGTGAGGAATATAGGCCCAAGCTGACCCCTGAGGGTTTGATGTTCTATAACTGGGCGAAGCAGTGCTTATTATCTTTCCGTGAACTTCAAACCGTCGGGCAAGAGCTGGGTTCAAAAAAAGTAGAACCATTTTTGACAGTTGTTTTGGATCCACTCGTGAGATTTGAAGCCATCGAGGGAGTGTTTCAGGAGACCATTCTTAGCAAACATCCCACTGAAATGACTTTTCGTTCAGAAATTATGAGTGGTGGCTTGAATTCATTGCTTTCAGGTGACGCAGATTTTTCTATCTCTACTAAATCTGGAGAAAATGAAAATATCGAAAGCGTCTTTTTTGATAAAATCGAAATGATCCCGGTCGTTGCGAAATCTTTGGCGAAGAAGTTACCGAATCTTACCTATAAGTCTTTAAAACAGTTTCCGCAGATCGTGGTGTTGCAACAAGGGGATAAGGCAAATTTACTTAAAAGAGATGGCAAGGGTTTAGTCGCTGATTCCAAAAAAAGCTATGTCACTGATCATGCTTTGAAGCACAGAATGATTATGAATGGTTTTGGCTGGGGAAGTTTGCCTTTCAGTGAAGTCGAAAAAGAATTGAGTCGTGGCACTCTGATTCAGATTAAAGATGAACACGTGAAACCTTTTTACCTGGATCTGCACATCATGCGTATGAAGCATAAACCCATGGGGCCTGTTGCCCGCGCTGTGTGGGAACAACTTCTGAGCAATTGTATAAAGCAAAATCCCCAGAAAAATAGCAACAGATAGTGACACGAATGTCATGTGAGTCTTATCTGCCGTTGGCTTATCATAGGGGTTCTTTTGGAGGACGCTATGCCTGCCCGGCAGTACAAAGATTTTTTCCAGAAATACGTTAAAGCCTATAATCGCGGTCTTAAAGGCGATCTTGATACGGAATTGATCCAAAGTTTTTTTACCGAGCATTTTCTTGCGGCGGGACCTGATTCGGTAGAAACAGGTTCAAATAATATTACTTTCTCCGCGACTTTGCGGAAAGCCTATTCATTCTATCAAAAAATCGGAACCAGGGAGATGCACGTTCGCAACCTTATGGTCACGCCAATCGATCGTTTTCATGACATGGTGAAGGTTTATTATCGCGCCGATTATACTCCCCAAGGAAAACCAATTAAGTCGATTGATTTTGACGTGACTTATTTTATTCAGATCAGTGACCAGGGCCCAAAAATATTTGGCTTCGTTGTCAGGGACGAGATGCAGGCTTATCGTGATGCAGGATTAGTTAGTTGATCTTAAGATCTAATCAAGCCACCATAAGAGCTCGGAGGAATTCTAATGGGTAAAAAAATAGCCATCGGTATCTTAGTTCTTATCTTCTTGTTTTTGGGATATGTTGCGACTCGTAGTGGCTCCTTTCATTATGAAAACAGCACCGTGATCAGTGCCCCCGCGGACAAAATATTTCCTTATCTTTCGAATTTCAAATTGGGTGGACAATGGAATCCCTATGAGTTGGTTGATCCTACCATGAAGAAAACCTATACCGGCGAAGATGGCAAAGTGGGCTCAGTCATGGAGTTCGAAGGCAATAAAGACGCCGGCTCGGGAAAGCTGGAAATGTTAGAGATCAAACCGAATGAATTCGTGCAAATGAAACTGACAATGACCGAGCCTATGCACGGTGAGCAACTGATCAATTATAAATTAATTCCAGAAGGTTCGTCGACCAAGTTCACTTGGGCTATGCACGGTGATGGTGGCTTTATGACGAAGTTAATGACGGTTTTGATCGATTGCGAAAAAATGTTTAAAACTCAAATGGACAAAGGATTTGAAAATTTGAAAAAGGTTGTAGAGGCGCCGCCAGGTACTACACCTGCTGTAGAACCGGCAGCTACTCAATCTCCACAAAACTAAAACCAGCGTTTATGTTCGATAATAAGGCAGCGATCAGAGACTACTTTGATCCCTGCCTTTTCTGCTCTGGCCTCTGCTTCTGGATTACTGATTCCCAGTTGCAGCCATAAAACTTCAACGCCACCGACCGCCAAGACTTCATCAACGACATCGGGAATACGGTCCGAGCTTCTGAAAACATCAACAAATTTTCTGTACTCTGCGGGAACCTCTTTCAGCGATGAGTAGATTTTGAACCCGTTCTCCTCATGATCCTTTGGATAAGTCCCAACCATTTCCCAGCCATGATCGCGCATGTACGCCGGTACATAGTGGCTGGCTTTGGTTTGATCGGGGCTTAGCCCATAGACGGAAAACTTTTTATACTTTTCCAGCAGTCCTTTGATTTCATTGTCTTTAACGTTCATAAAACTTCCTAGCGTCTAATTTCGGGATCTGGCGGCAATTTTTTTTCTGGCATTCCGGGTTGTGGATCGATTTCGGGAACCTTGCTGGGCTTCGGATCAATCTCGGGAATATTTTTGCGAGGATCACCTTTGTCAGGATTCTCGACCGGATTGGATGGAATTCGTGGTTTATCTGGTGTGTCGGCCATAGCACCTCCCTGGTATCAGAGTCCTACACCTTGACCACAGATTCAATAGTTCGAAACCTCTATCAGATTAAAATCAGGATCTCGGAAATAAATTGATTTTATCGGCCCCATTGCTCCTGTGCGCTCAATAGGGCCCTCGATTATTTTAACTCCAAAGCTTTCGATGTGTTTCTTCGCTTCATCAAGAGGTGTTTTTGTTATCAGGCAAAGATCGATAGCTCCCGCAGTTGGTTTGTCTGCTTTGGGTTCAAACTCTTTTCCCACCTGATGCAGATTTATTTTTTGATTTCCAAATGAAAGAGCTTTGCGGTTTCCTTTGAACGTCACGACTTCCATGTTCAGGACTTTCTGATAGAAATCGCAAGTGGCAGAAATGTCTTTTACTGTAAATACAAGGTGATCGATTCGCTCTATTTTCATGACGAAACCTCCTCAGTTAAGCTGAGTTTAAAACCAGGAGGCTTTTATGGCAAAGTATGTTGAGGATTTGTTGAACAGGAATGCACGAGACAGTCATTTCTTGACAAGGTTTGGCGGTCTTACTCAAATCATCGTCTGAGGTGATTATGAGATTTCTGTTTGCTACTTTAGTGATGCTTTCGACAAGTCCGGTCTTTGCTTCGGAAAAATTCAATCACATCACCTGTGAATATCAGCAAAATGAAGCGGAGTGGGAATTCTCTGCGGTCGACTATAATCGCGATGGTTTCGACCTTTCTGCGGGAGATTCGGCAGCAAGCGTTGCGGCTTGGACTTCCTCGCGTGCATTAAATACTGGCTATTGCATTGCTTTAGTTGGAACTCCGGATCCTGCGACAGTTGAAAGTGTCTTGTACGTTTTTGAAGGAACAGAAATCTGGGGAGTGGATCTGAAAACTTGTCAGCCGCAAGGTGCGAATATTTCCATCGTAAAGAAAAATACGCAACTGACTCCCAGAGGATCTGTCGTGGATATGTCAGTGGAAAATTGGTACGACCAAGGGGCTCCACTTTTAAGAATGAAGCATTATATTCCCTTGGTTTCTGAAAACGATCGCGTGACTGAAATCGCTACTAAAAAGTGCGAAGAGTTTCGTCCCTAGTTTTTTGCGGCTCCCGGTTTGGGATAGTATTCGTGAGGAACTTCCAAACCGCGACGGACGATCTTTTCTGTCATGATAGAATTTTTCATCAACAGCGATGAAACCACATAAGCAATTGAACAACAGCCCAGAAGTGGAACCAATCCCACTGGCTGTTTCGTTCCTTCTAAAGCAAAAATAACTGCCGTTAGTAACGCTCGAGACGAGCCCGCAAACAACGCGGCCATTCCCACCAACGCCATCGCATGGGGATCAATATTCCACTCTGGAAATAGCATCGTAAGGCCAGTACCGACGATAAAACCAAAGGAAGCGCCTAAAGTCAGAAGGGGGGCAAGAGTTCCGCCCGAAGTGCCGCTGCCCAAAGCCAGCGCCCAGGATAAGAACTTCCAAACCAGAATACTAGCTGCGGCTCCCACAGTTAAAGACCCACTTAAGCTCAGCGAGATATTTCCATAACCGACGCCCAGACTGCGCGGTTCAACCAAACCGATGATACCGACGGCAAGACCACCGAGGGCTGGCCACCACATCCAGTGGATCGGAAGTTTTTCAAAGGCATCTTCGATCCAATAAATGGATTTAGTCACGATGATGCAAAGAAGTCCCATCACAACACCGAAGCCCAAGAAGACCAAAAGCTGTGTCACTCCGGTTTCACCCAAAGGTGGCATTTGGAAAAAGGATTCAGAGCCGATGAATAGTCCACGCAAAGTTGCTGCGATGACAGTCGCCAGAGCCACCGGGACAAATGATTTTGCACGGAACTCGAAAAGCAGTAGTTCGATCGCGATCATCACGGCCGATAGCGGAGTTCCAAAAATCGCTGCCATACCGGCTGCCGCACCGGAAGCTAAAAGAATTTTTCTTTCATAGGAAGAAACCGGCAAAACTTGACCGATCCAAGAACCTAAAGCTCCACCTGTCGCGATGATCGGACCTTCGGCGCCAAATGGGCCGCCCGAACCGATCGCAATTGCTGAAGAGAGTGGTTTTAATAAGGTGATGCGACGAGGGATGCGGCTATCACGTTGTAAAATGTTTTCCATGGCTTCAGGAATGCCATGACCACGAATGGCTTTAGAACCCCAGCGTGCCATTACTCCCACTAAAAGTCCGCCAATCACAGGAATGATGATGGCAATCCAGCCCAAGGTATTTTCCGCCGGCGCACGGTTTTCAAAGGAAAAGCTTTGAAAATAGAAAAGGTTGGTACAAAGCTGAATCGCTAAAAGTAGCCCCTTAGCGACGAAAGTCATTGCGACTCCGATCAAACAACTAAGTGAGTATATAAAAACAACCTGTCTTTTTCTGCTGAGCTCATGTTCTGCCATCAATATCTCCGATCTGGGGAATCTGCTCTGAGTAGACAAAAGCTTCAATGCTTTGGACCTTGCATCGAAACGGTGTGTCATGTAATTTCTGGTCAAGGAATTATCAATATGGAAAATACTAACTGCTGTGTCTGCCAAAAACCTAAAGCCAATTTGGAATGTGGTATATGCCATGAACACGTTTGTAAAAAATGTGCTCAGTTCGTCGATGAAGGCACGTTCTCTTTCTATAAAGTGATTCCGGCTCCACTTGATAAATCCGTTTTCTGTGGTCCCTGCTTTGATCGCGAAATTGCGCCGGCCCTTGAGGACTATGAGCAGAAAATGAAAAAGGCCAAAGGCATTAGCATCTTCATGAAGGAAGATTCTAAACTCACGCAAATGTTCAGCCGTAAAGAGAACGCCATTGAGATCAAGGAGTGTGATGACCGTGAAGAGTTGGTGATGCGTATGGCATTCTTAACTGTTATTGCGGGATTCAATGCTTTGGTTGACGTGGAAATTAAATCAGAAAAAGTCAGACCTGGCGGGAAGTATCAATATACGAAGTGGAGTGGGAAAGGCATCCCCACTCTGGTCACTTCTAGTAGATTTCTTTAAGCTGCTCCAGCTTACTGAACCGTGATCCAAACCCTACTAATTCCGTAAGATCTTACCAAGCGGTTGAAGGTGTATCCATTATCAGGGTGCATGCGTATGCAACCATGTGATGCTGGAGTACCCAGTTTTGGCCAATTGCCTCGTGGAGTTCCATGAAGGGCATAACCTCCAGTGATAAACACAGCATACGGCATGTTGCCTAAGCCATTATAGTCTCCTTCGGGATATTTCGTTGAAGTGTAGCGGTCATAGATACGACCATCGGGATGTCGATCAAAATTAGGTGTGCCATAACCTTTCATGCCAGTAGAAACCGCCCATGAACCTCGTAAGCTGCCATTCACATACAAGTACATGCGCTGAGAACTTTTTACCACCTGAGCCCAGACGGAGCATGCGTTTCGGCTGCAACCACCAAAAGGTCCAAGGATGTCATCCATCAACGTATTGATGTGAGCAGGCTTACCGGTTTCTTGTTCATAGATTTTATCGTACTGATCAAGGATCTGTTCTACGTTGGGATCGAAGGGGTCGATATGTTCGAGCATGTTAGGAATGCGGTCATCGTCAATGTATGTGGAAACTTCGGCCTTCGCATAATTCCCCACGAGTAGCATAAGCGAAAGGCTGAAACATGTTACGTGATGGCTTGTTTTCATGTCACACCTCAATTTGTGAGTGGTTGAACTTGCACTCAGTGTACTCTTGGGTACAAAAAATTGAGGTGGACCTAGGCTATTACGGGACTTCTGTTACGGCTGGAACTACCAAAGTTTCATTCTGCACATTGCGCATGATCACCTCAAATTGGTGTTTCAACAAATCGCTGTCGGAAATTGTGTGGCAGAACAAGAATGTCAAATGCAGGCGTTCCTTGTCGCTAAGTTTGAATAGATCCCACAAGCGTGGAAGCGTATCCATTGAGAAGTGTCTTTTTTTGTCAAACACAAGCTTCACGAAAGTTTTCGATACGTGAAGACGGTCTGCACAGAATTGCAAAGAGAACGAGTATTTCTTAGTCTTCTCGGCAACAAATTTTTCCTTTAAAAAATCGCGATAGTCAGGATAGCTACCGATGTGAATTGGTTGAATCATACTTAACTCTTTTTGTTTGATTGGGCTTGGAAGGGCGAATGCCTCTCCGGATAGTTCTTGGAACATTGAAAATACCTCTTCGGTTAATCAAAAATAATAATTTCTCGGGAAAGAAAAACCGGGGCGTTTGATTTCCCCGGTTTGATGGATTCGCGCACCCAATTCTTCAGTGAATTAGTTACGGTCTTGATCTAGTGCGATTTCCATTCTGTTCACGCCAAGATTTACGCCGAAACCTTTAGCGAACTGGAAGGAAACTTTAAGAGCGATTGTTGGAAGGTCGATACGAGTTGCTGTGATCAAACCTACGCCACCAAGGATTGCGCCTTGAGCTTGAGCCACATAGTATGTGCCAAGGATTGATTCTGGATTAGAATCGAAAAGAGCGATTTCAGCCGCTTGACCAGTCAATTCCATTTTACCCAATGCGATTTGTGGAGAGAAAGGCTTAGCTTTCATAGTAACAGTTACAGGGTACTCTGCAGTTTGACCTGTTGGAGACATACAAGCCAATGTCCCTTTGCCATTGTATTCATAGTTGCCAAGGATAACTTTAACGCCAGAAGCAGTACCTTTGAAGTTCAAGTTACAAGCCCAAGCTGGAGCTGTGTATGCGTGTGCTTGAGAGAAGCCCAAAACCATTGCGATAACCAAGAATGCTTTTTTCATTTTAATCCTCCTAAGGATTTTTTTGTTATTCGTTCACTTTTCCGCTGCTGCGGTATGGAGCAAGAGATAGCCGAGGTGTCTTGGGCTGTCTAGACCCCGAACGGGACATTGTGTCCCGACTTTAAAGAACGGGACAAAGTGTCCCGAACTCTTGCGTTATTAGAGTTTTGTGTCTATAAGGGTTCTATGGAACTCACTGTAAAAAAGTTATTAATGCAGGAACTCGCCAAGCGCCAAATGCGCAATCCTTCTTATTCATTGCGTGCGTTTGCCCGTGATTTGGGCGTTGGCTCGACGACTCTCTCTGATGTGATGGGTGATAGAAGATCTCTTTCCAAGTCGAACCTGGAGAAAGTCATGGAGCGCTTGTTGGTTTCCCCGTTGGAAAAAGAAGTTCTGTGGGCGGAATACAGGCAGGGATCCAAGAAAATCGAAATCGATGATCGTCTGCTTATGGAGGAAGATACGTTCCGATTAATGTCGGATTGGTACTACGTTGCGATTTTAAATCTCGCAAAGCTTCCCGAGAACAAAGCAAATCCCCGATGGATTGCAAAGCGGTTAGGAATAAAAGAGTCTGAGGCGGAACATGCGCTAGAGCGTTTACTCAGACTGGAACTCTTGAAAAAAAACCGAAACCGCATGGTGCGAACAGCGAAACCAATCTTTATTAATAGAGATGTACCGTCAGCTGCAATACGTAAGCACCACACTCAAAATTTACATTTAGCAGAGTATTCACTCCATAATGATCCCGTCGAACGCCGACAGTTTTATTCGATCACAACCGCAGTGAATCCTGAAAAACTTCCTCTAGTTAACGACGTGATTTTAAAGACTCGTAAAAAGATCGAGGATCTGCTAGAAGATGGCCCGTTATCTGAGGTATATACGTTTTCGTTTCAATTGTTTCCGCTCACGAAAGTGGACGGCGGCATGGAGGATCAGAGTGAGTAGCCTAAAGAAATCAGTTTTAAAATTCCGCTCTTTGGTGATGATGGCAATCACGATGTCGACAGTTGCAGCGAATGCACTTGTGGGCGGTGACTTTATCGGTAATGGCGGCGGTATCGCTGAAAAGAACGTTCTTTATGCTTATGAACGTTTAGAACAATACATCGAAGTCTGCCTGACTTCTGATGCTTGTAAGCTTGATTCACGTCAGCGTCAGATCATCGCTCAGATTGCGAAAGGTCTTCCACAAGAAGTCAGAAGCCGTATGCTTTACTTTGGTTCTGAGCAAAAGACTCCAGGTTTCTTTGTAATTGATGGCTTGGTTCGAGTTGCAAAAACTGGAAGCTCTCCAGGAACACCGATCTATATCAATTCCGATCTTCTTTATAGCAAAGCCCCGACAGGTGAATACACAGCGGTTTCAATTCCAGAAGCTGTTGCCATCCTGGTTCATGAGTTCGGTCATCACTATGGTGGATACCCTCACGAAGAATTAGATCTTCTGGGGGTGCGTATTTCGATGTTGGTTCAATCTAAACTTTCGATAACACCACTTTTGCCTTGGAGTAACGATTTCTCGGCAATGGTATTTACGAAAGACGTTTATACAGCGACACCAGACGTAATTTTGAACGTGGGCGAAGATTTGATCGATATCTCTAAAGCGATTGAAAACGAAGCTATGTGTTATCGCTTCTCGATCCCAGTTCCTATCTTACCAATTCCAGATTTGGACCTGGTTAGCAAAAAGCCGGCAGGATCTGTGCTTTACAATCTTCACTGGGATAAATTTGATGAGAGCAACACGAAAATGAAAGTGAAGCTTATCGGAAATATCTCGAACTCTTGCTTATTCAAAACAAACATCCTGCTTCGTAGCAACGAATACAAGATGTCTATCAGCTTTACAGCGACTAAGTTGAACAACAAATGGAAGTACGATGCGAACTCGTTGGTAGTCGAGCAGTACCGTGATCCTTGGTACAAAGTGATTCGTTTGCCGTTCCAGCCCATGTCCTGGGGGGAGATGGGCTTTGAACCCCTAGTCAAATTGGATAAATAGTTATACTGAGATTTAAAAAGAAAAGGCCGGGAAACCCCGGCCTTTTTTATTTTCAGATGTGATAGCAGTTTTAGTGCTTTTTGGTCGCCTGAACGTAACCTTCGTAATCAATGTGATTGTCGTAAGTAACAGTCTCGTTGATTTCGATGATTCTGTTTGCAACCGTTTGCAAAAGTTCGTGGTCATGGCAGGTGAAGATCACAGTGCCTTTAAAACGCTGCAGGCCTTCATTTACAGCCGTGATGCTTTCTAGGTCCAAGTGATTCGTCGGACCATCAAGGATCAGGATATTAGAGCCTTCCAGCATCAGTTTCGAGAACATGCAGCGAACTTTCTCGCCCCCGGACAGAACTGTTGGTTGTTTCAAGGCATCAGATCCGGAGAACAGCATTTTACCCAAGAATCCACGAAGGAAGCTTTCGTCTTTGTCTTCAGAGAACTCACGAAGCCATTCAACCAGGGAAGCCTCGTTGCCTTGGAAGTACTTGGAGTTGTCTGTCGGGAAGTAACCACGAGTCGTCGTGATACCCCACGTGTAAGAGCCAGAATCCGCCTGCATTTGACCTGCGATGATTTCCATAAGTAAAGTCTTAGCCAAGTCATTACGACCCATCAAAGCGACTTTATCGCCTTTTTTAAGGGTGAAGCTAACGTTCTTAAGAACTGTTTCGCCTTCCCAAGTCTTAGTAATGTTATCTACCACTAAAACGTCGTTACCCAATTCGCGTTTTACATCGAAACCGATGAATGGGGATTTACGGGAAGAAGCTGGCAAGTCGTTGAACTCAAGCTTTTCCAATTGTTTTTGACGGGAAGAAGCTTGCGCTGATTTAGAAGCATTCGCGCTGAAACGCGCGATAAAGGCTTTAAGCTCATCAGCTTTATCAGCACTTTTCTTGTTCTGATCAGAAAGCATGCGCTGTTTTAGTTCGCTGGCTTGGCGCCAGAAATCGTAGTTTCCAGTGAATGTCGTGACTTTGCCATAGTCGATATCCGCAATATGCGAGCACACTTTGTTCAAGAAGTGACGGTCATGCGAGATCACGATGACAGTGTTGTCAAAGTTTAACAGGAAATCCTCAAGCCAGTTGATCGCATAGATATCCAAGTGATTCGTCGGCTCATCCAGAAGTAAAATATCGGGGCGGCCGAATAGAGCCTGCGCCAAAAGGACTTTTACTTTCTCGCCTGGGTTTAGTTCCTTCATAAGTTTGTTATGAAGTTCGTCACCAATACCCAAACCAGCTAACATCACGCCGGCTTCGGATTCAGCTTCCCAGCCATTAAGCTCAGCAAAGGTCGTTTCTAATTCAGAAGCGCGGTGGCCGTCATCTTCAGAAAAATCAGGCTTTGCGTATAGCGCGTCTTTTTCAGTCATGACTTTGTAAAGCTTCTCGTTACCCATAAGCACGGTCTTAAGGACTTCGTACTCATCATAGGCATAATGATCCTGTTTTAGGATCGAAAGGCGTAGGTTGCCTGGGATAATGACTTCGCCTGTGTTGGGCTCGATTTCTTTGGAAAGAATCTTTAAGAATGTGGATTTGCCGGCGCCATTGGCCCCGATCAGGCCATAACAGTTGCCTGGAGTGAATTTCACATTTACGTCTTCAAAAAGCTTTTTGCCACCGAAACGGAGGCTGATATTGGATGTGCTGATCATAGGGAACGGTTCTACGCAATAACCCCTCTAATAGCAAGACGGCAGTCGAAACTGCCGCCTGTTATGCCTGTTTTTTCATAGAGGGAACTATTTGCGGAAGGCGAATTTCCCTTTATTGCGGTAGTACTGAGCCCATTGCTGCCAAATTTGCGATTTGGAAGGCTGAGTAACCACAGGAGAAGGCGAAGGTTTAGGTTGAGTTACAACCGGAGACGGCGCTGGAGTCGGCTGGATAACGACCGGTGATGGAGCCGGTGTTGGTTGCGTCACAACAGGTGATGGAGCTGGCGTTGGTTGAGTAACCACTGGCGATGGCGCCGGTGAAGGTTGAGTCACTACTGGTGGTTGAGTTACAACCGGTGTTGAAGCACCTGCTGAAGTCTTCAAACCATAAAAATACTCTGCCAAATCCACTTCACCTTGAGTGTAGTAGTTTTTATCCAAAATGCGGGCATCCGCACCGATATGGGATGGCAAAGATAAAGTCGCACCTGAGAAGCTGGAGTCATCTGCCAATTTCAAAAGTTGAGAAGACCATTTTTCATCATTCGGGTCATAAATTGAAACTGAAGAAGCAGATGCACCTTGCACAGCCACGGAGTGACCGTACTGACGAGTGAAACTGCAAGTCTGACGACCGCTGGCCATCGCAGAACATTTAGGAATATAAGAAGCAAAAAGAATTGAACCTAAACTTCCACCCTGCATTTCTGCAAAAAGATTTGCTGGTGTCAGAGATTTTTGGGAGTTTTGGAAACTAAAACCGCTGGCGCCACTTGAGAAACCTTGAGCGATTTTAGTAAAAGTCTTATTGGCATCATTAACATAGGTACCGTTGGCAGATGTGGTTTTCATATCGATACCCAACATCACCACCGCACCATAAACACCCTGTTGGTAAAGACTTTCAGTGAAGCTTCCCGCCACGATATCTTTTTTAGAATTAAAGATCGATTCCATCACCATGGTAGATGACGTTGGCAAACAAGCCATTGATCCGAACTTAGCTTTTACTGATGATTCCATTTGATCTAGGAGTGGCATGTCTTCAGCTTTACATTCAGATGAAGAACAAGTGATCCCTGCGTTGGCAATATTGTATGTGAGAACGGTCGCTGCAAATAAAGCAGTTGCTGTAAATTTCATTGGCCCCCCAATGCCAGATACTCAAAGCAAATAAAGGACCATGGGGGCATTTTCGTTTTAAACGAATTAAATGAAGGTCAGCTGTCCAAACCTTGGCAGGTGACTAAAGCATGGACTTTGTTTCCAGTTGCAATTTCTTAGGGCACACGGGGATAATCTAATAATGAAGCAAACTTTCGTGGTGTTAGCCGCTGTAGCCCTTATCGCCGTTCTATTTTTCAGTCGTCAGAAAGAGCAAAACGTCGATCATTCAGCCGATCCACAGCCTCCACCGCAGGCCGTGGTTGATGGAACGACTCAGAAAGCTCCAAACCGTAATGTTGCTTCGGCATCGGCTCCTTTAGCGACGGTGCCTAAGGTCACTGCTGTGCCCGTGGAAACGAAAGAACGCGCTCTTTTGGTTGATCTTATTAAGACAACTCGAGCAGCGGAAAATAAATCGGATTTGCGCGTGCGAGTCAGAGAGCTGCGTGCGAAATTCAATGCTCTTCCAAATAAGAAACAAGTGCTGTGGGATTACTATAGAGATTTGCAAAGTGCCAACTCTGCTCACTTTGAGAGAGTGGAAGCCTTGGATATGTTAAATGGCCGTGGCGGAGATAAGCAATTGGCTGAGGTAGCATTGGCAGAATCGTTGGATTATGCACCCGCAGCGACAGTGACTATGGACAACGCTCGTACCGAGCAAGAGCGAAACATCGCTTCGACAACGGATCAAAGTTACATTCCGGTTATCGTCGCTTATGAAATTTATCTGAACAACTGTGGCAGCTATGCGGGCTGTCAGCAGGGTCTACTAACTGTGATCGCCAATAACCCCAATCACAATATGAGAGCGTCGCTTATCGAGATGGTGAACAAACGCTTCCCTCAATCCAAACAAGAGTTCGCTGCGGATCTCGCAAGATATCAACTAAACTAAAAAGTCCCAGATTGACACATACCGAATGAATCAACCTGAGAAAATGTAGGTAACTTTTAGACAGAATGTTGAGAGTTAGACAGTTAGGGTTGATAATAGAAGTATCTGGCACGTCTGTGGGTCCTAGGAATGGGACTGAAAATTATGGAAGGTTTTTGTATGAGCCGCAGCCAGGATAAAAACAGCTTTTTGATTGTTAGTGGTGATCCCACGCGAATCACCGCGATTTCCGACATTCTCAATAAACATTTCACAAATTGTTCCGTGTTTCACGGCAGTGATTGGTTTGATACCAAATACAAAATTGACAATGTCAGACCTAAAATCATGTTCGTCGACGAGTATCTTCCTAAAGGTTCAGGCTACGATATTATAGCCAAAGTACTTAAAGAAAAGAATAATAACGGCATCTTCCTAGTGATGATGTCTTACGTTCCCGATCACGATATGTTTCCACATGAAGTGCAATCCGGACGATTATCATTCCTGTCAGAGCCAAATAGAGAATGGGCTTTGTTGGAAGTTGTCTCTAAAATCGTTGCTCCCAAGCCAGTAAAGGATGGTTCCCAGTACAAGCTTCGCAGTTTGACTGTGGGGGAGACTTTGTTCAAGGAAGGCGACGACACGGAAGTTGTCTATATCGTTAAACATGGGACTTTGAATGCGTTTTCGGAAGCAACGACTGGCGACCGAGTTCGCTTGGGAGAAATCGGGCCCGGTGAATTCGTGGGAGAGATGGGACATTTCAATCACGAACCTCGTTCTGCAACTGTCGAAGCGGTCACCGAAGTGGAGTTGATTGAAATCCCTATGTCAGCACTCGAGAGTGTGATTTTCTCCAAACCCGCCTGGGCTAAGGCCCTTGTGAAAACACTCGCGCTTCGCTTAAAAAGAGCCAATAAAGCTTTGACGGGATAACCACGAAACAGTGTGCAATGTCATATTGACGGAAACCTCCACGGATTCTGATTCTTAAGAACAGATTCAAGATGGAGGTTTTTTATTATGGCGTCCAATATGTTCAATTGGGTCGAGCTGGCTGCGAATGATATTTCACGCGCAATGACTTTCTATGAAAAGTCATTTGATCTAAAATTCAAATTGGAAGAAATGGGACCGTTGAAGCTTGCGTTTTTCCCTTCGGGAAATATGAAAGAATACGGAGCCTCGGGTGCTCTGGTTAAGGGACCGGGATATAAGCCCTCTCACGATGGAACGCTTCCCTATATTCCTGTACAAGATATTGAAGCTGCTTTAAGAAAAGTAAGCGATAATGGCGGCAAGATTCTTTCAGGTAAAAAATCAATCGGTCAGTACGGTAATATCGGAATTTTTGAAGACACCGAAGGGAATCGTGTGGGTCTTCATTCAATGTAGGAGTCAGCAGCATGAATAAACGTCAGCTTGGAAAAACCGGAATTGAAGTGGCTCCGTTGTGCTTTGGAGGAAATGTTTTTGGTTGGACGATCGATCAAGAGATGTCTTTTCAATTGTTGGACGGTTTTGTTGAAGCGGGTTTCAATTTCGTCGATACCGCTGACGTTTACTCTCGCTGGGTTCCGGGGAATAAAGGTGGCGAATCAGAAACCATCATTGGTAACTGGATGAAAGAGCGCAGGATTCGTGATAAAGTGATCATTGCCACGAAAGTGGGAATGGAGCTTGCCCCTGATAAAAAGGGCTTGAAGGCGGCCTATATCAAACAAGCCGTGGAAGATTCTTTAAAGCGTTTGCAGACGGATTATATTGATCTATATCAATCCCACACGGATGATATGGAAACTCCCATCGAAGAAACTCTGGCAGCATTCGATGCCTTGGTAAAAGAGGGAAAAGTTCGTGCCATTGGTGCTTCGAACTTTAGCGCAAAACGGTTAAAAGAAAGTCTGCACATTTCGGAACAACAAGATTTTGCGTCGTACGTGACCTTGCAACCCAAATACAATCTGCATGATCGGGAATCTTTTGAAAAAGAACTTGAGCCACTTTGCCTTAATAAAGAGGTGAGTGTTATTCCCTATTACTCATTGGCGAGCGGATTTTTAACGGGCAAGTACCGCTCTAAAGACGATATAAAACAAAGTGCACGGGGAGAAAAGGCCATCAGCTATCTGGACGAGCGTGGGGTTAAAATCCTTGGCGCCTTGGATGATATTTCCTTGGATCACCAAGTGAAACCCGCGACAATAGCGCTTGCCTGGTTGATGCAAAGGCCGAGTATTACCGCTCCAATCGCGAGCGCGACTTCACTTGAGCAATTGAAGGATTTAACTGAGGCCGCGCAGATAAAATTGGCGACGGTGGAAGTCGAAAAGCTGGATTTTGAGAGTCGCTATTAATCCTGTCCGAGATTCCATCGGGGATCTGCGTCTGCAAGGGAAATAATCCATTTTAACGCAGGAATCTTGGTTGCAAAGAAGGGCTGTTTTCAAGGAAAGTAGCCCTATGCTTCAGGACCCTGTTTCCCAAGTACAAACTATCGATCAAAACCATTTGGAACAAACGCTGCAAACGTCGTTTGGTCTGTCGCAGTTTCGTATCGGGCAAAAGGAAATCATCACCGGCATTCTTTCGGGTAAAGATGTGCTCGCGGTTTTGCCGACGGGGGGGGGTAAGTCCCTGTGCTTTCAATTTCCGGCGGTTTACGCAAACAAGCTGGTTATTGTTATTTCTCCGTTGATCGCTCTGATGAAAGATCAAGTGATGTCCTTGCAAAGAAAAGGTATTCCATCGGGTTGTCTTTATTCAGGCCAGACGGATGCAGAAAAACGTCAGATTTTTCAGGACATTGAAAAAGGCGGAACATATTTGCTATACCTTTCTCCTGAACGTGTTCAGAAGGAAGGCTTTCAGCGTTGGATTCAGAATCGCGCCATCGCTTTGTTTGCGATTGATGAAGCTCACTGTGTATCACAGTGGGGTCACGATTTCCGCGAAGAGTACAGTCAGTTAGAAATACTAAAAAGATTGCGCCCCGATATTCCGGTGTTAGCATTGACCGCGTCGGCGACACCAACGGTTCTTGCGGATATATCGATTAATTTAAAACTAAAAAGCCCTGAGCGTCGTGTTCACGGGTTCTATCGTTCCAATCTTTACTACCAAGTTGAATTCTGTGCGGATGAGGAGGCAAAGGCTGCTTTGTTGATGCAATCAATTCAGCAAACCCCCGAAGGTCGCATTATAATTTACTGCGGAACTCGTAAGGTGACGGAAGAGCTTGCAGGACAGTTGCAACGTCGTTTGGATAAAGTTGGTTATTATCATGCAGGTCTTTCCACCGCAGAACGTACCGAGACGCAAGAATCCTATGAGCGTGGCGATTTAAGAATCCTGGTTGCCACCAATGCCTTCGGTATGGGAATTGATCAGCCTGATGTCCGCTTGGTGGTACATTATCAAATGCCTGCCACGATTGATTCTTTATATCAAGAAATGGGGCGGGCGGGTCGTGATGGTTTAGATTCGACTTGTTTGATGCTTTATTCGAAAAAAGATAAAGGTCTACAAACATATTTCATCACCAGTTCCGAAGCTCCCAAGGAAATCAAGAATGCCCGCTGGAGAAATCTGGATGCGTTGGTGAATTACGCCGAAGGTGGCGAGTGCCGCCATGCGGAGATTCTTACTTACTACAAAGATGCCCAACGTATCGAACGTTGCGGGCACTGTGATACTTGCTTGCCGCAATCAGAGCGCAAGGTCGTAAGACCAGTGGCAGCTCTGAAAGCCCCTGCAAAAACAAAAACTCGTTCAAAAGTGTCAAAGACCACGGTCGACATGGATGGGCTGGTATTTGATGATGCACAAGAGGCGCGCTTCCAACTTCTAAAAAAATGGCGCAAAGAAAAGGCGAAGGAGCTCGATGTTCCTGCTTTTGTCGTCTTTGGCGATTTGACACTGAAGCATTTAGCAGTCCAAAATCCACAAAGTCTGGATGAACTTAAAAATGTCCATGGCATCGGCGAAGCAAAGCTGGCAAAATTTGGTTGGGACATTATGGCGGAGCTCGGTCAGTAATATTTCCGTCAAAATCTTCCGGAGGCATTCATGCGAGTTGCTATTGCCGGCGCCAGTGGATTCATTGGTAAAGCTCTGGTCGCAAATCTAAAAGGATCTTATTCCATCGTGGGCTTAAGTCGCTCACAGCACACTCATTCCGAGGAACATTCTTCCTGCGAGTGGCGTAATTGCGATCTCTTTAGCCTCTTGGACGCAGAGAAAGCGTTGGAAGGTGCGGAAATCGCGGTTTATCTGGTGCACTCGATGCAGCCGTCAGCGCATTTATCTCAAGGGTCTTTTGAAGATTTCGATTTGATTGTAGCGGATAATTTTCTTAGAGCCGCTCAGAAAAACAAAGTTAAGAAAATCATTTATGTCGGGGGTTTGATTCCTGATGACAGTAATAACCTGTCGGCACATCTGCAAAGTCGTCGCGAAGTTGAAAGCGTTTTTTTAACCAGCGATATTCCGACCACAATTCTTAGAGCTGCTTTAATCATTGGTTCAAATGGATCATCTTTTCAGATCATGACCCGCTTGGTGCAAAGGCTGCCGGTCATGATATGCCCTCAGTGGACGTCGACCGCGAGCCAACCAGTGGCGTTGGATGATGTGCTTAAAAGTATTCGTTACTGTATGGAAAATCCTGCAACCGATAATAAGATTTATGATTTGGGCGGCCCCAATGTCTTAAGCTACAGTGAAATGATGTTAAGGGTGGCAGATCTAATGGGACTTAGACGAACCCTATGGAAAGTTCCGTTTTTAACTCCGCATCTTTCGGCCCTTTGGGTTCGCTTGGTTACTAGCGCTCCCAAAAACTTGATCAATCCCTTGATTGAAAGCCTGCGCAATCCACTGTTGGTACGTGAAGATCATCGATTGGAAATTCCGGGCCATCAATTCATGGGAATCGGCGAAGCTTTGAAACTTGCTATTGAGAACTATTCGGATGCGAAAAGGCCACATGCCTTTCAGGCTGCACGGGATGCAAAACACGAAGTTCGCTCAGTGCAAAGAATTCCTTTGCCGCCGGGATGGACTGCGAGGGATGTGGCATTGGAGTACATGGCGTATCTGCCTGTGATGCGGCCGCGGGTGATGAAGGTGGAAGTTAAAGACCGCTGGGTCTATTTCTGCAATCGTTTTCCTTACATTCGTCTTTTGGTTTTGGAGTATTCTCCGGATCGCAGCTGGGGACATCGCGAGCTTTTCTATGTTCGGGGAGGGCTATTTTCTAAAAAGAGCGGCCGTGGACGGCTTGAGTTTCGTGAAGTTCTGGGGGGAACCGCATGTCTGGCGGCGATTCATGATTTCAGGCCAAGGCTGCCCTGGTATTTCTATAAAGTGACGCAGGCCTATGTTCATCTGTGGGTGATGAAGCAATTTGCGCGGCATCTTGCACGTCCGCTTGTCCAGAAGCCCAAGTTAGGGTAAATATGGGGGCATGAAAAAGATCATTTTGACGGGCGATCGCCCCACGGGCCCTTTACATCTTGGACACTATGTCGGCTCTTTGCAAAATCGCGTGAAATTGCAATCCGAATACAATCAGTACGTTTTGATCGCCGATGCACAAGCATTGACGGATTACTACGAAAACCCAGAGCACGTTCGGAAGAACGTTGAGCAGGTTGCACTTGACTACTTGGCGGTGGGCATCGATCCAAAGCAAAGTACGATCTTTATTCAATCGCAAGTTCCTGAGCTTTTTGAACTAACGTTTTATTTCATGAACTTGGTGACGGTTGCTCGTTTGGAAAGAAATCCAACTTTGAAAGATGAAATCCGTCAAAAGAACATGAAGGATTCCATCCCAGCGGGTTTCTTCACTTACCCGGTTTCTCAAGCGGCAGACATCTTGGCTTTCAAAGCTGACTTGGTTCCAGTTGGTGAAGACCAACAACCTATGATCGAGCAAACAAATGAGATCGGACGCAGATTCAATCACTTGTATAAAACAGAAATTTTCCACGATACGAAAGCAATGATCGGTACAACCGGCCGCCTGACTGGTATCGACGGTAAGGCAAAAATGTCCAAGTCTTTGGGTAACGCCATTTATTTGGGCGATACTCCAAATGAACTTAAGAAAAAAGTAAATGCGATGTACACAGATCCAAATCACTTGAAAGTGGAAGATCCCGGTACAGTTGAAGGACACGTTCCATTTGCATTCCTCGATATTTTTGATCCAAACCAGGCAGAAGTGGAAGCTTTGAAAGAACACTACCGTCGTGGTGGTTTGGGGGATGGCGTCCTTAAAAAGCGTATTCTGGAAATTTTGGAAGCCAAAATTGGTCCGATGCGCCAACGTCGTGAAGAATTCGCAAAAGACATGGGTTATGTGCGCGAAATCTTGCGTACTGGCACAGATGCCGCTCGCACTGTTGCAGCACAAACTCTTTCTGATGTTAAAAAGGCGATGGGTATTGTGTACTAAAGGGGATGACCTGCAAAGGAGCCCCTTATGGCTAAACTCGCTCGCGATGTCATGTCCAATAATGTTATCACGGTTTCGGTCGGAACAACTCTGGCCGATGCAAGACAGGTGATGGAGCGAAATCAAATTCGACACCTACCAGTCCTCGATACGGACGAACAAATTGTTGGCGTCCTGTCTCAACGAGATCTTCTAAAAAACGCCAATTCTTACCATTCCCGAGTCGAAGACTTTATGTCTCGCCCTGTGGTGTGGATGGCCCATGATTTGCCTTTACATTCTGCCATTGAAAAAATGCTGGATCTGAAAATCAGCTCCATTTTGGTTGGGGATGAAGAGAACCAATTAATCGGCATCGTAACAACTGATGACTTATTGCGATTGCTGGCGCAGAGTTTAGATAAAGTTCCAAGAAAACAAACGCTTTCGACATTGTTTGATATCGAAAGCTTAGATGAGATCGCCTATAAGATCTCCCAGACGGGTATATAGATGAGAGTTTTGGGCCTGACGTTAGTTGCAATAGTTGCAGTTCAACATTTTATCTTCATGTATTTGGAGATGTATTTGTGGACTCAACCGACAGGCCTGAAGGTTTTCAGAAATACTTTCGAAAAAGCTCAAACTACGGCCGTTCTGGCTGCCAACCAGGGTTTATACAATGGATTTCTAGGAGCCGGACTGCTTTGGGGTCTGTTTCAATCCAATGAAGTCTTTGCCTATCAGATTAAAATGTTCTTCCTGGTCTGCGTGATCATCGCAGGGTTTTACGGTGCCTACAGTGTCAGTCGTCGTATTTTCTTTATTCAGGCGTTGCCAGCGATTCTGGCGGTGATTGCTTTGCTTTAAAAGTTTCCGGCAAACAATGCGGGCAGATGAAATCCAATCACCACTGCAAATGGCAGAGTAATAGGAACAACGACGCTCCAAGGTTTGGGATTATGAAGCAAGTGCAGGAAGGTAATCACAAAAACGATCGGTGCAAAAAGCATCAGGTTTAAGTTTACCGCGACTCCCAGAACCAACAGCATCCCCGATACGATTTCAATCACCTTTGTGGTTGGCATAATAAAGCGTGTTTCAACGCAAGCCTCAACGAAATTTTCAATGACCGGTGGCGAGGGTGGAATTGTCACCCAGTTAAAGAAGCCGTTCAAGCCCCAAAAGGCCATTTGTAAACCGAAAATAATACGGCAGACTACTTCAATAATATCCATGTCCCTCATTGTAGCCAGGCCTTCGACGTGTTGTCGAGGTTGTTGATTGATTATTATCACTAGACTTCGCAGGATTCGTCGTTGGCTCACTCTCCTTGTTAGTTTGAAAGAGTGGATGAAGAAATCGAACTGCAGAAATTCGAAGAGCAGGAAGTGGACAGGAGTGAGCTTTATCATGAGCTTGCCAAGGAGTGGTATTCTTCGAATAAGGGACCCATGGCTTTGCTTCGCTTGGAGACCAATGCGCAGCTTGCCTGGATTCTAGGAGAAATTCGTAAATACATCGGCTTTCATGCCGAGATTTTAGATGTGGGCAGCGGTGCGGGATTTTTTTCGAACGCTGCCGCTAAAGTGGGTCACGATGTGACGGGAATGGATATTTCCCGCACGAGCTTACGTGTCGCCCAAATGATGGATGTCACCGGGCGCGTGAAGTATGTCGAAGGCGATGCTTACCGTATGCCCTTTCCCAATGAAAGCTTTGACGTTGTGGTCGCCATGGATCTTTTCGAGCATGTTTCTGACCCTGAGAAGATTATTTCAGAAATGAGCCGGGTGTTGCGTCCTGGGGGCATTTTCTTTTTTCGCACTATAAACAAAACTTTAGTTTCATACTTATGGATGAATAAGTTCATGAAATGGTTCCTAAATCACACGCCCGAGAAATATTTCGAGTATCGTCTTTTTCGAAAGCCCGAAGAAGTGCAATTGTGGCTGGAAGAATTTGATCTTGAAATACAAGCAATGCGCGGGCTTCGTCCCGTGATTTTTCAGAGGAGCACTTGGAATCTTTTAAGAAACCGCGAGCTTCATCAGACCTTTCAATTTACCTGGTGCAAATCAAAACACGTTTCGTACACGGGCTACGCTAAAAAATTCCGCGAGCATTGATGTTATGTGAAGAAATTGAAACGTGAGTTTCTGTTTGGGGAGCGTATAAGTAGCACTATATGAAACTTAACCAATTCTTGAAGTACACAAGCTTGCTCTTGATCGGGCTGCTTGCGGGCAATGCCTTTGCGTTTGTCATTGGCATGGGGCCGGTAATGGAAAAGCTGTCAGCGTCTTCTTACATCGCTTTTCACCAATCAATGCAGCGATCATTTCTGTCTTGGACACCGTTATTGTGTCTGGTGGTAGTGTTTAAGCTTTCAGTGCATTTAATTGTGATGCGCCGTCAGTGGCAGCGGGTTGAATTCTTTTTGGTTTTATTTGCGATGCTTTGTGTGGCCGATGAGCTGGTGATGACGTGGACGGGGAATATGCCTTTAAACCGCGTGATTCATATGTGGCAGTTTCAAGGCCCTCCCAATGATTGGGAGAGCGTGCGCTTGCAGTGGCTGAATTTGATGTACTGGCGATGTGCCCTGCTGGTTGCAGGATTTAGCTTTATGATCGCCTCAGTCCTCACTAAGAAGACTGAGTCTCCGATTTTACAAGATGTCTCTGTTGCCTTTTAGGCAGGTTGTTTCTCATCTCAGGTGACAGACCTTTTTGCTTAGGCTCTGGATAAACCTTTAAAACTTTTGGAAGTTCACGAGTGCCAGGCGCCATATAATCTGAAATCAAAAGCTGTCTTGCCTCTTCATGGGGCCAGTGCAGATGATCCGTCAAATAAACCAAAGCCGATTCCACCAAGTTGATCAACGAAATTCCGAAAGACTGTGCATGACGTGCTGACATGTATTCAGTAAACGCAAAATATTCCCAAAAGAATGATTTGTGTTCAGCCAGTTCAGAACGGCTTTTGATCGCCGCCACGAAATTTTTAAAGTTACCGCTGTTCGCAAACAAGTCCCAATACTTTGCAAAGCGATTCATTTTTTGCATCGTTTGGAAATCCATCATTTTCGTGCGCAGGATTTGGAAGGGTGGATGTTCTGAATAAACCATTTCCCATTCTTTATCGTGACGGGAAATAGGTGCGCCTTTCAGGCGTTTCAAGATACCCACCTGGATTTCATCAGGACGAAGCTCTGCCAACGTATCAAAGCCCTTGGCGAAGCTTTCAATATCCTCGCCTGGAAGACCCACGATAAGATCCGCGTGAGAGTGAATACCCGTTTCTTCCGCTAGGAATTTAAAGTTCTCTTTAACTTTCGCTAAATCATTTCGGCGGCTGACAAGTCTCGCGACGTCGACATTCCAGGTTTGAATACCGATTTCAAATTGCAAAGAACCATGAGGGAATTTTTTAATCAGCTCGCGGATTTCTGTGGGCAGGCGATCCGGTACCATTTCGAAATGCAAAAACAGTCCCAGCTCAATGCGCTCTAGGAAAAAGTTAAGAATCTGGGTGCAGATAGTGGGACTTAAGTTAAACGTGCGATCGATGAATTTGAACTGACGAGCACCACGATCTAACAGGATTTGCATATCCGCCAGGAACGTCGTGATCTCAAAGTTACGTACGGATTTATCCAAGGACGACAGGCAGTATTCACAGCGATACGGACAACCGCGAGACACCTCAACATAAAGAACACGGTTCTTGATATCCTCGTCGGAATAAAAACTATACGGCGATGCGATATTTTTTATTTCTGGAAGTGGACCCTTAATGTACTTTTCTTGAGGCAAATCACCTGTCGAAAAATACTTGTGACAAAACTCATAGAACAAGAAATCTGCCTCACCCTTGAACGTGAAGTCAGCCGTGTTGCAGATCGCTTGTGTCTCACTTTCGTGGGTTACTTCGGGGCCGCCCAGCACCACAATCGTCTCGGGACTGATGCGTTTGATAAGACTCACCAGTTCGTAACTTTCGTTGGCATTCCAAATATATACGCCAAGTCCGATGATCTTAGGGTTGAGTTTTAAAAGTTGTTCGGCGATGTCACGCGGATCTTTTTGTGTAGTGAACTCAAGGATCGATGCGCGCTCTTGGAGTTCTTTTAAATTCGCATACAAATAGCGCAAACCGAAAGAGGAATGCTGATAAGTGGAATTGAGTGTGACCAACAGAATGTCATTTTTCATCGTGTTCTCATCATAGCTAAAGTTCGCGCGTTCAAGATTTATCTTTGCTGGTTGTGGACAACTTAGCTAACATTGTAACCAAGTAATCTATTTCAAAGGAATGATTCCATGAAAACTGCCATGATGGCCCTTTTACTCGTCGCATCGCAAGCTGGCGCTCACCAAGCGTCCCTTGAAACCTTCTCCACAAAGCCTATTTTGGCTGACCTTGCGGACCTTAAGGCTTTGGACATTCCTGTCCTGGCTAAAGAAGAATCTGTAGGTGTCGGATATGCGGTTATCACTCCGGAAATGCAACTAAAAATCCAAGAGCGCGCTCATAAAGTGGGCAAATGCGGTGGCTTTGAAGATTTGACTACGGAAAAGAACTTCCAGGCTTTGAATTTTACTTCAATGTTGAGTTCTTTGGCAGAAATCAAAGCTAAAAACGACCTTTACGAAAGAGCCCCTTTTGCAGCCGTAGCGGTTGAAAAAAGCCCTAAAATCGAAGCAGCTGTGGCTGAAGTTAGCGAACAAAACCTGCGTGAGTGGGTAACTTGGTTGTCTTCTTATCCAAACCGTTACAACCGTGGCAAAACACCAAATGTTCACGTGGAAGACATGAAAAGACGTTTGCAGACTTTGCTTGCAAGCTCCAACATTCCGTACGAAATTTCTTTGATCTCTCATGATTCCACTCCACAACAATCAGTGCGTGTGCGTTTGACGGGTTCGACTCGTCCAAATGAGATCGTGGTTTTGGGTGGTCACTTGGATTCCATCAATCAAGGATGGGGTGGCGGTCAGCAAGCTCCGGGCGCTGACGATAATGCTTCTGGTTCTGCTAACTTGCTAGAAACTTTGCGTATCATCAGTCAAAAAGAACAACCGCAACGTACTATTGAATTTTTCTGGTACGCGGGTGAAGAATCAGGTCTTTTGGGTTCTGCGGAAATTGCAAAATCTTATAAAGGTGAAAAACGTGATGTGGTTGCAGTTCTTCAGTTGGATATGACTTCGTATCCAGGTGCGGGAGAGTTCGTAATCGGTAATATGACTGACTTTACCAGCAAGTGGTTGCATGAATACCTAAGAGCTGTGAACGAAGCTTACTTGCATGCACGTATCGTTGATGATCAATGCGGTTATGGTTGCAGTGACCATGCTTCTTGGTTCAGACAAGGTTACCCAACATTGATGCCATTTGAATCCACAATGCGTGCGGATAATCCAAATATCCACACAGCGAAAGATTTGATCAACGATAAGACAAACTTTGCTCACTCCGCAATGTACTCCAAGCTTGCGGTTGTGTTCGCAATGGATCTGGCCAACTCAGCGGCTCGTCAGCCTTACTAGGCTTCGATTTCAAATTGATGACGGAAGCCTCCGCGGGAAACCCGGGGGCTTTTTCTTTTTCGTAACGTTGTAATTAACACTTCCGCGAATTTCATTTTCCGATTACTATAAACAATAAACTTGCAGCTGTTTAACATGATGTTTCCTGAGGTTACTGTGAGCCGTACCCTAAAAGTCATTAGCGCTGTTTTCTTAATACTTCTGGTCACATGCTTGATCGGTGTAACTTATTTGGAAATCGAATCGCATCAAGTGAAATCTTATGCGGAGGAGTTTTGCCAGGCGGTGAACGTTGAGCAGGAGTTGGCGGCCGTTCTCGGTAAAATCCGAGACATCGTATTTTACCGGGTCTTTGTTGATGAATCGAATGGCAAGTACTGGGTCATCATTCCGGGTAAAGATACCGCGGCCGACTTTCATAAATTTGTGAACGGGAAAATGACTGTCGTTTTTCGCACAAAAAGTCCCACGACATATTCTTGCGTTATCGAAGTTCAAAACAGGCGCGCTCAAAAAGCAACGCTCCTGGGTGGAAATTAGCTCCACTTATCCAGTTGTTTAAAGCGCTTTACGATGTCTTCTGTAAGCGCATCATAGTCGTCTTCTTTGTGAGAGATCATGTACAGGGAGTGTTTCCAGTAACCTGATTTGGGACCGATGACGGTGATCAGACCCATTTTTATTTCCTCTAAAACATAAGGTAGCGGCAGGAATCCACAGCCAGCACCATCAACGATGGCACGGCCGACTACCGACATGATGTCAGATTCAAAAGAGATCTTTTTGCGTGTCTTGATGTTTTCTATGAATAGATCAGTTTCGTGGCGCAATTTCATTTTATATGAAGGAATTACTAAGCCACCGGGAAAGGCGGCGAGGAAATCCTGTATGCTGGTGTTTTTCGAAACGCGCATTTTTAAGGTTTTCAAAAGTTGAGTTGAAACCATTAAATTCACAGGTGCCGCAATGGATGCAAGCTCCACCACGTCTTCTGCATAAATCGGTTTGTTTGTCAGCATCAGATCTGCTTCTTTGGTTCTTAAAAGCTGTAAAATATCTTCGTCAGGAGCAGAACTAATTGAAATGATTTTGTTGGTTTTTCCTCTGTTGTCGCGAATAACTGGTGAAAGAATGTCTGCAATGAAAGGTCTTTCCACTTGTTCAGAAATTCCGATGTGAAATCTTTCTGTCATTTTTTCACCTGGGGATTTCAAGGACTCAGCTAATTCGTTTGCAACGTCGAACATGCGTTTTGCATAGGCGAAAGTCTTTTCACCGTCAGACGTAAGTTGGAGCACCCGACCTTTTTTTTCGAAAAGTTTTACTTCGATATTGCTCTCTAAAATTTTTAATTGGGATGAGAGGCTGGGCTGGGAAATTCTTAGATATTTAGCAGCGTTTGAAACGCCGCCAATTTTTGCCGTCACGTAAAAATAGTACAAGTGATTAAAATTAAACATAAATTACCACCCGGTTTTAGAGACGAAATTTGGCTCCACTTTGGAACCCGGACCACGACATCGGTCGCCCAACTGTCCAAGAGCATTAGGGAATTCCATCGGGCCCAGACTGAACCTATAACTTTAACTTATGTATGTCATTTAAATTATATATTTAAAGAATTGTTGGGTCTCAGCGATAATGAAAGAACAAGGAGGTAGATATGCAAACAGACATCTACTACAGAGACATCACACGTACAGAAAACCTTGAAGCTTACTTACTTGAAAAAGTGGAAGCCTCCATTGAAGATTTCTTCAAGTACGATAGTGCTGCTCACCTCACCGTGAGAGTCGAAACTACAAGACATCGCACTCACGCTCGCAAACCAAGTTATACTTGCGAGGTTATTTTGAAACCCACTCATTCGAAAGCGGTAATTAAAATTGCCAAATCAAATGACAGTTTCAAAAAAGCCGTGATGCAAACCGTAGACTCTTTGAAATCTGTTTTGCGTCGCCGTTCTTCTAAAAAAGCCATGCATCGTCGACATGATCCGATGCTGAATTATTTCCCAACTGAGGAAGAATCCCAGTTGATGGCAGAAAACCAAACTGGGTGGTAATCCCAGTTTGGAGAGATGGGAATGAAAATTAAATAGAATGAGTTATTAAACAATTAACCGAGCAATCAGAAAGGAGTTGGCCGATGGGTTCTCATAAAAACAAACCAGTTGAAACCGATCTCAGAGCAAAAATCTGCGAGCGATTAAAATGGGATAAACGAGTGAGTCCCGCCGACTTCGATGTGATTGTGCGCGGATGTTCCGTGATTGTTACAGGCAGTTGCGATACATCATATAAAAAAATGGCAGCTCTGGAACTCGTCTCCGATTTTGAAGGGGTATGGTCTATAGAAGACCGCATTGTGGTTCCATCTGACTATTATCGCTCCGATGAAGAGCTAAAGAAGTTGATCCTGGAAGCTATGGAAGAATTTGTCATGATCGGTGGGGAACATATCGAAGTCTTTGTTGAAGACGGCGTTGTCACCCTAGAAGGCGAAGTATTCCGCCCAAGATTAAAAGCTTTAGCAGTCGGCTCGGCATGGGAGCTCTCCGGTGTACAGGATGTGATTAACAATATTGTTATTACAGACCGTCCACGCCGAGCTCCTTTTTTTCAAAACTTATACCGGGACACAGATGGTTCCGGTTCTTCCGCAAAGGAGGCAGGTTGATGGTGATTGTTAGTTAAATCATGCGGTCCTTTTCCCAATATCCCTCCATGAACAGGCGCCCTCAAATCGGGCGCCTTCTTTTTCGAGCTTAGTTGTAATTACGTTTTAGTCCGAATTTATAGCTGAAAGTCAGATTGAATTGCTTCCCACCGAAAGCCATCGTCGTTGCTTTAGATCCCGATTTATATTTCGGTGTGGCCTCGCCGTATTCAACTCCGATAGTTAGGTTTTTAACTCCCAAAAGATTCCGGCAGGCAGAACCTAGCGTCCAGCCTTTTAGACCGCGCACATTTCCTGAAGTGAACTCTCCGTCGTTGGCCTCAGAATCAAAAACGTGTTGGTTGTAGTAAAAATCCCAAGTACATGCGCCAGCTTCAAGCCCGCGATAAGCAACTTCGGCACCGGTTGCATTGGAGTGAACAAGATTGGTGTGAGTACCATCGCCATTGCCTTCGGGATTGCGCACAAATTGCGATCTAAACACGCGAACCTCGGCCTGACCTTTACTGGAAGTGAACATATAGCCCAAATAAGTTGTCAGATCATCTTGCACGCGTTTTTGCTTAGGATAGCTGCCAGTGTCTCCACGAGATCCCGTGACACCAATGTAAAGGTCGTGATTTTTAAGATAAGGGGAGCTTTTAGAGTAAACCTTGCGAAGTGCATTGGTAATGCGCATTTCCATGGTGCCCGCAGCAGAAGGGTATGAATTCGCACGAGAATCAAATGGAGTGATATTGGATTCACCCTTTACGCCATCACCATCGATGACCGAGAAAGAAGCCAACAGAACGCGGTCGAGTTCCTCTTTCAATTCATAGTTCATTTGAATTCCTTGATCATACCGAACCTGGATTCCATAAGGCGCTGTCATATAATAGCGACTTGGTTTTCCTTCCAACGGCGCAAGACCGCTGGCCGCAAAACTTCCGGCAAGGATCGTGACATCTTGGGATTTGCTAATATCGATATTGGCACCAATGGCCCCTAGGAACCATGGACGATCTACGTAGCCATCTGCGCGCATGCGATTGGCATTATGAAAGTTTTGTCGCCCTTTTTCATTATAGTCGAGCACCTGGTTTTTCGGAATCGCGCTAACTGTGATAAAGATCTGTTTAATACGAGAATTGGCAATATTATTGGAAACCTTCGCGTCACCTTCAATAACTGTGTCGCCCATGGAGGTTTCGTTACCCCCATGCTTGCGCAGATCATTATTTAATACAGCGGCAACTTGACCAGTAACGGTGGCTGCGACGCAAACACCTTTGGCAAGAACACCTCCCTCAAGATAGCACTCTAAATCTTCGTTAGTGCTGTGAGGAGCCTGATTGAAATACGAGCTTTGCGCGTGGCTCGCCGAACTTACCAACAGCATCGCGCTCATCATGATATTTTTGAAAGACCTTTTTTTACTTATCGTCATATGTTCTCCTTTAACGTTGATGGTAGGTTTGATTTCAAGTTGCGTACCAAGAGCAGTCAGAATAATTTTAACGAAGGTACGATCTGATTGTTGCGTGCACTTAATGTCTAGACATAAAATTTCACCATCAATTGATGGTTATGATGTCGACAAATGTTCCGAAGAGCGCCTGAATATCAGTGGAACGTTTGGTGTTGTTCGGTGAGTGAGTGTGAGAAATGAAAAATAAAACTATAAGATCAGTATTGGTTTTGAATGGAAGTCCTTCCGGAGAAAAAGGCAATTGTGCCGCTTTCATTAAAAAGGTGAGCAAACTCAAAAAAGATTTTAACTTTGAAGTTGTTCATCTTGCACGAACATCACCGAACGCGGGATTAAAAAAGAAAATCTCTGCCTGTGATGGAGTGATTTTTGTGACTGGTACCTACTGGGACTCATGGGGGAGTCCAATGCAAAGACTTTTGGAAGAAATGACCGATATGGAAGCCACACCCGCCGTAATGGGTAAACCTTGCGCGGTCATGGTGTTGATGCACTCGGTGGGTGGTAAGTCCGTTCTGTCACGTCTTCAAGGCGTTTTAAGCACGATGGGATTCTTAATCCCACCGATGAGTGGAATGGTTTACTCATTGGTGTCTGACATAGCCCTTAAAAATAAGAACACGCATGCCAAAGATTTCTGGCAAATCGAAGATGCCGAGTTGATTTTAGCAAATCTAAAAGCCGCGATGGAAATGAAAGTGTCCTGGACAACTTGGCCGGTGGATAAAAAAGATCCACGCAGGAAATGGTTTAAGTAGGTAACAGTAGGTAACAGTTCCCTTTTCGTACTGCAGGGCATTCCGAAAAGGGAACTGTTACCTGTGTTTTTACTGAGCGGGGGCGGCCATGCCTTTAGCTTTGGCATTGATTGTAACGTTATCCATATTGGTCATGATTTTCACAGTGCCCATGGCTTCGCCTTCTTTAGCAGGGACGAAGTACAGTGTGAAAGTGCATGAGTAGGTGGCATCTAATTTTCCTAGGCAGTCAGTATCTGCCCAGTAGTCGTCACCAGTTATTGTGATGCTGCTAATATAAACTGCGGCATCATCTGGAGCTGTGAACTCCCAAGTTTGTGAAGCGCCGTTACCTACGGTGACTTCACCGAAATCATAGTCAATCGCGACTTCCTCGGTGGCGTGCATGGGACTTTTCATAAATGTATGAGAAGGAGCCGCATAAGCACCCCACGAGAATGTGCTGGCCAGCAAAAGTGCGATCAAGGTTTTCATAAAGAACCTCCTTACGGTTGCCTCTATTGTGGAACAACGGTGAGAAGCAACAAGTAGGGAACTGTTGTATGAAAGGAAAGTAACTGCAGACCGGGCTTTCGCAAGGTGCCGACATGTCAGTTGTCGTGCCCAGTCTCTTAGCTGGGGCAAAACAAATAAAAAAAGGGAGCTTCATCAGCTCCCTTTTTTGGACAAAGTAAGTCCGTACCTTTTGAAATGCATCGCGTTCCGAAAAGGGAACTGTTACCTATGTCATTGCTTTCGTTAAATCTTGAACTTTTTTGGAGGCGTAACATTGAGATACGAAATCCCAGTTTACTTGTGACCAGAAAGTTTCTAGGTATTTAAGGCGAAGGTTGCGGTAATCTACGTAGTAAGCGTGTTCCCAAACGTCAGCAACCATAATTGGAGCTGGGCCGTTGTTAGTGAATGGAACTGCAGCGTTAGAAGTAGATACCAGGCTTAGTTTGCCAGAAGCATCTGTGCACAACCAGATCCAACCAGAACCGAAAGTTTTCATACCACCGTCAACGAACTTAGCTTTCAACTCGTCCATTGAACCGAAGTCGCGTTTGATTGCAGTTTCAAGGTCAGCAGAAGCTTTACCGCCTTTGCCTACTGGAGCCATGTTGAACCAATAGAACGTGTGGTTCCAAGCTTGAGCCGAGTTATTGAAGTTACCGCCAGAAGAAGAAAGAACGATCTCTTCAAGGGATTTACCTTTCAAAGAAGAGTCTGTCTCCATCGCTTTATTCAAATTGTCGATATAAGCTTTGTGATGTTTGTCATAGTGATAAGTCATTTGTTCTTCGTTGAACAAAGGAGCCAAATCAGTTTTTGCATACGGAAGTGTAGGAAGTTTGAACATTTAACCGTCTCCTGTTTCTAATCTCCGACCGGGTCGGAGGAATCCTTAATGAAACTATATTGAAAATGGAAGACGGTCTATCTTTTTAGAATTGTACAGGACTCCGCCCAATGTGACGGAGTCCCTAAGAGACATTTGGTGATCTTAGTTTTGGCCCAACATCGTCTTAACGAATGTCGGCAATGAGAACGCTGCAGAGTGCAAATCCTCATTGTAGTATTTCAAGCCCTTAGCCTTAGCAAATTGGCGCGCATTGTCTTTGTTAAAGTCCGTTGCTGGGTGAGCAGAACCTTTCACACCCATTTGCAAGCTCCACATACCCGATGGGTAAGTCGTTGCATGGAATAGCATAGTGTGAACGCTGTTTGCTCCAAAAATGCCTTTTAGGCACTTATTAAGCTCAACGAACGTGCCTTCATGGAACATTGGAGATTCACCCTGAGTGATCACCATGCCGCCATCTTTCAATGCCGTTTTGCAGTTTGCATAGAACTCAGCCGTGAACAAACCTTCTGCTGGTCCTACTGGGTCCGAACCATCAACGATGATAACATCGTAAGAGTTTGGAGCAGCGTCTTTTACGAACTGAATGCCGTCACCGATAATAAGATTCAATTTCGGGTTGCCGAATTCAGAAGCGATTTTTGGCAAATGAAGTTTGGAAGCACGAACAACCGCTTCGTCGATTTCAACCATCGTTACTTTATCAACGTCATATTTGAAAAGTTCACGAATCGTTCCGCCGTCACCACCACCGATAACCAGAACGTTTTTAGCTTTACCGTGAGTTTGCATCACTGGATGAGTGATCATCTCGTGGTAATGGAATTCATCGCGCTCAGAACACATAACCATGTTATTGATCGCCAGGAATTTTCCGTGAGAGTAAGAATCCAAAACGCGAACGCGTTGGAACGGATTTGTTTCATCAAACAAAACTTCGCCGGTGTAGCGCAAAGACAAAGCTTGGTTTTCGTCTTTGTCAGTGAACCAAACATTGCGTTCGATCTGCACGCCTTTCGACAAATCGAAAGAAGGCTTTTCGCGCATCGTTTTTGGTTTGAAGTCTGTTTTTTGGATCACGTGCAAAGAACCACGATTCATTTCGATCGCAGAGTAATTTGCCTGGAATGCTTTTTTCAGGTGTTCAAAAGAAACCCAAGGATCAACAGTTTCGCCGCATGTGAAAAGATCCACAGCTGCGTATCTGTATTCCGGCCACGTATGGATTGCCAAATGGCTTTCCTGGATAACAACCACACCGCTCACTCCCCACGGAGAAAAGTGGTGGAATGTCGAGTTGATCACAGTAGCACCTGCGATTTGTGCCGCCTCAATCATACTTCTTTCGATGATAGAAACGTCGTTTAACACCTCAGCGTTACATCCGCTGAACTCAACCAAAATATGGCGACCTAAAGCATTCAATTCCGTGCCCTCCAAAGTTTAAAATTGTGCTTAAAATTTAAAGGGTAAATAGGACCTTTTGGGGTTGGGGGCAAGACAAATCTGCCCCCAGGGCGAAAATCAAAAAATTAAGTGAAAACACTAAAGTGCGCGGATTTCGAAGCAGACGTGGATCTTCTTGTCGTGGAAATCCTGAGGGATGCTTTCCTCGGTGATGTCGCGAACCTTGTACTGCTCTTTAATTGCAGGTGACAGGTGAAATTTGCGTTTATTGTTCGAGAAATACAAAACTCCGCCTGGTTCCAGCATGCTCATACACTCGTTCACCAGCAATTCCTGGTCGCGTTCGACATCAAAGCTATCGGTCATTTTTTTAGAGTTCGAAAAAGTCGGAGGATCCAGAAAAATCACGTCAAAAGCCGGTTTTCCCTGGTTTCGGTCCAACCACTCAAGCACGTTGGCATTGATGAAGCTGTGTTGGTCAGCAGGGATATTATTAAGCGCGAAGTTCTCTTGAGCCCAGGCCAGATAAGTCTGAGACATGTCGACGGAGGTGGTTTTTGCTCCCGCCAAAGCCGCGAAAACGCTGACCGAGCCCGTATAGCAGAAAAGGTTCAAGAATTTTTTGCCGTTTACAGTTTTAAAGATCTTTTGGCGCATGGGACGGTGATCTAAGAACAAGCCCGTATCCAGGTAGTCATACAAGTTAACTTTGAAAGTCGCTTGAGACTCTTTCACCGTGAATGTTTGATCTTTTTGATCCAATTTTTCGTATTGCTTAAGGCCCTCTTGGCGCTCGCGTTTTTTAATCACGATCTTGGACTCATCAGCTTTGAAAAGAGCCTGCAAAGCTTCGACGACGTGAGGAAGATGGTTCTTTTCGACGTCGCGGCTGTCGCCCTTATCGTAGATCAAAAAATGCTCTCCATAGATATCCACGATGAACGGATATTCCGGGATGTCGCGATCATAAAGGCGATACGCCTGAATACCTGCGCGCTCGGCCCAGGATTTTAGTTTCTTGTAGTTCTTTTCAAGGCGGTTTTTGATCATCTGCATACGGCGGTTTTAGACAAAAATAATCTGATATGGTATCAATTCTTGAATGAGCGCCGAAAAAAGAGCCCGTCACCTAGCATTTTTACTCAATAAGGACACCTTTCAGGTCGCCTTTGTGGAGTTTAGAGGCAAAGTTTATTTTTCCCATTTCCCGAAAGGTTCTGTCGCTCCATCTTCTGCGGTTGTCAAGTTGCTGCAGGGCCTTTTTGACCGTCACGTGGACCACAGCTTTTTTATTCTGCGCCAGCGTATTTTCACGACCGCTCCGCTAACAGAAATGTGCAAAGGCATGATCAAGGTCGTCGCTAAAAGAGCTTCTGGAGAAATCATTCCAGAGCAAGATACACACTTTCAAGAGTCCTTAGAGTTTATTGAAATTGATTCTGCGGCGGAGGTACTTAGTACCGTCACGCACTTGAATGCAGAAAATAAAATGCCTTTGGCAAAGCTGAACGAATGGTTGCGAAACGAAAAAGCCTCAACGAACCAAGAGTTGCTGAAAGCAGCCCACGCTCTTTCTAAGCAAGTTCCTCGTGGAGAGGTGTTGCACGATCATGATCGTTGTATTGCGGCTCTTTTGGTTTCAAAGGATGGCGAGGTTTTAAGTTACGGTGTGAATTCCAACTCCAAAAATAAAACTCTGCATGCGGAAGTAAATTTAATTCACAGATATTACCGTGAACATGGCGGTAAAATTCCCTCAGGTTCTGTTTTGTACAGCACGCATAAACCCTGCAAAATGTGCGCAGGAATGATTTATGAGTGGATGGAAACTTCCGCGAATATAAAAGTGTATTATTCTGTGGAAGAATCCGGTGGATTGTCTTCGCAGACAGTTTTAGATCGCTTGGGCCTTAACCAACAGCTTCCGTCATAGCAAAGCAGGAATTAATTGCTTTAATCAGCGTGTCTTTCCGAATTGGTTTCGAAAGATGCATGTCGCAACCAGCACTCATACTTCTTTCGATGTCTTCAGCAAAGGCATTGGCAGTACAAGCAAAGATGCGCGCAGGTCGACGGTTTTGTTCGCGTTCGATTTCGCGAATGCGCATGGTGGCCTCATGTCCGTCCATCCCTGGCATTTGCACATCCATAAAGATCACATCGAATTGACCTTTTTCAACGAGTGAAACTGCCTCGGTGCCGCTTTCAGCATAAGTGATGTGATGAGCTGTCTTTTGCAGATAAATTCCCAGAAGATTCCGATTGTCATCAACGTCATCTACAACAAGGACGCGCAGTCGCTCGTCTTCGATGAAGTGACTGATGTCATTCAGCTGATAGCGTCCCTGTAGCGGATTGTGCATGCTGGTTTTTCGCTCTGTCGTCGCAGGCATCGAAGCTGTGAAGTAAAAAGTACTTCCCACATTCGTTTCACTTTCAAGCCAGATCACTCCGCCCATAAGACTGACAATTTTTTGGGAAATCGAAAGTCCCAAACCTGTTCCGCCGTAACGACGGGTCGTCGTCGCATCCGCTTGAGTAAAGGGACGGAAGATATCTTTGAATTTTTGCTTCGAGACGCCAATGCCCGTATCGGAAACAGCAAATAATAAATTACCCGACCGCGGTGTGTTGTTCACCGAAACATTCAAAGTAATTGTGCCGGCATGAGTAAATTTGATCGCGTTATTTAAAAGATTGATCAGCACTTGGCGCAGACGATCGGAATCACCGATATAGTATTCCTGAACCTCGGGTGCGACTGAGACTTTAAGTTGCAAACCCTTTTCTTTCGCTCGGAATTCAAGGATCGACAAAATATCGTCGATCATTCTTTGCAAACTGAAAGGCAGCATGTGCAAAATGATCTCGCCAGCTTCCACTTTGGATAAATCCAAAACGTCGTTGATGATTGTCATAAGCTGATAGTTCGCTCTTTGCAAAATTTCGACGAATGAAGTTTGCTGACCATCCAGGGGAGTTTCTGCTAAAGTGTCAGTGATCCCAATGATCGAATTCAGCGGCGTGCGAATTTCATGGCTCATATTCGCCAGAAACACCGATTTTGCATAAGTCGCCGCACGGGCTTTCGCTGCCGTCGACAGAAGTTCCTGATTTTTTCTCTCTAGGTTTTCAGCCAGATTTCTTTTTTCAGTGATATCAAAGGCCATACTCAGAATTTTGATCACATCGCCGCTGTCGTTTTTAACGGGCGTGTAAGAGCAATGAACCCAGATTTCACTGCCGTTTTTGGCCAGGCGTTTGAACTCGCCCACTTGGGGATTCCCGGCACGCAAAGTGTCCCACAATTCGCTGTATTCTTTTTCGTGAAGTTCGTAGGCAGGAAGAAAAATGGAGTGATGTTTCCCGTGTATCTCGCTCAGCTCATATCCCACGAGATTCAGAAAGTTGCGATTGGCCCAAAGAATTTTTCCTTGGGGATCGAACTCAATCAGAGCATGGGAATTTACAAGAGCCTCGTACGCGGACTTGTTCATGTGATTAGTCTATCTGTAGAAACGCATTTAAATAAAATTACAAAAGGCCCTGGGAATTAAAGTTTTGTAATTACGTTGTTTAGATCCGATGAGCCGAAAAATCCACTAAGCGACCTTGATCAGCGGAGTAAGTGATTTGAATCGGCTTACAGCAGACTTCACAGTCTTCAACGTATGTTTGACGCCCTGGCTCTGAAATATCAACCAACATTGATATAGCTGTTCGGCAGTAGGGACATTGAAAGAATTGTTCTATCTCGGCGTTATCAAAGCTCTCAAATTCCGGGTTGCTCATAGAATCCTCCGTGATTTTTTGAAGGGGAGGTGACTTCGCTGACTCCCACAATATAGTTCCAGTTTCCCCAGTTGCTGGCGGCATCATAATCGATCAACATTTCTTCGAAATACCGTGCGCCCCAACGCCAATCCAGGCTCAGGTTTTCGGTCAGGAAGTTCGCAACATCCTGGCGGCCGCGGTAAGAGATAAAGCCTGTTTCATTAAGCTCTTTCATGCTTCCGTCGATGGGATCTTTTCCTGTTGATCCCAACTTCCAACTTTTGAAAAGCTCTTGTTGAAGACGATCATCCACCAATGGCTGATGAGTGGGATTGGTATCTGCCTGAAACAAAAAGGGTCCAAGTTTAAGCGCATAGTATTTAAAATAATCGCGACGAAGTAAATCCATCATCATCCAGTTTGTTGAATCGTTGGCCGCTCGTTCGCGCTCGTAATTTTTCACTTCCCAATATATCACTCGAGGTGAAAGGCTGCCGTTGGAAAGCCACGGAGAAAATTTTGAACTGTCATCAAAGTGCACCAGCTCTGAGTATCCATCCTTAAAGCTACGAAGTAGATCCTTGTCCCAGATAAATTCTTTTAGTCGAGTCAGGGCTTGCAATTCTCCGCCAATAAATCGCGAGGGCGTGATGAACATGCGAAGCTCGCGATTTAAGTCCAATTCAAATTCGTCGGCCCTAATGGGATCGGGCCACACCAAAGGAATGGGCAAAACTTTTTCTGGATGTTTCTTGCTTAAAAGCACCTGAAACTCCGCCAAATTATTCGGTAAATTCAACAATGGAAATGGCAGGGCAGATTTTTTTAAAAGTGTTCTTTGGTCGAAAGGCATAATGCGATCAAGAACTATGCGTGAGGTGACCAGTTTTTCTTCACGCAGTTCTTCGGGTGTGTATTCTTCAGTGTAAACCAAAGTGTCGATTTTATATTTGTGAATCAAATGGGGGAGAACTTCTTCCGGGTGAGAATAGGTGATCACTAATTTATGACCTCGATCCTCCAGCTCTTTTTGCAGATTGGCCAATGTCTCTAATAAAAACTTGCGCCGAAATTTTCCAGCTCTGCTGAAATTCAAGGGATAGGAATACACGAACAAAGCATGCTGCGCATTTTGGCAGAGCCACGTCAGTGCTTCGTTGTCATGTAATCGGAGATCGTTGCGGAACCAGTAAAGAGCCCTCATAAAAGAAAGTATATGAGGGCCTATTTAGACGACGAACTTGATTCGTCAGAGATTGCTATTTTGCAGGTGCAGCTGTAGCAGCGTCTGGAGTTTCGAACATAGAAGTCGCAAAATAGGATTTGCGGAATGTTTTCCAGTTGTCTGGTCTGACAGATGCCACACGCCAGAAATAGTGTTTTCCAGCCTCAAGTTTAGAAACATCGAATGTTGTAGCTTTGACGTGTTGGTCATCAGCAACCAACCATTTGAAATTTGCATCAGTCGCAACTTGCACGTGGTATTCTTGTGCATCTTTTGCTTCTTTCCATTTCAAAGTAACGGAATCACCTTTAACTGCTGCAAAGTACTCGGGACTTGCAAGCTCAGGTTTTGCGGGAATTGTTTGAGATTCAACTTTCATTTGTTTCTCAGGAAACAACTCGTTCATTTTTTGGCCAAGTTCTTCTTTAGTATGGTGGTTAGGACCAGTATGACCTTCACTTGCGAACGCAGGTGTAGTCGAAGCCAGGGTCAAAGCAGAGACGATAAGAGATGCGAAGATCTTCATATAAAATTCCTTTTGTAGTCAGTGAGATGAAAGTAAAATAAATATGGGGCGAAGAAAACCCTCTTGCGAATTTTGCTGGAGGGTGTTAAAAAAACCCTTCGGTTTTGCGGATGATCGCTCTAATAATACTCAAATACTTGATATTAGGGAGGAAAGTCCGGACTCCATATGGCAGCGCAAGGGGTAACGCCCCTCTACAGTAATGTAAGGAACAGTGGAACAGAGAGAATGTCCGGGGCATTGAGCCTGACACCGGGAACGGGAGGGTCAGGGGAGCCGCCGGAGTGAAAACAGCCAAACTCTGCGCGGAGCAAGATCAAATAGGGTGGCATTAGTAGGACGGCCAGTCCGTAGCCACCGGGTAAGATCGCTTGAGGGTGACAGTAATGTCACTCCTAGAGGAATGATCATCTAATTTCATCGGGACAATTATGGGACCAGGTGAGATGGACAGAATCCGGCTTAAAGCAAAACCTGACTCCCACTTTCTTAGACGGAACGAGCTATAAAACGCCAACTGACTGCGTTGCTCGTCGTCGGCGTACAGGTAGTACGCCTTCCTCCTCGCGCCTTGCATTTGGCGCTTTCTAGCTCGTTCTTATTTCGCGAAGATTTGACTCCGTTCAGGGGGACGTGGCTTGCAGCTCGCTTTCGCTTGCTGCTCGCGTTTTTTGGGACTTTGTTTAAGGTTTGTTCAGTTATTTTCCTTTAAATCTAATGGGTTGGCGGGTTTTTTGGCCTTGGGATTGCTTGGTACGGGGTATTGGAGAAAACCCATGTCTTTCGGTCGCGGCTTCATTGTTGTTTTTGGAGTTATGTTTTTTGTCAGCTTGGCTCATGGGCAAAGCCGTTGTGAGGCGGTTTTTGGTTTGGAGCCTTCGGCGGTTTATGGGGCGACTCGCGATTTGGTTGAGAATGAATTTAATCGTGTTTTGACGGATTCGCAGATGGATCTGGTGGATCGTGTGGTGAATCAGCGTTCTGAGCTGAACTTGGTTGAGCAAAAAGATTTCTTTAAATTGTTAATGGCTATGTCGACTCACGATGTTTTGCAAAAGCGTGAAGTGGAATTGTTTTTGGATCGAAAGGTCTCTGATCAAGAAGCGACCGCTTTGCAATTTGCTCGTGCTTTGGGGCGTACTGAAAAAGGTTTGAACGAAACACTTCCGGGATTTGGTGACAATTATACGAAAGAGCAGATTGCTCGCAAGGATCGAATTCTTGAGCTTGCTGGTTTTTCTTTGCCAGAGCGTGTGTCGTTGTTGGGCGCGAAGCTTGTGAATGATTCTTTGACCCGTTATGCGGCTGAAAATCTTTATGCAGATCAAGCGAAGGTCACTCCGGAACAAGCGACAGCTTTGAACGCGGAAGTCCTTTCGCAGATGCAGAAAATCTCCACTGAAAATCCAGGCACGGGTCGTAAGAATTCTATCAATGCTTCTGAAGCAAAAGATATTTATGAAGAAGTGACTCGCAATCCGGTGACTCGCCTGTTGAATGTAAAAAAATATGATCCCAGTGGACACCTGGGTTTTTGCTTTGGTCGTGCGATGAATTCGCACTTGGAATCTTTACGCATGGGAGTGGACAACGCTTCTATTCGCAAGGTGTACGTTGTAGGTCAGATGAAAGCGCTAGTTGGTGATACAGTTTGGACTTTCCACGTGGCTACGGCTGTGAAAAATTCTGAAGGCGGCTGGTGGATTATTGATCCATTCTTTGGCAAAGCTGTTTCTATCGAAAAATGGTACGCGCGTATGCACAATCACGATGTCGACGGAAAGCTTCGCGTGTATGTCACTGAGCCCCAACGTCTGACAGCGGGGAAAAGTCTTCGCTATGACAAAGAACACCTGCTATCCAGCTGGTACAACGGTTACTTCAAAAACCTATTTGAATACTACGCGCAGAAGTCTCGCAACGAGCTTCCTGCGAAGCCGTTGCACATGAAGATCTTCGACAAAATTCTATCTTGGTTGCAGCTCGGAATTTAGGTGCCGACGGCACCTTTTAGGAGCTGGCGCTGGAGTAGGACTTTAGGGCGAATTTCCAGAACTTGTTGGTGATGTAGATTAAGATCACTGACAGGGCTACGACCCACGCGAATAGTTCGTATGGGGGAGGTTCTAGCAATGCTTTTGCGGGGACGCTGGCGATCACTCCCACGGGTAATGCTGTTAATAGCATCCATTTTAACCAGGGCACATAAATCGAATCCGGACGCATACCTAATCTGTAGATTTGATACCAGATGAACTGCAGGTTTTCAGAGCGGGCGAAGATCACTGCTGTTGCCGCCATCATAAAGCGCATTGAATACAATGCGATCAATCCGCATGGGATGAGGATAATCAACCATAGCAAGCGCAGCCATTCAAAATCAGGTAATTGAAGTAAGCTATACACGAACCACGTTGTGGCAATCCCAAGGTTGCCGATCGCAGGAGTGCAGGCTTTTTGCATGCTGATCATGAATTGCGAATTCGCGGGTTTTGCTAAGAGCAAATCCAGATCGCCTTTTCTGACTTTTTCAGAGAACTGATCCAAATTCTCCGACAGGATAATCATGTACAAGGCATCGACGACGAAAACCACTCCCAGAAAGACGCGCATTTGGGCTTGGTTCCAAGCACCGATCATGGGAGTGTGCAGGAATAAGACTTCAAAGGTTGCGATCTGAGCGATATACCAGAAAATATCCGTCACGATTCTAGTTAAGAAGTTCACGCGGTATTCAAGATCGGCGATGAAGCTTGCGCGGAACATGGAAAGATATAAGAACCAGTATTTTTTTATAACTGTCATCTTAGGCTCCCGTTCCTGTGTAAGCGTTCAGTCCGCGTTTCCAGATCACGGCGCCAACAATATTCACCACGACAATACCAATCGTCACTGAAATGAATGATTGATATACAGATGCGATTTCCAAACGACCGGTTAGGTAACCCACCGGTACGTAAACGCCCGAGCTGAATGGAAGCGCTATAACGATCGATTTAACAGGTTCAGGCATCAAATCCAGAGGGAAAAGTTCGCCGGTCAACAGCCACAGAGCTAAATTCTTAGCTCCCGTGAAGGAATAGATTTTATTCAAATGAAATGCACATGCTGCAACCACGAAGCTGATGGAATGAACCAAGATCAAATAATAGAATTCCAAAGCAAACGCCATCGGCAGGCGTTCGAACTTGGTCGGCAATGCAAAGATAATGACGGCCAAAATAGGAATGATCATGGAAACGATCGTCGTAATGAATTTATATCCCATCAACTGCGAGAAATAATATTCATAGTAAGTCATCGGACGAGTTAAAATCGCGTTGATGCTGCCCGAATCAATTTCTTGAATCATGCGGAACTCATACATCCAGCTGGTGCAAATACGCGCAAAGAAAGCGCCCCACAAAGCATAGGCTAGATAGTATTCGCGACTGAATCCTGCGATTTCCGCAGTGGCAGCGCCACGGAATACAGCCACCCACAACAGGATTTCAATTCCTGTGGTCAGCGCCGGCTGCAAAACAGCGTCGACGAAATAATTCAGCCTGTACTCGAGATTGGAAACAATCGCGAGCTTAGCGAACGCGAGATTCCGTTTCCAAAAAACGGCGAATGACTTCTTCAAAATCGACCTCTTCATTTTGAGCTAGTTCTTGATTGGATTTAGCAACGAATTCTTCCACGCTGCCTTGGTACACGATATTGCCTTTGCTGATCAGAAGTAATTTGTCAGCAAGTTGCGCGATATCATCCATATAGTGACTGGTAAGAATAATCGTCGGAGATTTTTCTTTCACGTATTGATCCAGGAATTCGCGAATCGTTTCTTGGGCCACGATATCCAAACCGATTGTCGGTTCATCCAGGAATAAAATCTGGGGCTCATGTAAAAGGGCGCCGATGATCTCCATCTTCATACGCTCGCCTAAAGACAAGCGGCGAAGCTGCGTGTGCAGAACATGCGTGCACTGAAGCATCTCTGCCAAGTGAGCGACACGTTTGCGGGCCGCTGCGGGATCCAGGTCATAGATACGTGCCAGCAATGCATAGGAATCAGCCGGGGAGATATCCCACCACAGCTGATTTTTCTGACCTAAAAGAATACTAATCTGGCGAAGGAATTCATTTTTTCTTTCCCAGGGGCGATATCCCAGGACACTGGCTTCTCCACCTGTCGGAGTGACTAGGCCCGAAAGCATTTTTAGCAAAGTCGTTTTGCCAGCGCCGTTGGCTCCGACTAATCCCACAATTTGGCCAGATTCAATTTGAAGAGTGGTTTTGTTTAAAGCTACTTTTTCCTGATATTTTCGATTAAAAAAACCTTTCAAGGAATTCGTAAATCCCTCGGGCTTTTGGTAGCTTTTATAAACACGGGTCAGATCTTGAGTTTCAATTACTATCGCCATTCGGCGATCATAGACTAGTTCAAGCCTAAAGAGAAGCCAGCTTGGCGATCCTCGTCAGTAAAGAAAGTTTGGAAATCAGGGGAAACGTAACTTTCCTCGCTAATGCGACCTTCTTTGCAGCCTTTCAGGGAATCCTTGCTGCCATCAAATGCGCACTCTGAAGTATTCCACGCTTTTTCGGAGTAGCGGATTTTAAAGCCTGCGACACGATCACCTTTAAAGTACACCACAGCTGAATCCAAACGTGTACGGCCTGCAGAATGGAAGTCACCTTCCAGAATAGTGTCGCCCCAGATTTGCGCTTGATAGTTTGCAACAGCACGAAGCATGTCTGTTTGTTGAGGACTTAGTTTGTTTAATCTTGGATTTTGGCTGTAAACCAACATGGCAGAGTAAGGCGCTTTGCACGGACCTTGTGAGCAGGCGTTGGTGAAGTGGGCGGCTTCGTCATAGAATTTATCGCCATTTGGGCCCATGTGATCAGCGAACGCCAAAGGCGCCGTAAGAGTCAAAACCGCTGCAACAACAATTTTTGAAAACATAAGCACCTCGATTGCCTAAAAGATAGGACCAAACGAGGAAAACTTTTAATACATAGAAGAGAAGTTATTATGCAATTCATGCACGGCTAAATAAAATGGAGCACCGTACACAGAAAGAGGACCTCGCACCTAAAGTTTTCTTTCGAGGACCACGAATTCGAGGTTGTCGACTTTGGGCTTGCCGAAGCGTTCGTCACCATAGGGGAATGGTTTCTTTTCGCCCGTTTGACGGAAACCTTCTTTTTCATAGAATTTGATCAGTTCAGAACGAACCGATATCACCGTCATATAAAGGTGCGTGCATCCCCAGAAGTGGGCGAAAGCTTCACTTTCTTTGATGAGCATTTTTCCGATGCCTTTGTTTTGCAAGGTCGGGGCTACCGTCAGCATGCCTAGATAACATTTTCCGTTTTGATTTTCCAAATGCACGCAGCCCAGAAGTTGGCCGGTATCGTCGTCTTCAGCAATCAAGATCACGGAGCCATCGCGCTCGATGTCGGCTAAAATTCCTTCTGCATCCACACGCTGCCCATCTAAAAGATCGGCTTCCGTTGTCCAACCTTGTTTGGAGCTGTCTCCGCGATATGCAGAGTTAACGAGCTCAACCAAGTCTTCAACGTGACTATCATCAGCTTGAGTGAATTCAATATGCATAGACGACCTCTTTAACTAAGAACTATTTCTTTTTTGCGTAAACGAAGAATTCTTTGCCTTGGCGATTCGGAAGCGAAGCTTGCCAGCGGCCCCAGAAGATTGGGATGTAGTTGTTTTTTACTCGTTGGCGAAGTTCCCATTCGCTGCCACCAAATGGCGGACCCTGACGCTTTTCCATCGCAAAGAAAACACCCATCAAGTGACCGCCCTCGGCCAGAACACGATTCCAAACCTTCACCAAATCCTGGCGCAGTTCTGGATTGATGGCGCAATAACAAGTGTGTTCGAACACGATATCAAATGCCGCATCGTAACTGCGAGGAAGGTTGAATAAATCGGCTTCAACGAAAGTCAGGTTCTCCATGTGACCATAGAGTTTTTTAGCTCTTTCAAGGGCAACCGGGGAAATATCCACCGCGGTCACCACATGTCCTGCTTGCGCAAAAAATGCAGCATCATGCCCCTCGCCGCAACCTAAAACCAGAATGCGGGAGCGAGAGATTTTTAGACGCTGAAACATGTCTTTTAAGGCTTCTGCGGGCTCGCCTAAATTCCAGCCTGGATTTTCTTCGCGTTTGTAGATCTGGCTCCAGAAGGATTCTTTTTCTACGTCCGTTTCAGAATTCCAATAAGGCGGGACTTCGTAAGTTTTGCCATCAGCCGTGACTGAATCATCATCGAATTCATCAACCATGTTAAAGAAAGCAGCTTGGGCCTTGCGAGACATGACGAAAGGAATGTGGTCCCTTGTATATCCATGAAAGCGATCCCACTCGTCCACAGACAAGCTGTCCAATGAGAATGAAAACTCAGTGTCGTAGGGACAACGAATAGACCAGTGAGAGTCGTTTTTATCGATTTGCAAGGCGATCAGAGGTTCATCGAAGGCTTCGACGATCACGGGAGTGTCGCCGAAGGTGCTCAACAATGTTCCACCTTGATGAAGTTTTAGGTTTTCCAGGATTTCCCGGCCAGAGTTGGGATCTTGAATGCGCATTTCGCGGCTAACACAAAATCCCTCTTCATCAATTTGAACAAAGTGATTAGGAATGGCCATTAGTGGTGTTCAGGGGCTGGGGTCGTCGCAGGCGTTGCCGCCGGAGTGCCTTCAGCAGGTGTTGCGGTGTCAGGAGTTACCGTGGAGCCTTCAGAGAAAACCACGATATCGTTCGTTGTTTTAACTGACTGTAAAGTCCATTTGTCTGTTTTGTCTTCGGTAGGTTCGCGGTGAAGAACAGCTTCGCCCTCGATGATTTGTTCCAAAGCTTCGCCACCTTCGCTTGTTTCACTGAATTTGTATGCGAACACAGCGCGAACTTTGTTGTCGTTCATTGATTCAGTCCAAAGCTTTTCGATTCTCAAATCTTTCGCGTTTGGTTTTTTTGCAGTCAAAGTAGCTTTGATCAACTCAGCTAATTTTGTTTGGATGCCAGCGTGCGTCTCGAAGCCGATAGCTTCATTTGTGTGAATCACGTTCCAAGTCCAAACCAAAGCAGCAACGAAAACGACTAGGCTTACAATTTTTTTCATCCCGATTCCTTTTGAAAAATTCGTGTCTTTATCGGAGCATGATATCGTAGATTTTTCAATACTCGTAGGGAAAAGGATATCTCATGAACCAACAATGGCTGACAATCTTAATGTCTAAGGGAATTGAGCTTGAACAAAACCTGCGTCAGCAGCTGCAGCAGGCTAAAGACGGACTTAAAACTCAATTGGAAGACCGTGGAATTCGCCTGAATGCCGCTGACCTGGCCGCTCTTTTGGAAGAGGTTTCTCCGAAGGTGTCGCATGCTGCGCTGGGTTATGCGCTTGATATCGTTAGACCTTTTTCTGCAGGGATGGGTCTACGTATTTCTCGCCTTAAGGATACGCAAATCGAAGTCGTGATTCCGGCTCGCACTCGCAATATGAATGAAATCGGGCAGCTGCACGAGGGTGCCATTTTAAGCGCTGCCATCGAGGCCGCAAAAATTCTGTGGATGCGCCATGCTCCCATGGGAAATTTCGAGATTGCTGTTACGCGAATTGAATCTGAGTTTTTTAAAGTGCAAACAAGTGACTGCAGATTGCGAATGGAATTGGCGGAAAATACCCGCGAAGTGGTCTTGGCAGATCTTAGGGATCGCCGCGAAGCCACTTCATCGGCTGACGTGCAGATTTTTGATGATAACGATCAGGCCGTGGGTTCTGTGCAAATGCAGTTAAAGTTAAAACACACTCCAGCGCTCGGTAATTCGGCGGAGTAAAGGTTCTATGGAAATTCTTGATAGTCACATTGATGCAAATTCCTCTGATTTCAAAGCCAATCGCGATGCGATGTTAAAAGTCGTCGGCGAATGGCGAGAAAGAGTTGAACTGGTAAAACAGGGCGGTGGTGCTGATGCCACCAAGAAACATAAAGCCCGCGGCAAAATGACAGCGCGTGAGCGCATTGAAGCCTTGGTTGATGGCGGAACCGCTTTCCTGGAGTTTTCAACTTTGGCTGCGTGGGATATGTACGAAGGCCAGGCTCCTGGTGCCGGTGTTGTTACAGGTATCGGTGTGATTCATGGAACTGAATGTGTGATCGTTGCGAATGATGCCACTGTAAAAGGTGGGACTTACTTCCCGATGACCGTGAAAAAACATTTACGCGCCCAAGAGATCGCTTTTGAAAATGGTTTGCCTTGTATTTACCTGGTGGATTCTGGTGGCGCATTCCTTCCTATGCAAGCCGACGTTTTCCCGGATCGTGATCATTTCGGGCGTATTTTCTATAATCAAGCACGCATGTCTGCGGCAGGTATTCCTCAGATCGCAGTTGTCATGGGTTCTTGTACTGCGGGTGGGGCTTACGTTCCCGCGATGAGTGATGAAACTGTTATCGTTAAAGAAAACGGCACCATCTTTTTGGGTGGTCCTCCATTGGTTAAAGCCGCAACTGGTGAAGTGGTTGACGCTCAGGAATTGGGTGGCGCTCACGTTCACTGTGAAAATTCAGGTGTAACGGATCACTTTGCTGAAGACGATGGACACGCGGTGGAGATCACTCGTTCTATCGTGGCGCATTTGAATCACAAGAAAACCGTGACCATGCAGATCTTGCCATCTGAAGAACCGATGTTTGATGCAAAAGAAATTTACGGCGTGATTCCAAAAGACAGCCGCGTACCATTTGATGTTCGTGAAATTATCGCGCGCATCGTAGATGGTTCCAGATTCCATGAGTTCAAAGCTTTGTACGGCAAAACTTTGGTAACTGGTTTTGCACACATTTACGGAATGCCAGTCGGTATCATCGCGAATAACGGAGTATTGTTCAGCGAAAGCGCGATGAAAGCGGCTCACTTTATTGAACTTTGTGAGCAGCGTGAAGTTCCATTGATCTTCTTGCAAAACATCACAGGTTTCATGGTTGGTAAAAAATATGAAAACGAAGGTATTGCGAAACACGGTGCTAAAATGGTGATGGCGGTTTCCAATGCTCACGTTCCAAAATTCACAGTGGTGATCGGTGGATCTTATGGCGCTGGAAACTATGGTATGTGCGGTCGTGCTTATCAGCCTCGTCAATTGTGGATGTGGCCGAATGCCAAGATCAGCGTGATGGGTGGCGAGCAAGCTGCCAACGTTTTGTTGACGGTGAAGCTCGATCAAATGGCTGCTAAAGGCCAAACGATGGGAACTGAAGAACAAGCAGAGTTCAAGCGTCCAACGCTTGAAAAGTATGAACACGAAAGCTCTGCATATTACTCATCGGCTCGTTTATGGGATGATGGCATCATCGATCCTGCAGATACTCGCAAAGTTTTGGGTTTGGGTATCGCTGCCAGCCTTAACAAGTCTTGGGGTGAAAAATCTCAAGGCGTATTTAGAATGTAGGACTGCTTCATGACTTTTATTAACACGGTTGAGATGGATCACGTGGCCTATGTGAAATTGAATAGGCCAGATGTGCGCAATGCCTTTAATCCGGAAATGATTTCTGAAATCACAGAGACATTTCATCAGTTGGCAAATCGTACGGATCTTCGCGCCATCGTTTTGCAAGGGGAGGGTAAATCCTTTTGCGCCGGGGCGGATTTGAATTGGATGAGAGAAATGGTGAATTTCTCCTACCACCAAAACCGTGAAGATTCTTTGCGCCTTTTCAGCATGTTTGAAACTATCGCTAAATGCTCTTTGCCCGTGATTGGTTTAATTCATGGCGCCGCTTTTGGTGGTGCCCTGGGTTTGGTCGCTGTTTGTGACGAAGTTATCGCTGAAGAGGGCACTCAATTTTGTTTCAGTGAAGTGAAGTTGGGAATTGCTCCGGCAGTTATCAGTGCGTTTGTTCAAAGAAAAGCTGTGGCCGGTAAAGTTCGTCCTTTGATGCTTTCTGGAGCGGTATTCAATCCGCAAGTGGCGCAACAAGCTGGTCTGGTGACAGATGTTTGCCCAGCGGGCGAAGGTCACAATGTTTTGCAAAAGGTTCTAGCGAACTACAAACAAGGTGGGCCTGAAGCTGTTCGCGAAACTAAAAAACTTTTGAACGATATTGCTAACATGACTTGGGAACAACAGCGTGATCGCACAACTCATTTAATTGCTGAACGTCGCGCCAGCGATGAAGGCCAGGAAGGTTTGAAGTCTTTCCTGGAAAAGCGTGAACCGTCTTGGAGAAGTTAGTAGCCCTTCTTTGTGTTCTGATTGCCATTTTTTCTGTACAAGGTGGCGCTAGTTTCGCAAAGCAATTATTTCCACTCTTAGGGCCTCAAGCCGCTACATTTTGGCGCGCCAGTATTTCCGCGTTTATTTTACTCGTGATCTATCGTCCTTGGAGACAAAAGTATTCTCGCAGTACTTTGGGTATTGTTGCGATTTACGGTATCTGTCTGGCGTGCATGAATATGACTTTCTATCTGTCAATTGAGCGCATTCCATTGGGTGTTGCGGTCGCCTTGGAGTTTACCGGTCCCTTGGCAGTTGCAATTCTTGGATCTAAGCGCGCTTTGGATATTGTGTGGGTAGTACTAGCTGCAGCAGGAATCATTTTGGTTCTTCCGCATTCAGACTTTGCTAAAAGCATTGATCTGACTGGAGTTGTTCTGGCATTAGTGGCTGGTGCATTCTGGGGGTTCTATATTATTCTTGCCAAAAAAGTCGGTGCAAAAATCCCCGGGGGCACGGCGACCGCTATGGGAATGACTGTTGCCGCTTTAACGGTTACGATTCCAGCGCTCTCGCATTTGCATCCGGCGGAATACACAGGTCATATGTGGATGATGATTGTCGCGATGGCCGTATTGTCGGGGGCGATTCCCTATTCATTAGAAATGATCGCACTAAGGCGTATTCCGTCAAAGACGTTCGGTGTTCTGATGAGTCTTGAACCCGCCGTGGCCGCCCTCATGGGGTACATTTTTTTAAGCGAACGTCTTACCAAGACGCAAATGGTGGCTATTTTATGCGTCATGGTTGCATCTTGCGGTAGTTCGTTGATGTCGCGCACGGCGAATGTCCCGACGGATGTTTAGGCTCTAGTTTTAATACAGCAAAGGCCTTTGGGACTCCGAAAACGCCGTCTTTTCGTTGCTTTAAGCCAGATTCGTCGATATAGATAAAGCTCTTAAATTGGAGCTTTTGCACCATGACAAAAATGCCTGGAAAATTCACTCGTATCGCTATCGCTAATCGCGGAGAAGTCGCGGTTCGTATTATCAAAGCTTGCGAAGAGTTGGGAATCGAAACGGTTCTTTTACACTCAGAAGCGGACATCAATTCTCGAGCTTACAGAATGGCGACTAAAACCATCTGTATTGGTCCTGCAGCAACCGCTGAGAGTTATCTGAACATCGAAGCGAATATCAATGGAGCCTTGGCTGGTGGTGCGCAAGCGATTCATCCCGGCTTTGGTTTCTTGTCAGAAAATGCTGACTTTGCTGAGGCAGTGAGTAACGCGGGTTTAACGTTTATCGGTCCTTCCGCGGAAGCGATTCGCTCTTTAGGCGATAAAGTTCACTGTAAAGAACTTGCGAAAAAAGCTGGCCTGCCTTTGGTGCCAGGTTATCAAGGCGAGAACCAACAAGTTGCAAACTTGATCACGGAAGCGGAACGTATCGGTTATCCAGTGATCGTTAAAGCCGCTGCCGGTGGTGGTGGCCGTGGTATGAAATTGATCAAATCTTCTGCTGAAGCGGCAGAGTTGATTGAATCGGCACAACGTGAAGCTCAATCTGCTTTTGGTTCGCCAAAAGTTTTCCTGGAAAAATACCTGGATCGCGCCAAACACATTGAATTCCAAATCTTCGGAGACGCGACAGGAAATGTTGTGCATTTCTTTGACCGTGAGTGTTCTGTTCAACGTCGTCACCAAAAAATTATCGAAGAGGCGACTTCGCCTTCTTTGACGGAAGAACTTCGTCGTCGTATGGGCGAGGCTGCGTGCGCGATTGCAACTTTGGGTAAATATAAAGGGGCGGGAACAGTTGAGTTCCTTTTGCAAGATGGTGAATTCTATTTGCTTGAAGTAAACACTCGTTTGCAAGTTGAACATCCGGTAACTGAAGAAGTGTTGGGTGTGGATTTGGTAAAAATGCAAATCCTGACAGCGCAAGGTGAATACATCCACGATCCAAAAATGATCCGTGTTCCTCGTGGTCACTCAATCGAGTGCCGTATCTATGCTGAAAATCCATTCCTAGGCGGAGTTCCGAGCACAGGCTTGTTGGGTCATGTGGAATGGCCAGAGGGCCCAGGTCGTCGTTATGAATATGGTTTTGATTCTGGTGATACCATCACACCGTATTACGATCCGATGATAGCGAAAGTGATCGTATGGGATGAAAATCGCCAGCGCGCGATTCAAAAAATGATCCGTGTGCTTAAGGACTCTGTGGTTTTCGGCGTTCACACTAACATTCCTTATTTGATCGAGATCTTGTCCCACAAAGAGTTTGTGATGGGCACGATGACAACAAGATTCATCGAAACTTATTTCGCTGATCCGATTAAAGAACCTGAGCTAACGGAAGTGGAAAAGAAAATCGCAGCCGCAGCCTTGGCTCAAGCTCGCGGAACTCAGCATGCGGGTGCAACAGCATCGGCTAGTGCATCCCCATGGATGACTTACTGGAGAGGTATCTAATGGAAGTCAAAGTACGCATCAACGGAGTGGATCACAAAGCTCAAGCGCAATTGCTTGCTGGGAATTTGTGGGTTCACGCAAACGGTCGCACTTTCACAATGGATGCAGGGACAGGACGAAAGTCACGTAAGAAAGCAGGGGCTGGTGGCTCCTCTGACACTGTGATGTCTCCGATGCCAGGTAAAGTTACAAAAATCCTGGTTCAAGCCGGTGCGGAAGTGAAGGCCGGACAGGCAGTTTTGGTGATGGAAGCGATGAAAATGGAGTACACTCTTAAGTGCGATATCGCGGGAACTGTTGAAAGCATTTCTTGTGCTGTTGGCGAGCAAGTGGCTTTGGGTAAAGCACTTGTGAAAATCAAACCTTCTGCTGAATAGAAAATTTATGCCTAAGAATTCAGTTGCGATTGTGGAAATGGGATTACGAGATGGACTGCAAAACGAGAAAGTCGTTTTGGATGCCGACACACGCGTTGAATTTGCTCGCCGACTGATTGAAGCTGGAACAAAGCGTGTGGAAATCGGCGCCTTTGTTTCTCCGCAGTGGGTTCCACAAATGGCGGGAACAAAAGAGGTCGTGAGCCTTGCTTTCGGCCTTCAAAAGTCCGGTCAGATTCCTAAGAAAACTGAATTTTCTGTTTTGGTTCCAAATGAACGCGGTATGCAAGACGCTATCGCCAGTGGTGTTAAAGAAGTTGCGATCTTTGCCGCCTGTTCTGAATCTTTCTCTTTGAAAAACATCAATTGTTCCATCGATGAAAGCTTTAAACGTTTTGAGCCCGTGATGGCATTGGCGAAAAAGCATAAAATCAAAGTGCGCGGCTATCTTTCCACGTGCTTTGGTTGTCCCTTTGAAGGCAAAGTTCCTGAAGCTCGTGTGGTGAAGCTTGCGCAAAGAATGCATAAGCTTGGCGTGTATGAGCTTTCCATTGGCGACACTATTGGTGTGGCTAATGTGGGGCAAGTTCAATCGCTTTTTAAGAAAATCAAAAAGGTCGTTCCAGTTAAAAAATTGGCAGGCCACTTCCATGACACTCGCGGGCAGGCACTGGCTAATATTCTTGCCGCTTATGAGACGGGTGTTCGCGTCTTTGATACAAGCCTGGGTGGTTTGGGTGGTTGCCCTTATGCCCCGGGTGCAACGGGTAACGTTGCTACTGAAGATGTCGTCTATATGTTTCACGGGATGGGTATTAAAACCGGTTTAAACCTTGAAAAGCTCATTGCGATAGATCCTTGGATGTCAGAAAAAATACAGCATGCACTTCCTTCAAAAGTAGGGAAGGTGGGGCCCCTGAAGCCTCTAGGAAAAGTCAGTAAATAGAGCAGGTTATCCAGTGTTTAGGCCCTGAACACTGATTGCCGTATTTTGTTCTTTGTTGGGTTTTAAGGCCCTCAAATCCAATATACATCCGCCTGAATCCGCCAAATCTTGGTATTTTATTTGAAGTATCTCCTGCGAATTTAAATTAATTCGCAGGAGATGCACGTTATGAAGTTTAACCGCGCGCTTAGCTTTGCCCTTATTTCCAATATGGTCCTTGCGTCTTTCTCGCATGCGATCAGTAAGGAATTGCAACAACTTGTGACGTTGGAAACTAAAGCCAATGCGGTTACCACTCGCAGTGATCAAGCTGTCAGTGTTTATCACTACGATATTCCCGTTAGCTTGATTCAAGCAGATATCGCAGAACGCGCACCTGAGAAGTTCGTAAATTCTTTGATTCACGAAGAAAATGGTGTGAAGTACCTGCGTTGGATTATCAATCCTGAGGATACAAAGTGGTGGCAGGAGATTGCGAACTTCCTGAAAGACAATGGCATCACTCCCATTAAAAAAGTCTATTATAAAGGATACATGACTGCATCGCGCAGTTATATCATCGTCGACCCTGTGACGAACGCTGAGTTCTCCTTTAAAGGTTCTACTGATAAAACCGGCGGTCACTGGCGTGATAAACATCAGGACTGGGACGACGGTAAGCAAATCCGGATGATGACGGATTTTGTGAATGACCAATTGAAAAGCCAACCTAAACTTGAAAACATCATTTTGCTGGATGAGCCGGTGGCCTTTGGTATCGAGACTCGTAATGCAAAAGGTGAGGTTGTCATCGATCAGGGTATGATCATTCGCTCTTATGACACTTTGACGAACTCGGGTAAAACTTATGTGCCAGGCTTTTCAATCGTGCACGAGCAAAAAGGTCGTGAGCTGGCTAAGCTCAACGGATCAAACGCTCCTGCAAGCTATTGGAACGAACACTACAACAAACCATTGGCTCGCGCCTTGGCAGAGTTCTTTGCTTTGACAGGTATGACGTACGATTCGCCTCACTCTCAAAACTTCCTGGTTGAGCTGGACGAGAAGTCACGTCCAACGGGAAAAATCGTTCTTCGTGACTACGGCGATACTTATTTGACTCAAGAGTTCTTTGATAAAGTGGGTAGAACAGATATCACCCAAGCTTGGGAACAATCGAACCTGATCCGTGGAGCAACTTCAGTAAGCGTTGGTATTCTTCATGGCAATACGGCACCTTCTTGGCTGTCAGAAGCTGTTTACAATCAATGGGGCGTAGACTTTTTTAAAGAGTTTGAAAAGGAATTCCACAGAGAAACGGGCGTTCAGCTTGTGAACAACAGCAAGCCAAGTGCGGGGGGTATGTATCGCAATAAAGGTTATTCTTTGGTTCTTCCAGCGGGTCAAAAGTTCCTGAAACTGGTAGAGCAAGGTAAGCAACGTAACTACATGCTACGCTGCGAACGCATCTTCATGTAGCCAGAATGAAAATATAAAAAAGGCCTGGTGATCCCAGGCCTTTTTTATTTGTACAATTTGAAATTAAGAATTGAAGAGCTTATCCAGCTGACGGAAGTACCACTCTTTAAGGGGCTTTTGTAAAGGGAGCGAAGCCAGCATCTCAGTGCGATTTTGCACGATCCCTTTGTGAGAGGTACCTACCTCATCTGCGCACTCTCTAATCCAATCCTCAGTCGTTTCTGGATGGAATTGAGTGGCGACGATGTTCTTCCCGATTTTATAACCCTGATTTTTGCAGAAACTGTTTGTAGCGAAAAGTTCTGCCCCAGGCGGTAAATCAAAAGTGCAGTGATGCCAGTGGAAAGCCTGAATAGTTTCGCCATCCGTTGTTTCCACAGGAACGAAACCAATTTCCCAACCTGGGTCATGAATATGGACTTTGCCACCCATGATGTCAGCAATCAATTGAGAACCCAGGCACAGCCCAAAGATCTTCACATTGTTATCGATCAAATCACGAATCAGTTTTTTTTCGGCGCGCAACCACGGGAACTTTTCTTCCTCGAAGGTGTCCATGCTGCCACCGCAGATCACTGCCCCATCGTAGTCTAAACGAGTCGGCGCTGGTTCACCCAGATAAGGTGACCAGAGCTCAACGGCGTAGTTATTTTGAGACGCCCAGTCCAAGGTAGTACCTGGAGGCCCATCCAATTCGTGCTGGATGATCAAAAGCTTTTTCATGGCGCAGATACTAGCATATCGTGGGGGGCTTTGCTATACTGCTTTGGCCAGGGCGCAAACCTTGGCGTCTATGAGAAAATAAATCCGTCGTTATTCTTTTTTTAATAACTCTTTTAGAACCACTCAGGTTCGCAGACGGATATTTCATTTATGCACAATCAAATATTTCAAATGACGGCCCACAAGGTCGGCTTTGAGTTCAGCAATGGGCTGCGCTTGTTTTCGTCCTTAAGTTTTACTGTTGGATCGGGTCGTTATGGGCTCTTGGGGCCGAACGGTATCGGAAAATCCACTTTGGCAAAGATTCTGTCGGGAGAAATCCCTGCGACGGAAGGTGAGATCCATGCTAGTCATCCAGTTACTTACTTGCGACAAATCGAAGAACGGCCGGTCCAAACCGTCGGGGAATTCTTGGTGGATATCTGGGAATCCTCGCAGCTAGATGCGGTCACTCAAGAAAGTCTCCTGGGAGATATTCCCTTTGATCGAACACTTCAGCAATTAAGCGGTGGTGAGTGGACGCGCGTGCGAATTGCCAAAGCCCTTGCGATTAATTCGGGATTACTGATTTTGGATGAACCAACAAACAACTTAGACCGAGAAGCCAAACGTCGAATCACAGAATTTGTTCAAGGTTTTGATGGGAATATCTTGGTTATCAGTCATGATCGCGAGATTTTGGAGTCGATGGATTCCATTCTGGAAATGTCGAATCAGGGAATGCGCGCCTATGGTGGAGGCTACTCTTTTTATCACGAGCAAAGGACTCAAGAAATTGAACTAGAACAATCCACCTTGGATCAATTGCGCCGCGAGAAAAAGAAAACCGAGAGAGAGCTGCACAGCAAAGTTCAGTCCCAAGAAAAGCGCATGCGCCGTGGGCAGATTCAGGGCGAAAAAGGTGGAATGCCGAAAATTCTTCTGGGTGCTAGAAAACGGGCGGCGCAAGTGACGTTGGGAACTATAAATACCAACGAATCACAGAGAGCCGAGAATGCCAGCGCGGATTTTCAGTCGCATTTTGCCGGCATGCGGAGTCAGACGATTCTGCGTCTAAAAGAATTGGACTCTGCCGTGCCGGCGGACAAATTGATATTCACCCTTGCTGATTTTAATTTTCGCTTTGCAGGAAGCGATAGTTGGCTTTGGCCAGAAAACTTGACTCTGCATATGAAAGGCCCCGAGCGTTGGGCCCTTACTGGAAAGAATGGCGCCGGGAAAACCACTTTGCTCCAGCTTCTGCTAAGTAACGGTCAGAAGCCCCTTGGCGAAATCCGAGGAGAGTTGAAGGTGGGAACTTTGCACACCAGTTTGATCGATCAGGAATATAGCATCTTGAATTCCGGGCAGACGGTGCTGGAGTCCATCATGGATGTAAGTAGCAAAGGATCCGAGTGGATTCGAAATGAGCTTGCCGCGTTTCAATTTTTTGCGGATCGAGTTCATCAAAAGGTTGAAAGCCTGAGTGGTGGAGAAAAACTTAAGCTGTGCTTAGCGAAAGTCTTTCTGGCGGATGCAGTACCGGAGTTGTTGGTGCTGGATGAGCCCACGAACAATCTGGATTTGCAAAGTCTGGAGGTTCTGGAGGACGTCTTTATTGGCTATCAGGGCGCATTATTGGTGGTCTCCCATGACCCGGTATTCCTGGAGAATATTCAAACTAGGGAGGTCTGCCTTTTGCAATCCTAGCCTGTGATATGTTGTCACGTTGGCTCACTTACATTTCTTTTGCCTGTTTTGGCATACTTAGCCTGGTTGTTCTGCAGATGAACCAAAGGCCTCTTTGTATCGATTCCAAGGTTGTCGAGAAAATTGACAGAACCTCGGGGCGACATGAGGATTTGGTTTATCGTTGCGCCGTGAACAAGGCGACTCGCTATAGCACTTACTTTGGGGAAAACCTCAGGGATCTAAACCTGCGCATTGGTGCGACGGAAAGGCTTTTAGAAAGCATTGAACCGTTCTATCAAAAGGTGCAGCTGGTAATTCTGGGTGATCACCCGAATATGTTCCGTATTAAGGGACATGTGATCTATATGGGACAAAACCTTGTTGAAGCTCCAGGACATCTGGAAAAAGCTTTGGCTAAAATCTGGTACCGTGAAAGAAATGAAACCCTATTCGTTCAGCAGGAATTGATGGAAGAAGTCGCAACCGACTTTTTGGTCTATCTGCTGGCAGGTGACTTGGATATCGGGGACCCGTCAACGCATGTGAAGACTGCGATTCTGCCGGTGAAGTGGCCTTATGTGATCAAATCACCAGAGGCTTATTGTGATTCTCCGTGGAAGCAATCCGAAGACTATGAGATCTGTGCTTCAGGACAGAATCTTTCAGCAATCGCTCCAGAAGTATTGGAGATGAGTCTTCGCCCGCTTCTTTTAAATAGCTGGGTCAAGGCTTATAAATCCTTATCAGTGGGAGAGCGTTATCAGTTCTCGCGCAAGATGGGCTTGATTATTCGTGGCGAATACAATCCGGTTCTTTCTGTAGCTGGGGATGCAAATGCATCAACCTTGGCGCGCGCAACGGCGGTCTTAAAGAACTTCAATCAGTATGTGGCTTCAGCTGAGTTGACCAAGACCTCAAACATATATCGTCTGTTTGCTGCGAATTTTGCAAATGAACTGCGTAGTCACGGATATGAAAAAGCCTTTGCAGAAGCAAGCTTTGATGTTCTTTACGTTAGTAACCAAAAGCTTTCGACGGATACTAAGGCTTTCCAGGAATTGTTGAAAATTGCCAAGGAACAACCGCAAACGCAGATCGCACTTCGTGATCAAGATAACTTGTGGATGCTTCCATCAAAGTTCCCGATTCCAATTAAGACATTTGGTCAAATCAAAGCCAATCGCACCATCGTTGAAAAGTGCGGGGGTTACAGCTTCAGTTACGTGATGGATTACTCGGACAGCACGGAAAAGTTATTGGTGGTAGAGCACTGTGATCCTAAAGTCGAAATCAAATACCGCGAGTATTTGAAATCCGGCGCAGAAGGATTTGCTTTAGAGAATAAAGGTATGTCCTTCGTGCAATTCCATCTGCCGTCACTATTGATGAAGCGTGATGAATTGGCTTTGGTATTAAATGTTCAAGATTTTATTAAAAAGCGAGATGTGGACAATCCATCTTTTAAGAGCCTAGGCTGGCAAGAAGTTCGCTTTAGTCAGACAGCGAATGCTTACCAACCAAAAGCGTATGTCGATGCGATTGAATGGTTCAGATTCTAAATCCTAAAAAGAAAAAGGGGTTTTTGAAGCCCCTTTTTTTTAAAGTCCTGCCATCTCTGTGCGGTACTCCGCGATGGTTTTTCCGGTTTGATCGAGCTCCGCTTCCAGATTTCTTTTCTCAGCATTGGCTCTGTCGACGTCTTGTCTGGCGCGACTTACATCCCAGTCAGCATTTTGGATCTCGTTGGTTAATCGACCGACATCTGCCAGGTTATTAGTGGATTGTGCAAAGGACTTTTGGCTTTCCAAAGCGTTACGACGATTCTGCATGGACATAAAGTTCATCTGTGCCGTTACAACTTGAGTGTTTTTGTTGGCAATCGCCAGTTGCAAGTCACGCTGACGGTTTTCCAAGTTTTTGATTTGCGCTTCCACGTATTTTAAGCGGCCTTTTTTATACTCTGGCAAAAATCCTGCTTCAAGCTCAGCCGGGCAAAGATTCTTATACTTTTTGCCGGAAGAACCCGCATTAAACCCATTCGCTTTAGAGCAATAGTCACGCAGACCCTTATTGTAATCAGAAACAATAGATTTCAATGCTGGCGTATCGCAAAGATCTTTAGAAAAAGCATCACCAGATTTGCCAACTAGGTAAGAGTTAGTTCCCGTGCAATATTTTTGGCGACCGCTTTTAAAACCAAGATCCGCTTGAGATTCGCTGATCTCTGCTTCTTCTTTGCGGCAAGCCAGAAGTTTCGCGTCGGAAGACAACCAGTCACCACGCAGGGCTACTTCTTCACCGTACTTGAACCAATTCGTAGATTCGCAATCTTTCTTAAGTTGGCTGGCGCAGCCGACAAACATGGAGGAAACAAAAGCGATCGCAATGAGTTTTTTCATATTTATCCTATAAGGTTCTTTAATTCTTGTTCGTATTGATGTTGATCTTCCATGGCCTGCAACATTTGATTTTCAAGGTCCTCGATTTGACCACTGATCTCGTGCAGTTCTTTGGCGGTGGCAGCAGTATTAGTTGCTGCACCTGAAATAAGGGATTCGTTCAAGCTGTCTCGTCTTATTGACAGGCTGGTGATCCGTTTGTCGGAATCCTCTATCAATTTCAGTGCCTTCTTAATCAGGCCTTCAATGCGTTTACGTTCTTCTTTGTAATTAAATTTGGGCGCTTCATCCGAAGTTTGTCCGGTTGTCGGCTTGCGAGTCGCTTCATCATTAAATACGCGTTCAGACAGGAAGCCCTTTTGAAGACTCCATACGTATTCATCATAAGTGCCTGGATAAAGCGTCAGCAGGCCGTGATTCACTTCCAGAATTTTGTTCGCCACACGTCCGATGAAACCACGATCATGGCTTACGGTAACAATCGTGCCTTCGTATTTTTCTAAAGCGCCAGTTAAGGCTTCAACGGTATCGAAGTCCAAGTGATTCGTCGGCTCATCCAGAAGCAACAATGGAGACTTTTGCAAAAGAATTTGTCCCAAAGCCACGCGTGACTTCTCGCCACCGGAAAGGACTTTTACTTTTTTATTAATCGCATCTCCACTGAATAACAAGCTTCCTGCGATGTTTAGGATATCTTGTTGGATCACGTCTTTGTGAGCCAACGTTGCCATCGCCTCGATCACCGTGTGCTCAGGATTCAATGCTTCGGGCGTGTGCTGCGCAAAATATGATAAACTTACCTGATGGCCCCATTTGATGGAACCTTTCACCAGCGGAATCTGCTCACCCAAAGATTTTAGCAAAGTGGATTTACCGGCACCGTTTAATCCCACGATACCTAAGTGATTCCCGCGCTCCAGGCGCAGGTTTACGTTTTTCAAAATGACTTTGTCACCGTACCCGCAATCCGCGTTCTCGATTTCCAGAATTACTTTCCCGGTCGCACTCGCAGGTGGAATGTGAATATGGGAGTGAGTCGGAGCTGCTTTGATTTCGATGGTCTCCATCTTTTCCAAAGCCTTTAGGCGAGATTGGGCCTGACGTGCTTTGGTTGCTTTCGCACCAAAACGTGTGACGAAGTCCATAATGGATTTTTTCTTTGCAGCTTGGCTCATGGCCTGTTTTTGCAAAAGTTCCGCAAGCATCGCTTTTTGTTCGAAATAGTCATCCAGGTTTCCAGCAAATTTTACGATATCGCCGGCTTCAACTTCCAAAATATGATCGGTCACGCGACGAAGGAATTCACGATCATGGGAAATCAACAGGAACGCACCCTTGTACTCTTGCAGAAAACTTTCCAGAACCAACAACGTTTCCAGATCCAAAAAGTTTGTTGGCTCATCCAGCAATAACAAGTTCGGCTCTTGACCAATCAAGTACAAAAGCTTCACACGCATGCGGAAGCCGCCACTCAGTTCCTTCAAATGGGATTGAAAATGTCTTTCAGTCAGACCAAGTTTAATGCCGAATTGCTTTAACTCCCAAAGGGGAGTGATGCAGTTCTTATCCAGGTATTCTTCAACTTTTTCAGAGATATTCCAGTCAGACTCTTGTTCCAAGTACCCCAGGCGCAATTGCTGAGACTTGGTCACAATGCCTTCATCCAAATGTTCTTGGTCCACCAGGATTTTAAAAAGAGTGGTTTTACCCGCTCCATTGGGACCAATAACTCCCACGTGCTCGCCCTCGTTGATCGCGAATGTCGCCTGATCAAAAAGAACCTTAGCCCCATAAGCCTTATGCCCATCCTGTAACTGCAATAACGTAATACCCATACCCCAGAAGGTAACAGTTCCCTTTTTGTAGTGCTAGCTGTCATGCAGGGTGTTCACACATTTTACAGTCATGAATTTTCTGCAGGTGACGGTCTTTTTGAGCATTGGCTGTGATATAACTGCGGGCTTATGAGTGAAGGAAAGATCCTAGTTTCAGCCTGCCTAATCGGAAAACCATGCCGCTATGATGGAAAGCATCAGCTGCGCGAAGAAGTCACCGTTCTCCACGAGGAAGGGATGACCATCGCCGTTTGCCCGGAGGAAATGGGAGGACTTTCCACTCCACGCACGCCCGCTGAACGTATCGGTGACAAGGTTATCGATAAAAATGGCAAAGACGTCACGGCCGAGTACAAATGCGGAGCTCAAAAAGCTTTGGAAATCGCGCTGAAATTCGGCGTGAAAGAAGCCATGTTAAAATCCAAATCCCCGATGTGTGGCTGCGGCCGCATCTATGACGGGACCTACAGCGGAAAAACCATCGAAGGTAACGGCGTCCTTGCCGAAATGCTGATCGCGGCTGGTATCGAAGTCGAAGCTATCGAGTAAACTCGTCCTCAAAGACACAGAAAATCCCGCAAACAGGGTCAATTTCCCCTCGCAGGGATTGCCGCGGTGATTACATATGCAATCATTTTGATGACCAGCCCCTCTTGGCTACGCAAGAATATCCTGCAATAGTTTCTTCATCGACGTTGAAATCGTTTTTGAATTAAACAATTTTGGGAGAACACCATGAAACACCTAGTATTAGCTTCTTTACTTATTCTTGGCGCGAGCACTTCTCACGCTGTTGTCGCGGATAAATTCACATGTACTGCAAAAATTAAGGATCGTTTAAGTGGCACGGAGAGTACTCAGTCTCAAGAGCTTTCCGTTGTGCGACTTCCTTCATCAGGCGGAACGACAAAACCCTTCGATGAAACTATGGGTCAGACACAAATGAAAATTAAAATCGATGCTAAGCATGGTCATGCCTTTGCCAATTTGAATTTTTACTATTCCCACGCGTCTCGGGAAATCCCAGGAGCTACGGGGATTGAAGCACGTCAGTTCACATGTATGGGCGTGGCGGGCGGCTATTGTAAACACAAAAATGACGGTGGGCCGGTTCAGGCATGTTACGATGATGGCCAAGTGGCTTGCATGCAAAGTAATGATCCATTTGGTTCGGATCCTGTGACACGTTGGAAAAAAACTTCTGTGAATGGAAAAACCCCGGTATTTAATGACGAAGAAATGGGTCCTGCAAGCATGGAGATTACTGACGACGTCACGGGGCAACCTCTGCTTAATGTCGATATTAGCTGTAAGTTCTTGGGAACCTATAAGTGAGATCCCAAAACCAAACTGTGGAACTAGTGCGCCCCGTAGTCTTTGACTATGGGGAACCAGCAAAGTTTCTTCGGGCTCTTTTTGAATACTATAAGAAAACCGGATCTTTCAGTTTACGTCAACGCACTCAACGGGTGAGTGGCTTGTCGCAGACTCTGGTTTCTCAGATTATCAACGGGCACCGCCAAGTGACTCGTGACAATCTTCCGGCTTTGTGTGTGGTGTTTAAGCTTACAAAAATCGAACAAGATTATCTTGATAAGCAATTATTGGGAAATGTTCTGAAGGTAGTTTCGAATTCTACAGAAGAGAAAATTCCTGTTAAGCGTATTGCAAAGAACCATATTCTATCAGACTGGGTTAATCCCTATGTGAAGGATTTGGTGAATTTGAAGGGTTTTTCTTCGGATCCTAAAAATCTGCACAGAATGCTTTCGGGTATTGTAAGTCCGGAGAGAATTCAAAAGTCTGTAGACTTTTTGATTCGAGAAGGCTTCTGGCGACGAACTCCTGAAGGAAAAATTGTTCCTGAGGAAAGTGCTGTGGCCACGACGAATGAAATTCCCAATGAAAATATCCGGTCTTTTCATAAGAAAGCACTCGATATTGCTCATCGGGGAATTTCGGTATTGCCATCGCATCGGCGCAAGTCCGCTACAGTATTGGTTTCGGTCGATAAAAACAAAATGGATGAACTGCGAGGCCTGGTCGACTCCTTTCAACAGCAGTTGTTGGAGTTTATCGAGAATAATCCGCAAGGTAAGGACTCGTTAGTTCAAGTGGCAATTCATCTAACTCCAATCGGGGCGATTCATGAAGAATCAAATTCTTAAGTTAATTTATCTGATCGCAACCATTTTTCTGGTGCTTATTCAACAGGCGCACGCGTCCGGTACTGTTGTGGGAAATGGTGGAGATCCCGTTTTTGAATTTTTACGCGCGACGCGGGAATCTATGAACGCGACAATGAAATTTGTTTTGAGCCAGCCCGAGGAGAAAGAGAAGTTCTGTCAAACAAACCGGTTGTCAGTGGAGCAGGTTCAGTTCTGTCGTGATTTCTTTTTTAAAGTCGGACAACAGATTTTGATGTTGAGTAGTGGAGATAAACCGACTGACTTTGTTTTACGAGAGGAGCCATTGTATGTACAAGGTCCCGATGGTAAAGCAATGTCGGTGGCTGCTAGAACGAGTTTAGGCCCCGAGGGAGCGATTGAATTTCATAGGGATTCAATGCGTACCATGGCTCCGGTCCAAGTTCTATTCCTGATAACTCATGAATTTGAACATAAAGCGCTGTTTGAGGGTAAAGCAGTAACGGATAACGAAAAGATCGGTCCTTTTAAATCAGGCAGGGATCTTTTGGATGCGGTTGCAACGTCTCTGGTCAGCGTGGCGAAGCGAAAAGGGAAAATTGGTTCACAGTTTGGTATCCGGGACCTGTTTGCATGTGACGCTTCAAATGGAACGGGGCAATTTGGCGCACAAATAGCAGGATCACGTCTTTTCCAAGATGAGAATTTGATGACCTATGAAACCAGTGTGGGGGGAAACCCCATGGAAGGGTCGATATACTTCCAGGAAGACTACAACACGGTTTTACGTTTGAAATTTGTCATCACAGAGCCAAACAACTGCGGTGAAGAAACAAATGGGCGAAAAACTGTTGTGGAGATTTTAAGATCAAAGGCTACTGACAAAGGAAGGGATGAGACGGTCGTATCGACGGTGATCTTTGCAGATAATCCCATTTGTAAAAGTACGTTAAGAATGATTGTGAGATATGGTGAGATTCAATTTTCTTGTCAGTATTTTGCATCTGAAGGTACGACGTCATCGCCTTTTTCGACAGGCCTAAGGAAGAAATAAAAAATCCCGGGTGAGAGCCCGGGATTTTTCTATGGAGCAGGTAAGTACGTACCTTTTACTTCTTTTTCTTTTTGTTGTTTTTGTGGGATTCCGCGCGCTTTTCTTTCACGCGGTTCTTTTCATCCACGAAAACGACTGTCGGTTCGAATTTCTTAGCTTCATCCATGGACAACCCACAATAAGAGCAGATAATCACCAGATCACCTTTTTGAACGTGGCGGGCAGCGGCTCCGTTTAGGCAGATGTCGCCTTTGTCACCCAGTATCACGTAAGTCGAGAAACGTGCGCCGTTATTGCAGTTATAGATATCCACGCGTTCGTTCATCAATAAGCCAGAGGCTTTGATCAGATCCGGGCAGATGCTGATCGAACCTTCATAGTTTAGATCGGATTCAGTAACTGTGGCTCTGTGAATTTTGGTTCTAAGTAGTGATACATTCATAATAACCTCTAAGCATTATGCTGAAGTGCGATCAGCATTCCTTTTAAAACTAAGTCAGGGATAATAACGTCGAAAACTTTTTCTTTTTCAAATAGGGAAGAGAAACCACCCGTTCCGATTACGAAAGGCTTTTCATCCTGGAAGCACTCACGAGTGATACGAGCGATGATTTCTTTCATTGTACCCAAGTGGCCGTAATACAAACCAGATTGAATACTTTCAATTGTCGTGCGACCCAAGGCTTCGTGCATGGGAACGATCTCAACTGATGGCAACTTGGCAGTTTTACTTTCCAAAGCCTCCATACACAGACGAAGTCCCGATACAATTGATCCGCCTAAGTAGTCTTTCTCTTTAGAAACAGCACAGAATGTTGTCGCTGTACCAAGATCTACGATGATCAGGTTTTTATTCGGATACAGGTGAGTGCCCGCGATGGAGTTCGCGATACGATCCGCACCCACTTCTAAAGGATTGCGGTATTTCACACGAAGGCCCGTTTTCACTCCAGCTTGCAGGATGAACGGATTGATATTGAAATACTTCATGCAGGCCCCACGAAGGGAATAAATCACCTCAGGCACCACCGAGCAGATCGCAATTTGTTTTACTAAAGCCGGGTCATAACCATTCTCGCGAATTGCCGTGCGCAGGAAGATGCCGGTTTCATCCGAAGAAGCTCCACTTTTAGAGTTCTTACGGAAAGACATCACCATTTTGTCTTTATCAAAGAGTCCTGCAAAGATTTGGGTGTTACCCACATCAAGACATAAAATCATAGGTTTTCCTTTGGTAGCATCACGCGAATCAACTCACTTGTCAGCTGATCCAGATTCTCGCAAGCAATAAAGCTTTGGTGGTTGTACAGGGTGAACTTGTGAGTGCGATTTACAATATCAATATCAGTCAAATCATTGTGAACAACGAAATCAGCGTGGGACGCTTTGAAGAGCTTATCCACAGCAGCTTTCTTTTGTTCCGGTGTCGCGTGGCTGGTCAGTTTAAATGCCACCACCTTTACGTCTTTGTTTTTAGAATACTCTTTCAGGCGATCCACGATCTTGTGATTGCGCTTAAGGTGAATATTCATGCCTTGAGCGTCCGAGCTGACTTTTTTTACTTCCAGTGGGCGATAGTTTTTGCCATCGACTTCGATAGAATCCACAGAATAGTCGCTGACAGCAGCTGCATGAATCACATGCGTGAAGTTTTGCTCCGCCAGGTACTTTTGCAATTGAAAATCCAGGCTTGCAAAGCTTGTGAAGTAATCATGGTGATTCACATGTTCCGCTTTGGCAGTGCCATGGGCCTGAAGCAAGGTCACATCAAAACCCATTTGGCTTAAGTACTCCGCCAAAGAAATTCCCGTGCGACCAGAACTTAGATTGGTTATGGTGCGAACTGTGTCGATGGGTTCTTGCGTACCGCCTGCAGTTACTAGAACTTTCACTTTGGAAAGTTCGGATGAGCGGAGAGCCACAGCTTGTTCTGTATTCTCGGCCTCGGGAGCCTTTTTATGCAGGTGAGCCAAAGTAATTTTCAAAATCTCATCAGGATCTAGAAGTTTACCGTAACCTTCCTCACCGCAAGCAAGAATGCCCGATGCAGAATCAAGTATCTCAATCCCGTAAGATTTCAAAGTTTGCAGAGATTTTTGTGTGACTGGATGAAGATACATGGAAGTATTCATCGCGGGTGCAATCAAGAACGGCTTTTTAAAATCATGAGCCAGGAACAAAGTGGAGACCAGATCATCACCGATACCTTGCGCCGCTTTATTGATAAAGTTCGCCGTTGCCGGAGCCACCAATATCAAATCCGCCCAACGCATCAGATGGATATGATCCATCACGTTTCCTTGCGAGTACATGTCGCTAACGACAGGTTTTCCTGTCAGGCCTTCAAGTGTGGCATTGCCCACGAACTTTAATGCTGAAGGTGTCATCACAACTTGAACTTCGCAACCTGCTTGCACCAGACGCGAAACCACCTGACATGCTTTGTAGCATGCGATGGAGCCAGTCATCATAAAGAGAACTTTAGATTTGGACATTATCAATCAGCCTCACAGAGCCCAAGCGAGCCGCTACAAAACGGCGCCCGTGAACATCTGTCACATAATCCACATCAAATCCTGCAGCAGATAAAGCTTTCGCCGCTTCCTCAGCAGATTCTGCGGTGGTGATAGTTTTATAAATAATCGGAGCTTTTTCGCGCTCCTCTGGAGTCAGCAATAAATTGCGCGAACTCTTAGCCAAGCCATCGCTTTCGCGAACCGTGGCTACCGGAACGATCTCGACATCCATAAAGAAGGCGTCGACCATGCCCTTGATCAAAGTCAGTTGTTGGAAATCTTTTTCGCCAAAGTAGGCTTTGTTCGGAGCAACGACGTTGAAAAGTTTCATCACCACAGAAAGGACGCCATCAAAGTGACCCGGACGGTGGGCGCCGTCCAAAAGTTTAGAATAGCTGTTCTCGGCAACCTTATAGCGGTACTCATCAGGATACATATCTGGATAACGCGGGTAAAAGATCGCATCGACTTTGTTGTTTTCCGCGATTTTCAAATCCTGATCCCAAGTCAGGGGATATTTTTCGAAATCTTTTGGATCATTGAACTGTGTTGGATTCACGAAAATAGAAAGCACTACCAGATCGTTTTCACGACGGGCATTTTTCATCAGCTGTTCGTGGCCTGAATGCAAAGCCCCCATGGTTGGTACGAAGCCAACGCTGCCTTTCTGATTTTTTCTCCACGCCTTGAGTTCAGCGGGAGTGCGCAGAACTTGAATCATTAGGAATAGCTCTCTTTCTCGGTCGGGAAATCAACGGCTTCCACTTCAGAGTGATAAGTGTTGAAAGCTTTTTTCAAAGCCTCAAAACCATTGAAATAAGTTTTTACAAACTTCGGTTTAAAGCCTGGATTCATACCCAGCATGTCTTGCAGAACCAACACCTGGCCGTCTGTATCAGGACCCGCACCGATACCAATTGTTGGAATATCCAAAGATTCCGTGATTTCAGTCGCAAGTTTTGAAGGAACACATTCAAGCACTACGCAGAAAGCGCCAGCATCTTGCAGGCGCAAAGCCTGTTCGCGGATTTTCGCTTGAGCGTTGTCGTCACGGCCTTGAACTTTAAAGCCACCCAGTTGATTGACGGATTGAGGAGTTAAACCCAAGTGACCCATGATTGGCACACCGGAATCCACCAGATGACGGACGATTTTGTAAGTGTACTCGTCGCCACCTTCGAGCTTCAAAGCATGAGCGCCAGCTTGCATGATTTTCGCTGCCGCCGTCATGGTCGCGGTTAAACCTTTACGGTTCGCCATGAAGGGAAAGTCCGCTGTGATGAATTTTTTAGTGCCAGCACCACGAGCTACTGCCGCCGTATGCAGGGCCATCATTTCTACGGTCGCAGGAAGAGTTGTAGAAAAGCCGTGCATTGTGTTTGCCAGTGAATCGCCGATCAGAATGCAGTCAATATCGCTCTCAGCTACGATCGAAGCAAAAGTGTAATCATAACAAGTGATCATGGAGATCTTTTGTTTTTTATTTTTCTTTTCCTGGAAGTCGAGAATGGATTTCATAGCTGGGCCTCACTTTCGCGGATAATCAGGCCAATAGGTTTCAAGAAATGCTTTGTAGATATTCAGAGCCGGATCGTTTTCCAAAGCTTTAAGATTCGCCGCCACTGTTTCAACGTCTTTACGAACTAGCGGGCCCGTCAGTGCGGTCTCAGGATTTGCAAAAGTGTTTTCCACAACTTTTTGCACGTACAGATGAGCTGCTTCTGCGGGAACCTTCATCGCTGCAAAGCCGGAAAGCATTCTGGCAATCAACAAAGTCACAAAATTTCCACCCATCACACACTGTGTATGATAAAGCGCCTTTTGTGCCGAAGGGAGCCAGGAATATGAATTCGTGAGACCTGGCAAGGCCTCGTCCAGGCTAGAGGCACCGGTTAAAGTGAAATGGATTTTCCGGTAAAATTCTAGCTCGTAAAGATCATTTCCAAAAGTCATCAACGGATGTGCCGCGATCATTCCGTCAAAGGAATGGGCGCCGGAAAAATGCACCACGATTTTCTCATCATGTCCCATCAGGTGTTGGCGATAAAAGCCCTGCAAGGCACCGTCGCTGATAGCCAACAAAACATGAGTGGCTGCCGCAATCTTAACGCGTAATGCATGAGGGTCCTGGGAGCGATCCCAACTTTGAAAACTGATATTTGACAGATGAAAATAGTGAGCAATATGGCGGGCGACGCGGCCAGAGCCAATAATGAGATAAGAAATTGGTAAATTCGTATTCGTCGCCATAATTTTTTAGGTACCTGTCTTATTAGGATCAAGTCCGCTGTAATGTTCGCAACTTAGCACAATTTTAACAGATTACAACGAGCCTTGCCATGATGGGTCAGCGGTGATAGGTCGATAGTCCTATGAAGCACTTGTACTGGATTGGCGCCGTTTTAATCATCGCTGTAGGCCTTTATTTCTCCATAAATTTTTCTGTGGGGCCTGAAACAACTCCTAAGATCGAATTTACTCATGTTTCCACACCTGAAGAGATGGGGAAGCTGGTCTTCGAGCGTTTGCGTGAAGAAATTAAAGCCGCCCCAGTTGTGATCCTGGGTGTCACTCCTAACAAAATTGAAGAGATGGAACTGGTGAAGGGATTCATCGACAGTAATCAAGACGCAGGTTCCAAATACGACGTCGTGATCGTTGAGCCGATGCTCCCTTACGTGGAGCTTTTCCGTCCCGCTGTTTACATTGCAATGAAGGAAGAAATGCAGCGCCTGGTGGAGGGAATTGAAAAAGCCCGCGCCGAGGGACTTCGTGTCGCAGTGGTTGTTCCTAATATTTATGCTTCGCAGCTGATCGATGCGAATCCTGTTGCGAAACTTAAGACAGATTATAAATTGGACGTGACCAGTTTAAGTGTGAGCACCTTTCCGGTGACACGCGCTCAGGAAGCGGCTTTTGAGCCCAAGTGTATCGATAGTGGTGAAGTGGATCCGGCAGGAACGAGCAAGTTTGCTTGTGCCGTTCGCAATGTCGCTCGCAGAACTTATCGTAAAAAACTTGAAGCGAACAAGTACTCCACGATGATGGAGCAAACTGGTCCTAAAGATTATATTATTTTATTTAACCGAAACTAGGGAGTCTTCGTGAATAAATGGATTGTAGCGATGATGTTGGTATTGCCGGGAGTTTCTCAGGCAGGAAATATTTTCGAAGGCACTTACGAAAATAAAAGTCGTACAGCTGAAGCGGACTTGATCGAGTTCGATGGCTCGGTGACGATGAACACGACTAGCTTTTATGCTAACGGTGCTCAAGTGAACTGGTTTTTTGAGTTCAAAATGCCAAAGAATCACGAAGTCCAAGTGGGCGAAACTGTAAAAGGTCGCGTGCGCAGCGTGGATGGTTTGTATGGCTGCGTGTTTGATGAAAAAGCCGAGATGAAAATGGAGAAGGACGGCATTGTTAAGATCCGCTTCCCTCTGTTGACGTATCATTTTGAGACACGCTCTGTGACTGAAAGAGTGGGCACAGGCTATCGTCGTTATGTTGATTGGACTGGTTGGGGTTGGGTCGAGCGCGGTTATCATTTCCCAATCGAGCGCTACAGAATCATCTCTCAAGAGTGTGTCGTTACTCAGCGTAATAACACTGTGAACGTTCTTTATCCGCTATTTGATGGTGGCAACAACCCTCCGCCGGTTCCCGCGCCTTAAAATACAAATAGGCGGGCATAGAGATTGTAAGCTCCTGGGTGTATAGAAAAAATGGGAGCTTATAATGAAGAGATTGGCTTTACCCGTTATCGGGGCCTTAATTTGCTTACAATTTACGGCAGGGTGTTTAGACACTGGACACTCGAAATCAGGCGTTCGTGTTGCCAAAGGAAGCATGAATGGCAAGACTGCAAAAGAAGCCAAACGCATCGCTGAGCAAAGCGCTATCAAGGAAGAAGACTTCAACTTCCAGGATGACGACGCCTATCGCAACTATATTGATCCAGTTGTTTCAAATCTAAAGGTCAACGGCGACGATTCCATCGGTTTCGTTAAGACGATCACTTCCAGAAAATGGTCAGTTCTTTCTCTTTATAATAAAACCGCTCCGGCGGACGTATTCTTTATTCCCCAAGTGAAGGCTTCAAAGGATCCGAACGACAAATCCACTTTGGTGTTGGCTTGGATTTCTCCGACGAAACTACAAATCGATAAATCGACTTACGAATCGTATTTAACAGAGCAAAAAGGTGGTATTTTGATGAGATTCATCATGACCGTTTTGCGTCTGGATACCAAAGGTCAATTGGCGGCTTATTCCGCTCAAGCACAGCTTGCAACCTCAGCCTTGTCCGATGAATTGGTTGAAGCAATGAGCGAGGCTATTCAGGACGACGACCAAGCTGAAGCGAACAAGGTCGCAGCTCAATCAGAAGCTGACGAGGAATCAGAGAGCACGTCTAAAGACGACACAGTGGCATCCCTGGTTTCTGACGGCGGCAAGCGCAAAGGTTCACCAGTCGATAAATGCAAAGAAGAAACTGACCAGCCACAGCTTCCGGAATGCTTGAAAAAGCAGGAAGACGTGAACGAGAAAAGACGTAAAGCCCTTCTAGATAAGACAGACATGGAAAATATCGAAAAGGCAGCAGACTATATGATTTTAAACGGTCGCAACGCAAAGGTCTCAGACATTAAAGCGAAACTTAAAGAGCTAACGATCATCAAATAAAACATCTGAATCAAAAAATAAAAAACCGGGTCCTAGAACCCGGTTTTTTATTTTTTACTGATGTGAACTGTTTGGTTCAGTTGGTGGCGGTGGAGGAGGCAAATTCGTCGGGAACGTATTCGCCGGAGCTCCACAGGCGGCTGCATCGATCGCTGGAGCCGTCTGGCAATGCACAGAACGTTTCCCTAAGCTAAAAGCAACGGCTGCGACAACAATTAAACCTAAAATCCAAAGTGCGTTTGTCTTATTCATATTAGTAAATCTCGTGGGCTAGTGGTCTACGTGGTGCACGGAAGTAAGTTCTTGGAGACAGCTCCAAAAGATCCGCCAATTTTTCCATATATACGCAAGCATAACGGTCCAACTGGTAAGCAAAATAGCTTTCCTCGTTACCTGCTCTCATCAATTGACCCCAGTTCGCATTGTACAGCGCCTGTTGTTTTTTGATGTGAGAACTAATCTGACCATCGATCTCTGAAATACTTTTTTGCAGAGTTTCGATTTGCGCTTCGTTAACGTCAGCCGCTTTTTCAATTTTACGAGTCATGATTTCAGTCAACTCGTCTTCAAACGGCTCTTTCTTTTTCATCAAGGTCTCGATTTCGGCATTGATCGGCTCGGCTTGTCTGTTTTTTTCAACTTCAGAATCAAGCTCCTCGATCACCATCGCTGTTCTCCAGTTACAATCCTTTTTCAAACGAAGGATGTCGCCGTAGATATGGTCACCAATGTAAAGAATGTCATCACCGTTCAAATCAAGGTCGGCTGTGAACTTCTTAGCATTACCGCCTTGGTAAATGCCCGGAGTCAGCTTGCCTTCCATGTTTGTCATGGAGCCGTCAGCTGGGTTCACGCGCAGATATTTTTGATTTTCATAGAAGAACTTGGGCTTGGAAGCGAAAGTGATCGTGACTTCAAAAAGATCCTGCCATGATTTGAAATCTTTCAGGAACGGTTGAACCGCATAGTCCAAAAGCAATTTCGTGTAATGGAAATCAGAGTTCGTAAGAACGAAAATCTTTTTCCCGTGGCGACGGAATTTTTCAAGGCCCGCAACCAATCCTGGATCTTTAATGATGTAGTGATCCAGGTTCTTTTTAACTTCATCTTTCAATGAGCCGTCACGGTGAGCTTCATCCAAAGCATCCAAAACGTCGTCAGCAATCTGAACGTATTCTGGATACTTGTTAGCTGTATCGGTGTCTTTCAATTCAACGATCTGGCCAATAAGGTTCGCCAAAGAAATGGAGAACGATGTATCGACTGCCAAATAATCAGTGTTGGAAAGATCGATGTAAGTCGACTTATAAAGTTTTTGATGAGTTTTGAAATCAAGTGGTTTCAAACCATGATAGCTCGCACGGATCGCCGTGTAGCGGTTCAATTTCAAAAGATTTCCCATCTTACGGTCGATCACAAGTCCGCGGATCGCGAAGTTATAATCAAACGTCAGCTTGCGAAGAGTTTCCGGGTAACCACGTTTAACCAATTTATCGATCATCGTAGTATGAGAAAGTCGTTCAAAGTTTTCGGAGTTATAACGAACCAACGTATGGTCCATATCAACACCGATGTAGCGAATCTTTTTAAGATTCAATGTTCTGTTAACAAATACTTTTCCTGGCATAATTCTATCTTTCAACAGGCAGTTGCAATTCATTCCAATGAAGCATTCCGCCTAGCATATTAAATACGTGTGTGAATCCATTCATCTTCGCAAAAGCAGTGGCGCGAGCCGAACGGGCTCCGCTGCGACAGATAAACACGATTGTTTGGTCTTTAGGAAGGTCTTCCAAATGATCTGGAAGAGTGTCGAGCACTAATAACTGGGAACCTGGGACGTGGCCAAGCTCACCAGTGTATTCATCAGGCTGACGAACATCGATCATTTTTACTTTGGACATGTTTTGATGAAGTTCAAGAGGAGCAATGTCTTGAACATCTTCAAAATTAGGATTCTCTGTTTTAGATGTGAAATCGTAAACCTTCACTGTCATCGTAAAAGCCCTCCTGGAGCTCAATTACTCCGGCAGAGCCGGAGGGGAGACAAGAGTATTACAATAACAGTGAAGCTTAATACCTTCAAGAGATGCCCCCTGACATATGAGGAATTCTGAAGTTTTCCTCGACAAGGGGCGGTAGTGGTTACCAGATCTGAACTCTATCGGCCTCAGGTAGGGTCATTTTATCGCCTGGTTTGCATTGAAACGCTTCCGCAAATCCTGGCTGGTGTTTTACCTGCTCGTTAATGCGAGCGATCCCGGAAGAATGCGGGTCTGTTTTTCTTTGCAGTTTTTCAAAGTCAGGACGAGCCACCGTGCACCACAAGCGTCCATACGCGGTAAAGAAAGCTTTCTTGTCTTCAAGGCTGCCTTTGTTTCCCGGGAAAGCGGCGTTGTAAGCAAACGTCAATCCAACCAAATCGGCTACGTTTTCACCCAAGGTTAGTTTTCCGTCGTGATCAATTTTATTAAATTGGTCTACCATACGCTCGCCACGTTTAGAGAACTGTTCCAGGTCTTTATCTTTCATCCATTCTTTCAAGGCACCGGCAGAGTCAAATTTTGAACCCTTGTCATCGATACCATGACCCAATTCGTGACCGATCACGGCACCCACCGCACCCAGGTTTTCTGTGATGCTGCCGTCTTTGTTATAGAACGGATATTGCAAAATACCGATCGGCAAAACGAACTTGTTTTCCGTCGGGCTGTAGTAAGCATTCACGGTCAACGGGCCCATGCCCCAAGCGTCTTTATTGTTGGGTTCAGTAAGTTCGTGCAGCATTTTGCTGTAATTAGCTTCAGCCAACAAACGATCATTCACCATCATATCCGTTTGGGAATAATGGCGGAGGGGAGTGAAATCCCATTCACGATCGTTGTGTGGTTTTACCAATTGCAAGCGAGCTGTTTTAATCTTTTTGATCGCTTCTTTTTTAGCGTCTTTAGAAAGCCATTTATTGTTTTCCAAGCCTTCCAGGATGCTGGAACGGATTTTTGTTCCGATTTCTTGAACTTTGGCCTCGTCGAAATTCGGGAATAGTTTTTCGATCAAAGCCGCATCAAGTTCTTTATCGAAATTACCCATGATTTCTTCGGTGCAACGCTCTTGGCGCACCGGCCGAGTTTCAGGTCCACCGAAGTATTTTTTATTAAAAGCAAAACGCTGTTCATAGAATTTTGAGTAACCGTCATCTAGATATTGATAAACGGACTTTCTTAAGGCGACGTCTTTCCAAACAGCCAAAGGACGCTTGGCAATTTCCGCGTTTACAAAGTCAGTTCCTTCAAACAAGGGCACGGAAACCAAAGCTGTTTTCGGAGCTTTCTTAAACAGAATATCCAGTTTCAAATTCGGATATTTTTTTACGACCTCGTCTTGGGTGCTGATGTGTCGTTCAGAGAAGCGTTCACGACGCTTGGCTGGAGTTGGGTAAACTTTAGCAAAGTCTTTTTCAACTTCGATCACCGCTTTGGCACGGTCTTCCGCTTTGCCGTCTTTGCCTTTGGGATCGACGTTTTTAAAGAATGCCGTTAAAAGTTTCTGATAGTCTTTCATCAATTCCGGTTGCTCATAGTATTTTTGATCCGGAAGACCCATCAGGTTGCCAAATAGACCCACGTTCAATTTATTTGAATCATCTGGATCAGGGTAGCTCCACATATTCGCCAACGAGAACTGTCCACCTTTGGATTGTTGTTGGTTCAGGTATGTAACTAGATCTTCCCAGGATTCGATGCCCTGCAAAGATTTTTGCACGCGCTTAACTTCATCTTTTTCTGCTTTCGCGCGGGCTTTGGGATCCATGCAGGACATATAGAAGTTGCGAAGCTGTTGAGTGCGCTCATTCAGATCTTTTGCCTTAGGCAAGTCAGCCATGAATTTCTTTTTGGTTTCCAAAAGTCTTTCTGCAGAATCGCTGAACGCGAAATCATGATAGCTGCGATCGGCACGAAGCTTGAAAGATTCCTTCACGTTTGAACAAACGTAGCCTTCGAAATTTTCACAAGGATTGATCGAAGTATTTACGGGAAATTCACGTTTTTCGGGAATGTCAGAGGATGGTTTAGCAGCGAAAGAGAACTGAGCCGTTAGACTCGCTGCCATCAAAATCAACAAAGAGCGATTCATATGAGTCCTTTCAAATGATGCCTGAATATTTCATGACCCTTTGCCTTGAAAGGCAACACAATCTTGCTATTGCCTATACCTCGGTGGCATGATCCTTTTTTATGACAAAAAAACCTGTGGAACTCTCACCCGAACAAGCTGATGCTCTGGAACTTTTAAGGTCCGGAGAGAACGTTTTTTTGACGGGTGGGGCGGGCAGCGGCAAGAGTTTTTTAATTCGTCAGTTCATGCGCGAACTTGACCCAAAGGCCATACCGATTCTGGCCAGTACCGGAGCGGCAGCAGTTCTGTTGGGTGGCCGAACTTTTCATAGTTTTTTTGGTTTGGGTATTATGGAGGGTGGTCCTGACTCCACTTACCAGCGTGCTTCCAAAGATAATAAATTGATGGCGCGACTTCGTAAAGTCGAGGGCGTGATCATCGATGAAATTTCGATGATTCCTGGACAGGCGTTGATGATCGCCGAAGCGCTTTCGCAAAAAGCCCGTGAGTCCAGTCTGCCTTGGGGTGGCATGCGCATTATCGCTGTCGGTGATTTTGCCCAGCTTCCTCCGGTCACACAAAATGGTCCGCGTGACTGGTGTTTTTTAAATCCCGTCTGGCAGCAAACCGGTTTTCAATCCGTGATGCTTTCCCATAATCAACGCGTCTCTGATAATTTATTTTTAGATGTGTTGAGTGATGTTCGTCACGGTTTGGTGACGGAACGTGTGCGCGATTTTTTAAATGAACATTTACGTGACCATGATCAAGACGATCCGGGGACAAGATTATTTCCGCGCAAAGCCGATGCGGATGATTTCAATCAGAAAAAATTAAGCGAGATCAACGAAGAAGAAGTTACGATTGATTCGATTTATTTTGGCTCTGAAAAACACGTCGATATTCTGATGAAGTCAGCACCGGTGCCGGTAAAACTGGTTTTGAAATTGGGCTGCCGGGTGATGTTTTTGCAAAATGATCCGCAAAAACGTTGGGTGAATGGAACTCGGGGAGTGGTGACGGATATCGCTGCCGATGAAATCACAATCAAAAAAGACGGTGGTCGCGAAGTCACGGCCGACAAGGTTTCCTTTGCTTTGCAAGATGCCGAGGGCAATGTCATGGCGCAGGTGATTCAATTTCCTCTGACGCTGGCTTATGCAACGACGATTCACAAAAGCCAGGGGGCAACTTTGGATGACTTGTGGTGTAACTTGAGTCGTCTGTGGGAGCCTGGCCAAGCTTATGTGGCACTGTCCCGGTTAAAATCTGCTCAAGGTCTGCATTTGATTGGTTGGAATCCCAGATCAATTATCGTGGACCCAAAAGTTTTGGAATTTTACAAGAAGCTAGAAGCCCGCTCCAGCGAAGCTGGAGTGTAGATCAGCCTAATAAATCCACATCAGATCGCGTAACATACCGATTGCAAATAGAATTGCCAGGGAGTTTACCGCCATCATCACGTAATACCAGACCGATTCTTCTTTTTTCTTGGCTTTGCTACTCATGATGCTACTCCCCCCGATATAAATAAATATCGGTTAATTTTTCTAAATTCTTTCGGGTTTATTTGTTAAAAATCGTTAAAATCCTCAGATTGAAATCGCCTCATTTTGAGACTAAGCTGGGAGCCGCAAATTCAAGCGGGAGAAGCCCCATGGAACTTATTAGCAGTCTTACTACACCCGTTCGGGGAACGCCTATGACCGTCGATGCGGCTATGGCATTAGCCATAAGTGAGGCATACAAAGGTGGGCCCCGTGTTAGCCCTAATCCACTTGTAGGATGTGTTGTTTTGGATGCCCGCGGTGGCTTTGTTTCTGCCGGTCATCACGAGTTTTACGGCGGTCCTCATGCGGAAGTAAACGCCGTAAAAAACCTTTCTCATGAAGATCTTAAAGATGCTCACGTGATCGTGACTTTGGAGCCTTGTGCTCACGAAGGCAAAACACCGTCTTGCGCCAAGATGCTTGCAAAACTTCCCATCAAGCGGGTGACTTTTGGATTGATTGATCCAAATCCTTTGGTTGCGGGCCAAGGTGCAGAGATTCTGCGCCATGTGGGAATCGAAGCGGATCTTTATCAGGCTGACGATTTGAAATTAGATCAGGAAATGCGCATCAAGCTTGAAGAAGTCTGTGAAGCCTTTCTGTGGAATTTCCGTCACAAGAAAGTTTTTGTCGCCTTGAAGATGGCGAGCTCCCTGGATGGACAAGTAGCCCTGCGCTCGGGGGAAAGCCAATGGATCACGGGTTCAGAATCTCGCGAATACGTTCATTATCTGCGCGCGTGTTATGATGGTTTGTTGGTGGGTAAAGGGACGATCAAATTCGACAATCCTTCACTCAACATTCGTCATCCGCAAATTGAAAAGAAAAACAAAGTTGTCATCATCGATGGTGAAGCCGATCTTTTAGCAAAATATCCGGAACTTAAAGTCTGTGCAGAGCATGATTCGCAGAACGTTTTTTGGTGCGTGGCGGAGGAACTGAAAGACGAAACTCAAAAGAAAGCTCAAAAGCTTTCCAAGGTTCCGCAGTTGATTTTTGTGAAAACCAAAGTCGGCGGTGATCTGGATTTGGAAGATCTTTTGGCTCAGCTTTACAAACTGGGATTCAGATCCATATTAGTTGAAGGCGGCGCTTTAACTGCCAGCAGCTTCGTGCACAGTGATTTGGTAAATCGGATCTATATGTTCCAGGCTCCCATCATCATGGGCAGTGGTGGTTCGAAATCTTGGACGGAAACCGTTCGCATCGAAACCATGAAGGATAAGATCTTTATTCAACATCCGAATTATAAAACCTTCGGAAATGACTTTATGATCACAGGGAGAATTCAATAATGGAAACTATGGCAGCCGGAGTTCAGAATACTAAATATCGTTGGGTTCGAGCCTCTGACGGAGCCTTGGCCGGGGTTTGCAAAGGTCTGGCTCAGACTTTTGAAATTGAAACCTGGATGCTTCGCATTATTTGGTTGGTCGCTATCCTTTGGTTTGGCTCTGGGGTGCTCTTATATTTCACCCTATGGTATGCGCTGCCTCGCGTCGACAGACTGGACTATGCTCTAGATAGAAAGGTTCTAGGCGTCTGTGCTAGAATAGCCAAGAGATACGCACTCGAGGTGGGAGTGGTAAGAACCACGGCTCTCCTCTTTTTGTACGTCACATTCGGAGCTGCGATCTTGGTTTATGGGCTTTGTTACTTCTTGATACCTGAAAGCCCTAAACCTGCAAAGTCGCCCTAAGGGCGCAGGAGTATTTTTAGATATATGGGTGATGACAGTAATAGGTCGATGGTAAGTTCCCTTAAAAATGAGTGGGCTTTGTTTTGGGAGGCCTTTCAGGGTGACGAAGAAGTCACTGAAGAAACCAAAAGCGCTTTTGAAAGTGGAAAATTAGATGTTTTGAGTCTGAACCAGGTTCGTGAAATCACGAAAGCCCTGATCGAAGACAGAAAACGCATTAATCAAAAGATGGAAACATTAACTAAAGAAATCGATTTAAACTCGGCAAAGCTTGAAAGCTTACGCCTGGTCGGAGCGGAAGAAACTGAAACCATGGGGCGCATTCACGAACTGAATGACATGGGCCAAGCCTTCGCAATCGCGCTTCAAAAACTGGATGAGCAACTTCGCGCGGTCCGCGATAAAGAAATTGAGATTCAGGAAGAAGAAGCGGGCCTCTAAGCCCGCTTTTTTTATTTCTAGCTGATAAATAAGAACGAAATAAACAGAATCAGTCCGAGTATTCCGGATCCCGTACCCATATAAAAGAAGAATTTTTTGCGAGTTAGTACGCCGATCGCTATAATCGCGATGGCCACCTGAAAGAACGTCACGGCCATTGCCAGGCGTTCGTGTTGGTGAAGCTTGAGCTCGCTGATCTCTTCTTTCTCTTTTGCATCTTCCGAGATCTTTTCCTGATCCTCTTTGTACTTTTCGATCTTAGCTTTGATGGCTTCAACCTTAGCGGTGTCACTTTGCTGAGTGTTCATTTCTAAACGGAACTCCTGCAAAGCGCCTTTGATACCTTTGGCTTGATAGTAAGACCACTGATCCGATGACTTGATCTGCTCGATCATCGCTTCATTGGAATAGTGACCCGCTAGCAAAGCGCAGATCGCCGCACACACGGCTAGGATCGCAGAGAGCACAGCGCTCAAATTGATGAGGCTATTACCGCTGCCGCCGTCGTGAAGAGCGTGGTGTTGAATATGTTCTTGGGTTTGTTCTAATGGTACTTCGATTTCATCCATGGCACATATTCTAGCACCATGAATGAATTAACAAAAGTTAAGAAATGGTTTTGCGCCAGGGCACCTTTTTACTGTTTCGGATGCGGTGCACACGTAAACAGGACCTGGCACCTTTTAGCGTTCGCGATTTTTAAATTCTTTCCATTCGCGGAGTTTGCGGATGGATTGTTGCAGAACCGTTTCCAGGATCACCAATTCTTTTTTGGTCGGTGTGTTTTGTAAAAGCATACGACGAAGCACAGTGAAGGCGTTGATCTTACGTTGTTTAGAAAGATCAAAGCCCATCTCTTCAATCCATGTTTTCAAGGTTTGCTCAGGATTGATCCCTTGAATACCTTGAGGAGCACGACGTTTTTTACCGCCATCCAGCTTCGTGCGGTTGCCGCCCCAAGCTTTACGCAATGAGAACATGCCCAGCAAGGTTGCTTGAGCCAGATTCAAGCTCCAGTTTTCACCGAAAGTCGGCAAGCACGCACAGTGGTTTGCGAATTCCAGGTCTTCACCTGCAAGGCCCCAGTCTTCGGGACCAAAGATCAAATGAACTGTGTAGGGCTCGTCGGATTCATGTTGAAATTGGGGAGCGTTGGCTTTGACGTCGGCCAGAACGTCATCGATATCGCGAACCTGACGACCTTTACCATCACGGGCAGTAAAGGCAATTTTGATGCTTTCGGGCTCATTAGCCATGAACTCATCCCAGGATTGATATGTCGTGCGATTTTGCAGACCCGTTTGACCTGTGGCTGCCGTTTGCTGAGCTTCGTAGGTCAATTCGCACTGAGGTGCGATCATGATCAATTTTTCAACGCCCATGTTGCTCATAGCACGAGAAGTGGCGCCGACGTTTCTCTCATAAATTGTGCGCACTAAAACAATGCGCACTTCGAAGGGACGTTTCATTTACAGGTTTCCTGATAAAGCAATTCCGTCGTGGATAAGATTTTTAGTAGTTTCATCTTTGCCTGCCAAACCTTGAAGATCCTTTTCAAGTTTTGCCAACAAAGCCGAGTTGCTTAAACGAGCTTTGGTCAATTCCAAAGCCTCCAGGCGAAGCAACCAATCTTGTGGGAAGTCCTTATCATGGTTTGCCAAAAGATCGGACAAAGATTTTTCCAGCTCTGCAGCCTGGATATTCTTTTCACGAAGTTCTCTTAAGCGACCGTATTGCGTCTGCAGTTTAAGCTCTTCTGGCTGGTAATGGGGGGCTGGGACACGTTTTGCGACGAAGTCTTCAGTTTCACCATAAGCCTCGCGGTCCGCCGGGCCACCAAAGACTGAATTAACTTTAGCTCCCAAAGCCATATCGTACTGACCCCATGACGGATCAAACAGGATGCGGCCCTGGAATTCAGCTTTCGCATCAGTGAGGGAAAGCAAAATTGTTTTGCCTTCAACAACCGTCATGCCTTTTACAGTTCCTGTCACCACGACACCGGAAACAAATTCCAAACGAGATTTACTGCCGATTTCCACGCCGATATCTGCCCACTCGGTGCGAGTCAGATTGGAAGCATCTTTCGACGGGTAGTCTTTTAAAAATCCAACCGGGGTGCCAAAGCCATGCAAATGGTAAGACTTGTCGTGACCTGGAAGTTGTTTATCCTTGAAAGAAAGTTGTGAAGGACCTTGTAAGCGAAGGTAAGCTACGTTCTGCGCTGAATCGGTGATCGCTTCAATGATTTGGCCAGAGATTTGAATACCTGACGATAATTCTGCAGAATTCACCGATTGAGCTTCAATGGCTTTATTCAAACCTTGCAGGCCACCCAAGCGGAAAGCCATCTGGTCAGCCATTTCATTCAGAACACGCACCAAAGTTTTAAAATCAGGAGTTACGAACAATTGTGGTTGTTGTTCTGTGATGTCGTAGCCTTGCTTGATGCATTCAACTGAAAGGGGAATCTTTTTAACGTTTGGTTTTAAGCAAGCCTGAGATTCGCCTTTGCTGGAAAGAAGTCCCGCACCGAAAATTTTTGGATTATCCAAAGTGCCGATCAAACCATATTCAGCAGTCCACCAATTCATGCGACCCAGCTCTGCAGCTTCGGATACGTGAGTGGTATTTTTGCTGACAGTTTCCAGTTTTAGTTCTGCTGCTTTGATTTGTTCCGCAGTCGAGCCCGGATTTTCTTTCAAATCAGACAACTCGCGAATCGCCTCGTACATATCGAGGTCTTCTTTGCTAAGGATCGCTTTTTTAGCAACCTGAGCATATTGACGAAGGTATTCCGCAAATTCTGGTTGAATCAAAATCGGCGCATGTCCTGCCGCTTCGTGAACGATGTCGGGAGCTGGTGTGTACAGAAGGTGATCGATGCTTCTCATGTCAGAGGCAATCGGAAGAACCCCTAGGGATTGCAATTCCATAAATGCCGCCGGTGGGATAAATCCACTTACCGGCAAAGCTCTCCAGCCGAATTCTTTCAGTTTGTTGCTGATTTCTTCAATGCGCGGAATACGCTCAACGGAAATACCTGTTTTGCTCAAACCCTCGACGTAACTTTCGTGGGCGTGTTTGGACAAATAGGATTTCAGCTGGCGCAGGATATAGCGCCAGACTGCTTGATCGATCGGAGTGTACTTTTCATAGTGCTGCTCAACGACGTATTTTCTAAGATGCGGTGGTAAAAAGTCCGTCTCCATGACAATGCTTTCTTATAACAAGGGGTCTTCGTGACTTAGATAATTCTTAACGTAATCATCTACAGCTTTTTCCAGAGGCCATTTCGGAGCGCTCATTCCAGCTTGGTTCCATTTATCCGTTTTGGCTTCAGTGTAGTACTGATACTGACCACGAATATTTTCTGGCATCTCGATCCAGTTTATTTTCATCTCTTTACCCATCGCTGTGAAGGTGGCTTTTGCCAAATCCAACCAGGTACGAGGCTTGCCGAAGCCCATGTTGTAGATGCCGCTTGTTGGTTTTTTCTCCATCAACTCGGCCATCCAGCCCGTTACGTCTTTGACGTAAACGAAGTCACGCATGAACTCGCCGTCTTTGTATTCAGGATTTGCAGATTTAAATAATCCCAGAACGCCAGTTTCTTTGATTTGGTTGTACGCTTTGAAAACGATGCTCGCCATGCCTTCCTTTTCGTATTCGTTCGGACCGAAGACGTTAAAGAATTTAAGACCGTACCAGTGAGCTGGAGTTTGCTGCTGTTTTAAAGCCCAACGGTCAAATAACACTTTGGATTCACCGTATAGGTTTAACGGTTTTAGTTTTTCAGGGTCCGTCGTATCGTCAAAACCCAACTCGCCAGCACCGTAAGTCGCAGCGCTGGAAGCATAGATCATGCTTTTTTGATTTTTCGTACACCATTCAAAAATGCGTTGTGTATAGTTGGTATTGTTTTCCCATAGGAAGTCTTTGTTGGTTTCCGTCGTGGAAGAACAAGCTCCCATGTGGATGATCCAAGTGACTTTCTTTTTGGCTTCATCGGTTTCCAGGAATGACCAAAGATCGTCTTTCTTTAAGAATTTGTTGTAAACGCGCTTACGAAGAAGGTTGCGTTTTTGAAGATCGACCGTATCCACGGCGATGATATCGGAGAACCCTTTTTCGTTGAGTTGCCATACCATCACGCTGCCAATAAATCCGTTTGCACCAGTTACAATAATCATAGTGAATTCACCCTATTACAGCCCTTTGGGATACACAAGAAAAAGCCCTTGTGGAAGCTCTGTCCAAACCTGCAAATAGTTCAAAAATAAGGCCGTAAAATGCAACCAATTGGAGCTGGGGCGGCATGGACGTTGCTTTGGTGAATCCCATTCGTACCTGTCGGGAGGCATGGGGTGTTATTGAGCTCACGTCGATTTTTCTTAGCATCATTGAGTGTGGCGGTCCTTGGGGGGAGCCTCCTGTGGACGCGTCACCACCATGCTCCATCTGTTCCCGCAGTGAAGTCTACAGATAGCTATTGGGCCGATACGGGCTTAGAGCCCGCTGCATTAGAAGACCTTTTGGACTCAACAACATGTTCCAGTTCTGAGCGCTATTTCCTGGCGTGTGCCAACGCGATTATTGCCGTGGCCAGCCGTTACAACGTAACAGTCGATCAACAAGGCAATGTACTTCCAGCACACGATGGATTTATCCAAGATCTTTCCACTGAAAAGAAACAGTTGGCTGTTTGGAAACAGTTCTTTAATGAAAATACTGCTGAAGCGACACGCTTTTCATTCATCAAGGTTTGGGAAAAAATCGAAGCCAAATATATTTCTTCCTCTCAAAAATCATTGATGGTGGGAGTGGGGCTTAATGGCTTTATTTCCGTATTCCGTGATCCCCATACGTATTTGATGCCGGTAGCGATGTTTAAAGAAGTCGTTTCCCGTGCAGATAACAGAATGACAACAGCGGGTGTGCAAGTCGGCCGTTTAAATGGCAACTATGCGATTCGCAAAGTCTTGGCGGGCAGCGCCGCTGACCGTGCAGGTCTTAAGCGTGGCGATGTTATTTTGGAAATCGATGGCAAGCCTGTTCATCCTTTGTTGCAGGCTCGTGTGATGGAAATGCTAAAGGGCGAGGAAGGTACGAAAGTATCTTTGCTGGTTTCCCGCGATGGTGAAACGATTCGTAAAAAATTGGAGCGTACTGAAATCGTCGTTTCCACTTTAACAACTCAAGTGATCGAAGGTATCAAACCGATCGCTGTGATTGGTTTAAATAAATTCGCCAAAGGCTCCTGCGATAAAATGAAGGAGGCTTTGGAAGTCGTGAACAAAGCCCATGTCCGTGGATTGTTGTTCGACTTGCGTGACAATCCAGGTGGACAAATGGAAGAGGCTGCTTGTATCGCGAGCCTTTTTGTTGGTGGCGACAAAAAAATCTTCGACATTCGTTATTTGGATCCATCTAAAAAGGCAGAAGAATACTTCGGTGGCGAGCCTAAGATCTTTGATAAACCCGTGGCCGTCCTGATTAATGCAGGTTCAGCAAGTGCGGCAGAGATCGTGGCTGGAGCTTTGCGTGATTTGAATCGAGCGATTTTGGTGGGCGAAAGAACATTTGGGAAAGGTTCATTCCAAGAGGGTGAATACTGGACACAAAATAAGAAAATCGCTCTGTTTGAAACAAAAGGTTTCTATTACCTGCCCTCGGGTCGTTCTCCGCAGATGAAGGGTCTGTCTCCGGATGTGGCCGTGAACTTTGATAAGATCTCGGTGGATCGTGAAGAAGATCAATTCGTGAATCCATTGATGGCTCCCGAGCGTCATGTGCGTTCGTTGAAAAATCTAATTTCCAGCAAGGACTGCTTGGATACAGAAGACGGTGCGGTGAACGAGGACGTTCAGCTGAAAAAAGCTCGTCAGATTTTATTCTGTTCTAAAGCAATTGCTGGAGTGAACTAATGATTACCACTGATTTGTTTAAGCACAAGTTTATCCCTGCGAAAAAGAAGTCTGATTACTTGATGATCGTATTGCACGGTCGTGGTGACAGCATTCGTCCGTTTCGTCAATTCGACGACGAGTTGAACATTCCGGAAATGAATTACTTGTTGTTGAATGCTCCACGGAAATTTATGACAGGATACACTTGGTATGGAGAACCTCCGTATCAAGCAAATGGCGTTCTAAAAATCCGCGAAAAGCTTTTCACTCTTTTAAATGAACTGGAAAACCAAGGTTGGAAGAGCGAAAACATTTTCTTTTTCGGCTTTTCCCAAGGTTGCCTTATCAGTGCCGATATCGGTTTGAACTATCCTAAGCAATTAGGTGGGGTAGTAGGTATCAGTGGATACTTTAACTTTTATCCTCGCTGGAAAAACAACCTGGCGGATGATTCCAAAAAAACGCCATGGATGTTTACCCACGGCCATGCGGATGATATTTTGCCACTTCCTGAAACGAAGTACGGCGTTGAGAAATTGAAATCTGCGGGTCTTAAAGTGGAGTGGGTCGAGATGGAAAAGAAACACACCCTGGAAGTCGAAGAGTACCCGTTAATAAGAAAATGGGTTCGTAATCAACTCTCGACATTGAGTAAAAACTAATAAAAAAGGGCTCGTGAGGAGCCCTTTTTCTTTTTAAGGAATTTGTTCCATTCCTGAATTGATGCCTTTGAAAACTTCTGTCAAAGCGTTTTCGTAGGCAGCGCCGATATCAGATCCGACTTTTCTGCCAAAAGATTTAAATTCCATGCAGCTGTAAGCTGAAGCATTGGCTTTGCCTTTTTTAGGGATGTCCAGGCTTCCGACTAATTGCACGCAACCTTCTTGGAATTCTGCTGTTTTATAATCTTGAATCGTCAATGTCAGAGCATTTGGTGCGCCGGATTTCAATTCGATATTTTGACGGCCCAATGCCAAAGTTAAAGCACGAGTGATTTCAGCTTTGATTTCAGCAGAGAATTGTCTGAACTCAGGAGCACGATTATCCACGATATTCAAAGACATCGCTTTTGGATTCAATTTGCTCATTGGAGGAATAGTGATGTTGGAAGACTCAAGGCGTGGAGAGTCCTTGATCGTGCCTTTGCTGAGTGCGCAGCCGGAAAGAGTGAACAGACCCGCTGCCAACGCCAAGACAATATACTTTGCTGTCATAACTTAGATGCTTTCTTTGTTTTCTTCTACAAGACTGAGAAGTTTTGCGTAAAGATCCATCTTCACAGCAGCAGTTTTTTCTTTTTCTTTATAAAAACGGCTGACAGGTGTTTCAGGAACTCCACTGTTTTCAAAAACCAGACGGTCAATGATTCTTTGAATTTGAGTCATCGAGAGTCCGCGCTTCTTCTCATTGATAATCGCATCCACCATTTCAATCAAGGCATTTCCAGTGATGCGTTTGTCTGAATTCAAAACTTCTGCTCGATCGCAGATGCCTTTTAGGATTTGTTCTGGTTTGTTTTTGCCCGCAGCTGCTGTTACCAGCTCGCGATACGCGGCCTGGAACGCCTGAATGTGGCGACGGTGCTTTTCGCTTAAACGTGCGTCACGTGTTTTCGCAAAGCTGGACAGAATCTGCTTAAAGAATTCGCTATCCAACATAAAGCGTTTTTCAAATGGCAAAGGATTCTTTGCCAAATGGTGCGGATACTCGCGCAGGATGTTGCGCACGTTGAATAGCGCCGCGTGGTTTACTCCATCAGCTACTTTTTCAGTGGTTCCGCTGACTTTAGCTCTTTCAAAGTATGAAAACTCTTTGTCGTATTTTTCGAACAGGCCTTTGTGGGCCAGGATGTTTTCCCGCTGGGATTCGTTGAAGCCCATGCGGTACAAAATACGATTCGCACGGCATTTATCGAATTGCTTATTAAACTGTTCGATTACCGGGTGAGTTGCGAAGGCACGCAAAGACTTTTTGCGACCTGTTTGCAGGTAATCCACCATTTGCGCAAAAACCTGCACGATCAAACGGGCTTTGGATTTTTGCTCATTCAAATTTGTCGAGTATCTTTCCACGTCATCGTAACGATACTTATCGTGACGAATGCCGAATTGGCGAACACTGCCATAATCGATGATACCTGCATCGGCCAGGACGTTATCGCCGTCCCAATCAAGCCATGCAAAGATATAGTCGGTATCAAGCTGTGCAGTGAATTCTGCAAAGGAAGTGCATACGCAAGACAGCAGCTCGTCATACTTTGCGTTGCCACGGGCTTTGATCGGCCACGCTTTATTGGAAACCTGACGATCAATAAAATAGTCCGTCGCAGCTTTTAGTTCTTGAATGCGTTCCTGCTTTAAATAAAGAAACAAGTGAGCCGGGCGGATCAGGTTGGGAGCGGCACGAACACCAATTCCATAGCCTTTACCCAAGTCGACGATACAAAGAACACGCTCCGTGCGGATGCCTTGCAAGTGCATCACTTCTGCCAGAATCGACGCACCAAAAAGTTCATCGATTTCAGCCAGACCACAACCATAACCAAACTCAGTTCCGCCAGTTTTCAAGGGGCGCTGAGCTTGCACCGATCCTGGGGAGAGGCGAGTCACGCCAGTTCCGCGACTGGAAACATCCCAAGTCATTCCGCGATTGTAAACGGTTCCATTCCAAATACCTCGACCATCACCCGAAGTTTTTCCCTGCTTGTTTGCGTGTTGCAACTGCAGATAACGAGTGGCCATGTATTTATGAGGACGGATTGTTGAGGGATCGATACGGCGGCTGTTTAATTCATCGTATTCGTTAATGATTTGAATAGAAAAGGTCTCGATCAGCTTGTCTTCCAGTTCATCTGTCATCGTTTCTGGATGATCTGCCGGAATCAAACCCATTTCTTTAGCGAGGATAAAATTGAAGTACGCGATTTTACCGGTGTTTAGCTGACGAACGCGGTAAGCGATAAAGCCGTCTTGAACAGCTTCCATCCACGGATGCACACCATTAAGTTGATCAAATGAGGAATAGAAACTTTCCTGAGCTAATTTTTTAGCGCCGTTGTGCTTAACCGTCATGTACTTCCACACTCCTTGCGGAAAAATGAGACACACTAGAAATAAGGCCATTCTAGCCTTACTTAAATATTAAGCCCTAAAAAGAGTAAAAGTCCTACTGGACTAGACAGAATAGTCCTTAGACCAAAACCAAAGTTTGGTTTATTGGAATTGGCCAGGGGAGTGTCTAAGGTTGAGACTCCTTTAGGAGACCTAGAGTGGGAGCCTATTTGAAAACGGAGGCAGCGAAACCGCCATACGGGGTGCGTAAGTTCGTGACCTGACCCTGGTAAAAGCGCGCCAGAACTAGCTGCAGGCGTCCCTGGTAGGCATAACAGCGCAGATCGTATTTGAAGTTCTGCGTGCCTTCCGGTGTCTCAAACGGAACTTCTGGTGCAGGAATATATTCCATCGCAATCGTGGGGCTGGTTTGGAGATCTTCGAAAGCTTTGCGCGACATCGAATGCCCGCGGTAACTTTGTTTCGATCCGAAAGCGTTTTTCGGTTTAAAGAATAGTTTTTTGCGCATCGACCAAAGCTCATCGGCATTTGTCGTAGTCAGATCATAGGAAACCGGAACGGCATTTCGCAAAACCTGGATTTCCTGCTCTGTCATGCCATGGGCTTCCAAGAATCCGGGTTGGCTCCATTCAATCAAGCGCTGCTTATCTGCAAGGAGCAAGTACTCGTAGGGATTTGGCGACAGACATACATCACCGCTAACAAATTTGTCTTTTAAAACCTGGCTGGATTCTTCAGACAAAAAGAAATCCGTGTAGCGATTGTAAATGAATTGCGGATCAAAGTTATTGAAGAGCTCGCGATAGTCGACGATGCGCGAGTCCCAACCCCAGGATTTGAACAGTTCGTTGTAAACCAGGAACTCCGCAAACAGTCTTTGCTCGGAAGGTTTTTCGTCGGTGATCGCCACGCGGAAGGGGCCCTCACCCACAGGATGTCCCTGTAATTTCATTTCGTTCAAGATGTCATTGCGAATTTCATCCCACGTGAAATCTGCCACGGGCAGGGGAAGCTCCAAAGTTTTGTACATTTCATGGCCCAAAGCCAAGAAAGAGGCATTGGTATTTACTTCAATCAACTTTAGTTGCTGATTTTCATCCAAGTGAAAATCATAGCTCATCATGATTGATTTATTGCCAGGATCTTTGAAGCCTTTAAGGGCCGCAAGGTCACGATAATGGCTTTTGTAGGAGTCCTTTTCGCGCAAGGTAAAGAACGTGGAAACGATTTGTTGCGCCTGTTCTAAAACCGATTTGGGAAGCTCAACGTGGAACGGCGAAAGCAAGTTCTCGGCAACCAGACTCTCCAGTTGCTCTGTATTGAGCCCTGGGAAGGATTTTTTAAGTTGCGCGATGAATTTTGACTTTAAGCCCACTCGAACTCCTGCTAAAACTGCCTGCATTCATAGATAGCGGTTTGTGAGTGAAAAACAAGGAGAAACTGTGAAAATCATCTCTTGGAATGTGAATGGGATCCGTGCCTGCCATAAGAAGGGCTTGGTGGATTTCGTGAAACGTGAAAATCCAGATATCTTTTGTGTTCAAGAGACCAAAGCTCACATCGATCAGGTAGAGGTGGAAGCGCGTCAGTTGCACCGTCCTCACGCTTATTGGTCTTCTGCTGTTAAAAAAGGATATTCAGGAGTCGCAACTTTTTTGGTCAATGAACCTAAAGATGTGAAACATGGAATCGGTATTCAAGCCTATGATTCCGAAGGCCGTATCGTCATCACTGAGCATCCGCATTTTGATTTGTACAATATTTATTTTCCAAATGGTGGTTCAGGGGATGAACGCCATAGCTTCAAACAACAGTTTCTAAAAGATTTGAACGAACATCTGAAAGAAAAACTGGCGACTGGCAAACAGATTGTTGTGGTGGGTGACTATAATGTTGCTCGCGATGATATTGATGTCTTTGATCCTATTCGCTTAAGCAAAGTCAGCGGCTTTTTACCGGAAGAGCGTGCGTGGTTTGATTCTTTTTTGGATTTGGGATTCATCGATACTTTCCGTTACTTTAAGCCGAACGAAGAGCATCGTTATTCCTGGTGGTCTTACTATGATTTTGCCCGCGACAGAAACAGCGGCTGGCGTATTGATTACATTTGTATTTCTCGTGGTCTGGAGAAGCATCTGGTTTCTGCAGATATCTTGGATCAAGTTGAGGGTTCCGATCACTGCCCAGTGGTTGCAACTTTGGAATTTTAAAAAGGACGTTCTATGTTCGTAGTTCCTCTGCCATGGGTGATTGCTGAAATTATTATTTTCTTCTCGGTGGTGCGTATTGCAGGATTCTTCAATACCATGTTGATTTATTTTGTGCCGTGCTTGCTGGGTATTCTGATTGTGAATACTGTGGGCCGCATGGCTATGATGAGCTTGCAAAGCACAGTTTCCCGAGGTCAATTGCCGGCGAATAAACTTTTACACTCAGGAGCAGTTTTCATTTCTGGATTGTGCTTCTTGGTCCCATCTGCATTCACTCGTATTGCGGGTATTTTCCTGTTGCTTCCGGGTTTTCGTCATTTGATCGTGTGGAGATTTAAGCTTTACATGGCGAAAAAGATGGCCAGCGGTTCTGCGCGCGTCTTTAACTTCGGCGGAGGTGGTCCTTTTGGTTTCGGCGGCTTTGGCGGAATGGGTGGGGGTGGTCCCCAAGCTGGCGGCCCGGGTGGCTTTAAGTACTACGAATTCCGCAATGATGGTTCAGGCTTCAGAGACATGAACGAAGAAGCTCCTCAAGAGCGAGAGCTCACGGATGTTGAAGTCCTGGATGTCACTCCGATCGAAATCACTCATCAAGAAAAGAAGAAAGACGAGTAGGTACGCAAGGCAGATTCTGAAAATTCTGCCTGTTGACCTGCAGACACCGGTTTTTAATGAACTGACTTCGGAAATAGTAGTGGCTTCCTGGGGCGATCTGTTATCTATGCTCACATTATGAAAAAAGCCTTACTTTCTCTAGCAGCAGTCGTTCTGTCGTTTTCCCTTATCGCGCGCGCCGACAATATCGAAGACCTTCCTGATTTGGATCCTGGTTCAGAATCGGGTTCTCCGGGAAATCAATATCCAACGCCACTTCCTCCTCCGCCCCCACCATCTGAACCTAGTACGCCTGCTTCTGAAGCGGGTACTTTACGGATCTCGAATGTTTCCAGAGCTTCCGGTGGAACGGTTTACCGCATTTCTGTGCGACCTGGTGTGGTGATCCAGAGAGTTTCCATTCGCGTGAACGGTGGTAAAGTAGTGATCAGTGGTGCGCGTGTGAACACGACACCAGTACGTAACTTGGTGAGCCCTGATATTTTAACTGCGGGCGCAGCCATGAGTTCTGAATACCTGAACGAGCGTGTGTTCACGATCGATTTGCGTATGGAAGCTTACGGCGGCGAAGCGGATGTCACAGTCCTGGTTTCATCTGATGAGCGTTGGCCACAGTTGTCTTTAAGCGATGTATTCCCGCCACAACCACCAGCTCCAGGCCCTGGCAATCCTCCGCGTCCACCTCCTCCGTCATCTGCTGGTCCACTGAGGGCAGGCGATGCGGTTATCAGCGGTGGTGGTTCAAATTATTATACCGGCCAAGTCGTGGCCGTTTATGACAATGGCCAAGTCGTTGTCAGAGACGATGACGATGGCAAAACATACGTAAGATCTTCTGCAGTGGTGTTCAAGAAGATCCAGTGTGCAACTTCCAAACGATTATGCATCGGACAAGACGTTTTGACTTATGGTGGTTCTAACGGCTATTTGGGGAAAATTGTTGGTGCTTATACGAACGGCTTAGTTGCAGTTCGTGACAACGATGATGGTCGTCGCTATTTCCGCAAAACAGATGTGGTGTTCGCTTCTGTGAATTGTTTTGACGGTAAATGTGTTGGTGAATATGTGATTTCAGGCAGCTCCAGCAAATACTATTCTGGTCGTATCGTAAACATTTGGGAAAATGGTATTTTCCAGGTTCGCGACGATGACGACAGCAGAGCCTATTTCCGCAGAACAGACGTGATTAAAAAAAGCATCCGTTGTGAAAGATCCAAAGGCATTTGCCAGGGCGATCGCGTTATGTCGGGCGGCGGAAGCCGTTACTATCTGGGCGTTGTTGTCGGCGTCTATCAATCAGGCGTTATCGCGGTTCGCGATGACGATGATGGCAGAGTTTATTACCGTTCTGTTGATGTTATCAGCAAACGGGTGAACTAAATAAAAAAAGGCAGGAGATGATCCTGCCTTTTTTGTTTGGACAAGGTGTGTCCGTACCTTAGTTTTCTACAGAAGTGATGCTGCGTTTAGCTTGTTGAGCCGCGATCACTGGAGCAAAGTATTTTTTAAACATGCTTTGACCCAAGTGAGCGGATTTAACTGTCCAGAACTTTTTATTCACAGTGATCGCTGCTACGGCGATCTTTCTGTTTTCTTCGAGCGCGTATCCTACGAACCAATCAACGCGGCCCTTAGGGTTGTCACCCGTTAAGTGACCTGTCTTACCACCCATTTCGATTTCTTTAAATTTGCGATCTTTTGTGATCGGGCGGAAAGAACGGCGAGAAGTACCAGCAATAACTGTTTGTTCCATCAACTCACGCACTTTCGAAGCGGACTCTTTAGTCATCGTCTCGCCTTTGTGCATAGTTTGACCTTGGTAAACTGTTTTGCCTTCTTTGTCTTGCATCGAGTTTACGATGTAAGGAACTACAACTTTACCGTCATTCGCAACAGAAGCTGCGATCATCGCACCTTGAACAGGGCTCATGCGGTTCATTTTGTTGTAACCAGAAGCCGCTTCAGCCATTTCAAAGCCTTTGCCCGGTGGGATGTAGGCAACACCCATATCCACGGGGAAGTCAGCAGCGATTTCTTGATTGAACATGAAACGGTTCGAGTACTCGTTCAAATCTTCTGGGTGAAGATTTTCGATACTCAAACGACCGAACGCTGTATTGATGGAGCGTGCGAAAGCATCTTTCAACGAAATCACATTCGTCCAACGAGTTACGCGGTCCGATAAAACATTCTTTTTGTATAGAGTATATGCTCCACCGTTGTAGTGGATTTTGTGTGATGGTTCGACGCCGGCTTTATCAACTGCGGCCGTCGCTGTCACAACTTTGAAAACCGAAGCCGCAGGGAAAGTCGCTTGCAGGTTCAAGTTGTTACCTGTTGGGTTGTCGCGTTGGAAACTGGACATCGCCAACACTTCACCTGTTGTCGCATCGATCATAAAGATAGCGCCGTAATCAGGTTTGTAGGATTTCAAAAGGCGATCTGCTTCTTGTTGTAGAGACGAATCGATCGTGTAGTTGACCGCGAACTGTTCGTCGTGACCATCCCATTGCACGTTCATCTTAGAAGGCAATTCGTTGTTTTTGATCTTGTCGTTCAATGCTTTTGCAATTTGAGAACGCTGTTCGATTTGGGATTGAAGTTGTTTTTCGGCTTGTGCTTCTGGAGTGCTGGCTTTGGTAAAGCCCACAAGAGAGTAAATTGCTACTCCGCAAACGCTCGAAAATATGAATAGTTTCAACAAATTAGGTTTTCTATTAGATCGCATATCTTTTAAGCGTAACACCAGTAAATTGGCAGTTTCAAGGCCATTCTCGAAAGAAGTCACGGCAAACTGGCTCAGAGTGCGACTTTTAAGGGTTTACGACGTGACTCCCTCGTTAAATTGGACTAAAGACTTAATTCCATGAAGACTAAAGAACGCATCCTTCTCACATCCATCGATCTCTTTAATCGTAGTGGCGTTGTTGCCGTAACCACGAATCACATCGCAAAAGCGATGGATATCAGCCCAGGCAACCTCTATTTCCACTATGACAACAAAGAAGAAATCCTGGTGGAACTGTTTAAGCGCATGGCTAAGGAAACATACGATGTATGGCGTCCTCGTCGCGTAAAAAAAGTCACTCCACAAGAATTCATCAACGATAACTTCGATCTTTACTGGCGCTATCGTTTCTTCCACCGCGAAATGTACGCTCTTCGTCGCAAAGATGTGGAGCTTGCTAAAATGTGGCGCACGCATATTCAGAAAATGATGAAGTTGATGGTGATCTTATACCGTCAATGGGTGCGCGAAGGCAAAATGGTGAAAATCGATGACGTTCACGAGATGCAATACGTAGCGGAATCCTTGCTGGCAATGTCCACGACGTTCCTGCAGTTCTTCGAGTCTGCGGAACGCCAACCGGGCCGCCGTACAATCGAGCGCGGTAAGCGCCACGTGACACGTTTGTTAGCCCCTTACACTGCTGGCGACACTAAAGACGAGTTTGAAAAAATTCTCAAATCCTAGCCTGAAATGTCACCTCTTCCCTCTGTAAAATCGAGTTGGAGGTGGCAGGGGGATTGCTTAGAAGAGACCTATCCACACGAAAGGTCTCTTCATGAAAGCACTGATTTTAGCCTCCGCAATTCTCCTCGCGACGACAGCTGCATCTGCTTCCAATGATAACTGCAAAGCTCTTAAAGCCGAGCTGCAGTCCATGAAAGACGCTCAATCCCAAATCATGAACAGCCTGGTCAGCAACCACGAGACGTTTGCTTCCACTTTGGAAGAGTATTCCGACAATCTGGTTGTGGCTTCGGGCGAGACTTCTAAGAAATCCATAACTAAAGAAATGAAAGCCTCTGCGAAAGCTTTCCGCACACGCGGGGTTCAAGGCAAGCGCATGTCGGATAAGCTCCAAGAGGCAACTAGCGACCTCCTCACTCGTGTAGCCGAGTGTCTGTAAGCAGTCTCGGGGGAGATTGATTGCATAAGAGGCTCTCAGGGCGACCGAAGTCTAGTAGGTCGCCTTTTGTTTTCCCGCCGGACACTTTGAGTTTGTTCTAATCTGAGAATAACTAGCTTCTAAAGGCCCCTCTGTTTTCTTTCCAAACCCTCTGGTGTATAATGTTAACGCCCTGCATGATGTGAAAGAAGATGTCATAAGGCCCGATTTTTCGGGTATTTAGCATAGTCGCATCATTGTCCACAAACATTGAAATATAAGTGTTATCAATGGTTTGGAAAGCTGTAAGGTGATGTAAGATTTTATGCTTGCAAAAAATACAGGGCTGGAACTTAATAGTTCAGTTCCAAATTGGCACTCAAGCTCGAAGGAACGAGGGGGGCAGTATGGCTATCTCTGAAAAGTTGGTCGGCGAATGCAGACAAAGACTTTTGCAATCGAAGCAAGATATCCTCAATAGAGTGAAGGAAGCACGATTGAATTTGGACCAGAACGAGGAAAAGGGCGGCGACGAAGGCGACCAAACGGTTCGCGTACTTGCTGAACAGGAATTCCTAAGCATGCACGAAAGACTTCGTTCACAGCTTATGGAAATCGAATCGGCTCTGGCACGTATCGAAAACGGTTCTTTCGGTTTCTGCGAAGAAACTGAAGAGGAAATTGAGCCAGAACGTCTGCGCGCAATTCCTTGGACTCGTCTAAGCATCGAAGGTGCTGAGATTCGCGAGTCTGTGAACAAACGCTACGCTCGCGGCTAATACGATTAGCAAGAGCTATAAAATTGAATATTAAGGTAACTCCTTAATCAGGAGTTACTGCGTCTCGAGGGGATTGAAAGGGAGCAAGGCTGAGCCGTGTTCCCTTTCGTATTTTATGGGCTCGTGAAAACGGCCCAATCGACTGCGTTGTCGGACCCTCGCTTGCTCTCCGGCGTACTTGGAGTACGCCTGCGTGGCAGCGACGGCCCTCCGCGTGGGCTTCGCCACAAAATGCTTTGCATTTTGTGCGCTTGGACCGTTTTGACGAGCCCTCCTTCGAGGGGGTGGGGGACGGGTTCGGGGCCGGGGAGCGCTTGAAATAAAAAAGCCAGACATTGTCTGGCTTTTTTATTTCTCACTTGGGGAGTAGGGGACCTACTCCCGGGATCTGTTAAAGTTCTTCTTTTATTTTTTGCTGCCTTGGTCGGCGGTGGTCATGTCGGATTCGGCCCATTTTCCGTATTTGAAGAAGGAGCCTCCGCGGATTTGTGGATAGCGGGTGTTTAGTGTTTTATAGATTTGTTGGAACTCGCTTACTGACCAGTAGTAGTTGTAGGCTGGAATTATTTTTTTGGTGATGCCTACTTCGGATACTAGATCGGCGATTACGCTGTCATAGACCCAGTTTAATTGATAGCCCCAGTCATCGTAGTACGCCATTGGACTGAAAAAATCTAAGTGTTGTGCTAAGCGTTTTGCGCTTTGGGCGCATTCTATGAACTCTGGTGGCAGAGTGTAAGAGCCTAGTGGGACATTTTGTACCGATTGTACTGCTGCTTTTACTCGGCCAGCGTAGTCCGCTACTTTTTGCATGCGGAATTCATTCCACTGAGTTCGTTTGGTTGAGCTTTGTGCGAAATTGATTGTCGCAGGATCATATCCATAGATCGCCTGGAAATCGCTGCGCGTTCTATCGCTCATATCCATATTCCAATTATCGAAGCGCAACCAGTCGATCGCGACTGAATCCACTTTGTACAGGGATAGGAACTCTTTGATGATCGAGATTTCATAATCTTGAACTTCAGGATTGATAGGATTTACGAAATATTCCGGGCTGTCGGGATTGCTTCCTTGGAACGGAACTATTTTTCCATTTACCAATGCTTTCATGGCCCAGTCAGCGTTCTTGCGAGCCGCGACCTGATCGTGGAATTGCGGGATCCAGGCTTTGACACGAATGCCGCGTTTTGCGGCTTCCGTGATTATCGTGCCTATCACATCAAAGTTTTTGTAAACTGCTGCGACTGGAGCGATTTTACTTGGATAGAATACAGTTCCTGACGGTACATTTTCATCTTCATCCTGCTTGATAGAAACGGAAACAATGTTGAAGTTGTTTCGTTTTGCCATATCTAAGAATTTCACGACGTCATCTGCTTTGGAGAAATTTGCAATCGTGCGCACGACCAATTCGCGATCATCTGTGTAACGAGTCGGATCCTGTGGCGTTGCGGTTGGTGACGGGCTTACCGTTGGTGTTGGCGTCACAGTTGGTGGAGGAGACGGAGAAACAGTCGGTGACGGTGTTGGAGTCGGCGTCGTCGTGCTGCCGTCTTCAATCACCAGATAATCGATCATCACCCATTTGGTATTTTTGGAAACAATACGCAGCGTGTGGCTGCTTTTTGAAAGGTTCGCGATTTCAAACATTTTAAAGTTATAGCGTTCAATGGAGCTTGCGACGCTGACGGTTTTGCGAGACACGCCATCCACTATGAATTCAAGCTGTCCACCGTTAGGTCCTTGCCATCCGTAAACAGCCACACCGGTGCCATTGAAGGTATATTGGCCGTAACTGTTGCGATTGTGCGTGCCGTGGGCAATCAGCTTGTAAGCATCGTCGTCAGCGTACGAGCCGATGCGATACCAGGTCCACCCCTTATCAGAATCGTCTACTTTGGAAGTTGCAGCGCTAGCGATATTTGCGGCGATCAACATTCCAACAATTGATTTTATAAACATGGTTCCACCCTCCCCATTGGTTAATTATTCCGTACTAAATTCGGAAGGGAGGAAGAAAAGTGAAGGGCGTCTCAACAGAGTTCGTTCACTACGGTGAATTGCAAATAAAAAAAGGAAACGTGACCATTTCCCTTTTATAAAACGGAACAGAATATTTTTAACGTTCTGGTTCTTGATTTATTCTGAATACCTGGAAGTAAACTTTCATGTAGTGTTTCGGAGTAAATTCTTTAAGTTTGTCAGAGATTAATAGAGAGTTGAAGTACCGTATCGGCACCGAGCTTTTAGTTGCAGCACCATGCTCTAAAGCATAACGATAAATGATTTCATGAAGTATCAAAACGGCTTTTCCCTGACCATCCATTTTATTCCAAAGTGAACCGGAAATGAAGTAGCGGCTGTCTTGCTCGAAAATCGGTTGTTGCTGAATCGCCAATTGTTTTAGTGAACAGCCTTCAGGCACAAAACTTAGGCCGGAGTCGTTTACAGGAGTTAGATCACCGTAAACTAAGATGGCCTCTGACCAGAATGTGTCTAATTTACCTAAAAGATCGTTCATCAAATCCTGATCAAGTAGAGCCAGGCGGTTCAGGATAGCTCTGGCAATGTCAGTTCCGGTTTCGCAGATCTCGCGACCATTGCGTTGGTTTTGACAATCAGCACTCACCATCGGGGGAAATGAGGGAAGCAACTCATATCGAAAAATAACTTCATTCATGTCGTACGCGGTTACAATCTCATGTTCGCCATAGGGGCAAACCACCGCGTTGCCGCCATTTCCGAATTCAGTAGCCGTGCTCCAGGATGTCTGTGCGAATAAGATTGTGGAAAACAGAAGCAGTTTTTTCATAAATATCCTTATACCGCGGTAATTGCTTTAGTGATGGGTGTTATCTGAATGCAAACGCTATAAACTTCGGTTTTGTCACCCTCTTCCAGAAGTTTGATCATGTCCTGGCGATATTGTTTTGTTAATAGCTTTGCTTTATAGATCTGGCGTGGATTGGTTGCGAGGATCAAAGAGGTGACATCTCGCAAATCCACCGGTACTTCGTCTAATACTTCCATAGATTTTTTAATCATTTGGCGATGATAGTTTTTAAGAGCTTCTGATGGAATGTCGTGGGTTGAAGTGATGTTCGCATGAGTCGGTACAAGTTTCCCATTTTCCTCTTTTGCGAGGCCCACCAAGATTAGTTTTTTGATGGATTCCGAGACGATAGTTTCATCAAGGTTCAGTCGGTGTGAAATCCAATGTTGGTCGTTTCTGAAGTCCTTGTTTTCCAATAAATTTAAAATTGCAAAATGATGCCATTCGGGAAGGAAAGTTTGCACTTCCTCGGTTACTTGAAAATACTGATTAGGGGCTTTTCTTTCCAATAGATATTTGCCGATCAGAAATTCCAATTTAGATGCTTTTTCCGGACTCATGTCCAAAACCGACAAGATTCTTTTTCTGACGATTTTTCCTGGCAATGCATGGCCGGCAAGAATTGCAGAAATGCGTCCTGGAGAAGTTTTTAAATCTCTGGCAAAAGCGCGCATCGAATACTTGGGATTTTTCGTGCGTTTGCTTTTCAGAATAGCATTTAGAAATTCGGCAACTTCGGCATATTTGGCTGGAGTTTTAGGGTTTTTAGACATGCGCCATATTGGCTGTCTATTTTGGAGTCAGTCAATTTATGAGCATTGCAAAACGGAAGTGTTGTTCTTTTATTGCGACAGAATTGTGAACAGCGTAGCGGATGGAGCAGTTTTCAAAAAAAAAGGAGCCTGGAAGCTCCTTTCTAAAATGATCTGTGATGTGCTTTAGAAGTCAACACCAGCGCCAATGGTGCCATAGAAGCTGGAAAGGCTCGCGCCGGAATCGTCAGCTTTTGTGAAGTCATACCTTTTCAGGCCGAAACCCAGCTCGCCAAAGAAAGTATTGGTGAATAAGATTTTTCCATGGAAGTTCAACAAGAAGTCATTTCCCATTTTCGTGCCGCTATCAGTAGAGCTGACGAACTGGATGAATTCCATGTCCACGTATTTAGGATGATTAAAGAAGGAGAGTTTGTTTAACCAGTTGTCGAATGTTTTTGGCATCGAGCGTGCCCAGAATAGACCGACACCGATCTTATTCGCCTTTTGTTCACCAACTGAGAGGGCTTCATAGGCTGCGATGGCACCTACTGTTTCATCTCGCTCCCACAAGCCTTGGGCGAAGCGGTAGCGTACATCTAATTCTGTGGATGACAGGCTTACTTTTTCTGTGCCGCCGTTTTCTCTTTGGGCGTCTACGTCAGCTAATGTTGTGAAGTATTTTGCGGAAACACCCCAGCGTTGTTTGGATAGGTAGTTGTTTTGCCAACCGAAAAGGTCGTTAAACCAGTATTGCAAATGGGCTTCGCCGATGAACGTTGAGCCACCTGAGGTTGTGGAAATACCGCTAAGACGCAAGCTCGCCTCACCAGAGCCGCCACGATAGATTTCGATGTAGGCTTTGTGTGGTTCGGTTTTGCCGGCTTCGCCTTCAGTTAAAAGCAATTGTGGCTTGTTCAGCGCGTATTTTTCGTTCGTTTCAAATTTCCAGATTCTTAAGTCAGAATCTTTGTCTTTTTCATTTGCAGGAACCAGGCCTTCAACTTTGGAATCCTTGCCGACCTTCACTTTGACTTGATCTTTAGAATTGTAAGTACCTTTCAAAGCATTTTTATGAAGGAACAGACGGTCCTTTATTTTCGGATAGTTTTTGATTTCCAAGTTATATGTGAATACGCCGCCGTATTTTCCGTGGAAGTGCAGGCGTGAGCTTTTCAATGGAACATCGATTTGCCAAAGGTCGACAGGTTCAGCGATGGACTTTTGAAAACCAAAAGCCTTCGTCACAGAACCGTATTCAATTCCTGGCAAGATTTTCGTGTCACCAATTGGAGCTGGCAATGCACCTTTGAAGGTCACGTTGCCTTTTTGTTCGCTCTCGATGAAATCTTTCAGATCCAGAGCGATGGGCTCTGACATGAATTCATAAGTCGCACCGGATTTCAAAGTCGCCAGGAAGCCAACCGGTGCTCCCACTGCAACTTCAATATCGTCTTTCAGGTTTTTACGTTCTTCATTCAGGGCAATTACACGTGGAGCAGTTTCAGATTTGGTATAATCCAACGTGATCGTGTCGTCTTTGATCTCTATACCGTAGGTTTGTGTGCACATCGCAGTGAAGCCTTTGCCACTTTCCGATCTTAGACAAAAGCGGAAGTGGTTGCCTGACTGCCATTGCGGTGCTTTTTCACTTTTAAAATCAGAGAATTTCCAGTCACCGGATTTATCCAAAGTCACTTTCCACAATTCTTTACCATAACTATCGATGATTGAAAGATCCCCGGTTGGCATAATCATCGTGTCCCAGGTGATGCGCAGATTTTTTTCTTCAATCGATGCGCGCAGGGAATCGTTATTGAAAACGAAGTCGGCAATTTTTAAAGAGCGGCCTTTGTCAGATTTTAAATCGTAGGACACCGTTGGGTTTTTAATTTTAACATCAGGTTCTTCGACCGAGAAAAAAACCGGACGAGTGTAATCATCAGATTCTTTGGCTTCGGCTTTTGGCGTATCTGCAGGAGTAGCAGATGGTGTCGGAGTCACAGTGGGTGTTGCTGACGGAGTCGGCGTTGCCTCAGGAGCTGATGTTGTCACTGCGGTTGCATCTTTTTTTGAAGATTTCTTTTTGGATTTGGCTAACGAAGGTTGAATAAAGGCCGTCATAGCCATTACTAGCAAGCTGCTAAAAACAAATTTCATTGAACGTCCCAGTTAAGCTGTTTCTTAACATTATGGAAGGAGCTTAGGGGACAGGCAAGACCCACTCCACGGAACCGGACTGAGGACAAATCAGGACCATCTAGAAGAATTAGCCGTATGAATTTGAGATTAGAATTTGCGAATCAAACCCACAACAATGCCGCGAATCTCAACTTGATCTGGCGTGAACCACATAGATTTCATTGTGGAATTGGACGGACGCAGTTCAACTTGTTTATCCGAGTTGCCGCTGTCAGGGCGGGGGCGTAGGTAAATACGTTTCACCGTCGCTTCATTATCGACAGTTGCAACCACGATATCGCCATTGCTCGCAGATTTTTGTTCCTGAACCAGAATGATGTCTTCATCAAAAATACCGTCATCAATCATGGAATCGCCCTGTACTTTCAAAGCGAAAGACTTTGAAGGATTGCGAACCATGGAGGGTGGGACATCAACGAATTCATCATGTTTGAAATTTTCAATAGGTTGTCCCGCAGCCACCTTCCCAAGTAAGGGAAGGGACAGGATCTCGTCACGAGCCTGGAGGAGCTTAGTGCGATGAGATCCCGTCGTCGTCGAGACTTTTGCTTGCAAGTGATCCTGAACAGCGGACGCTGAATGAAGCACTTGGATGGCTCTCTTCTGGTTAACTGGGTTTGTGATGTAACCCTTCGTCGTTAATTGCTTCAGATAATTCTGAACCGAATTGAACGACGCTAGACCGAAGTGATCCTTAATTTCTTGATATGACGGAGAAATACCTGAACTTAAGATTTGCGCCTCGATATATTCGAGAACGGATTTTTCTTTAGGTGTCAGTGATGGGAGGGGCAATTTCTTTGTCATAACTTACATATGAACTTACAGTGTAAATAATATGTAAGTCAAAAAGAAAATGGTCTAGTTTTTCGTTTCAGCGCCGCGCCAACGGTAAAAGAAAAGCCCCGACGTTTTTATGCACCGGGGCTTTTGAACAACAACATCAATTTTTAAGAAAGAGGTTTACTCCTTAAGGGTCGGACACTCTTTTTTGTTCGTATCACAAGCCGGTTTTACCTCAGCTAAAATAGGTTTCACCTCAGAAGCGACTTTGCGCTCAATCACCTTAGGAGGAGAGTTCTGCGCGTGACTTATAGGGCTCATCGAGCAGTTTTGGTAGAAGAGTATCACGACGGGATTTATCACCAACATCGCGACGAAACTAAAACCACCTTTATTAACCATACTTCCTCCTCAAAACTACAACATGAGTGCTAAAAACATCACCTTTTACATTACGGACGAATGGCTATAAGACTTTAGTCGTTTTATAGCGATTCTCAGATTGGATCGAAAAAAGGCATTTTCTCATCTTGAGAGAATTTAAAGACGTGGGATAATAGATAGAAATGATGAAGCCACTTCGTTACCTAATAGTAAGTATGATTTGTTCACTCGCAGGGGTATCCGCAGCGCATGCGGAGTATGCAAACCTTGATCAGACCTGCGTGAACGATCTTAAAAAATTCCCAGGCGCGTGGGATGACAAACTTTTGCAACAAGCTTGTGCCAAAGTGATAATGGATCCGCAATGCGTGAGCGTTGAAGGCCGTCCTATTTATCATTATGACAAAACAGCTAGTGATACCGGTGCGAAACGTATCTTGGTGATCAGTCTGATTCATGGTGATGAAACACATGCGGGAACAGTCGGCCGTTACTGGATGGAACGTTTGGAAAGTATCGCTCCAAGAAATACGTGGAGAGTTGTTCCAGTTCTAAATCCTGATGGTGTGAAATACAAAACCCGCACGAACGCGAACAAGATCGACGTGAATCGTAACTTCCCAACAAAAGATTGGGATGCGGGCGCGATTGCTTCCTGGAAGAAAACAACAAGTGAAAATCCACGTCGCTTCCCAGGTAAAGAGGGTGGCAGCGAGCCGGAAACGAAATGTGCCCTTCACCATATCGATGATTTCAAACCTGATTTCATCGTGTCGGTGCACACTCCATTAAAGGTTTTGGATTTCGACGGGCCGAAATTTTCTCCACCGCCAAAGTTTGATTACTTGCCGTGGAGAAGTTTAGGAAATTATCCGGGCAGTCTTGGTCGCTACATGTGGATGGAAAGAAGTACTCCTGTATTAACGATGGAGCTAAAAGAAAATCTTCCACCGAACTTGGCACCGTTTGATCAATTGCAAGACATCATCGGGACACTGGTGAAGTTGGATGCAGCAAGAAAAGCTGCGAATACTTCCTCGGCGACAAGCTCCAGCAAGTATCTGCCTCTGGCTTTCGAAGTCGGTAAATAAAATAATTAAATGAAAAAGGCTTCTGTAAACAGAAGCCTTTTTTTTATAGTCCGTAGGTCTTTACTCTCTTACAATGTTGATGCTTTTTAGTTGGCATACTCCGTCTACAAAAGCTTCAACTTCAACATAAGCGCTTTTCGATTGGAACGCCAACAATGTCACATATAAAACCCGATCTTCGTCGTTTTCGTATATGTATTTAATTCTTTTCCATCCTACGAGTTTAGGAAGGTCTTTAGCATCTTTTGGCATGGAAACTTTTATGAGGTCACTAGCAAACTCTTTACATTGTGCCGCGGGAACCGATGCAAATGATTGAGAGGAAAGCATAAGGGACAATAAAACAACCACTTTTTTCATAGATCTTATCTCCATTTTTATAATGATTTTCGGTCTGTGATTTATAAATTTTTAAATGATAAATTCCGTTTTTTTCTTTCTCTAGTTGCAGACGGGATGCTTGCCGTTAGTAATCGCTTTCACCGAGTAAGCCGGGCAGATGCCTTTTGCGATTAAAACATTTAAGGCAACATTTGCTCCAAAGGAATTTGAACTTTCGGTCAGGGTGTCTGCCCATTGACCGGCCTTATAGCCAAACACATACTTATATTGAAATTGATCGCTATAACCAACTTCGCACATGATGTATTTCGTTTTAAATTCGCGATAGGTAAACGGGGCGATGTCCGTCTCTGGAGATTCTTTGATTTTATATTGTTCACAGACGACAGTGGACTTATCGACTGGTAATTTTACAGAGTGACGTGGGCAGATGCCTTTGGCGATCAAGGCATCCAGGGCGATGTTGGCAGCGTCAACACCAAGGTATCCCAAGATATCTTCGCCATATTCTGGAAGTCTTGTTGATGAAACATTGGTGCCCAAGATGACGGGCGAATCACCCGAGATAGTCACTTCGCAGAAAGAATATTTCTTAGTGAAAATTCCTGCGTTGGCCTGGGCCGCAAGGAGAAGGCTGATGGCAGAGATAAAATACTTGTTCATAGGATTTCCTTTTGCATGAGTTGCTTTGTTGAAAGCGTTGTCTCATGCAGAAAGGAATTTTATAAGTGTACAAAATCGAACAAATCAGATGATCAATCTATCGACAGGTAAGATTTACCAAGTGAAAATCTTAGAGCACAGGTTGTTAAAAACGCGATTCGTATCCACTCCGTATTTTTCATAGATGCTATCAATACCTGGAAGAACATATTTGTTTTTCTCCATCGCTTCCTGGCTGCGTTTTTCAACTTGATCAGCGAAACGAGGATCATAGTCTGTACGGTTTACAGCTTCGTCCCACGCCGGGGTTACATAGCGGCCCCATTCGAATTTCTTGACCTGCACCCAGCGGCCATCGGCACCTTTTTTAACATAAGGATCAGAACCGCCTGTCAGTTCAGACCAGAACTTATATCCTTCGACGTTGGCGGCCATGTCAGCCCACGAGCGAGCCATGGGGCCTTTAAGTCCCCATTCGCCGTTTTCTTGAAAGTGACTGTATTCGTAAGCTAGATCTAAACCTTTTGATTGTAATTGCTTTCTGAATTTCGCATCACCTGAAATAACATCAGCGAATCTTGCAAACAGAGGTCTCACGTCTTTGAACTCGGGCTTCCTTTTTTGGCCGTCAGCCAGATACATTGAATAACCCAATTGCAGGAAGTGACCTAACTTATCGGCGCCAAACACGGTGTCACCCATGCGATAGATGCCGGGGGAGTAGTAGCTTTTAAATTTCACCAGGCGACGAATAAAACTGGAAGTCCCTTTGAAGTGTCCTACGTCACGAAAGATGGATTCTTCAAATGCCACCTGCTCTGCCGGAGAGACAGGATTGTCAGACCACTTTTCAATTTTGGCCCAGAACACTCCGCCCAAAGATTTAAATAAAATTTTATGAACTGAATAGGGAACGTTGGGATCTGCTTTTTGAACGGCGTTTTGAATCGCTTCATTCATTTGCGAGTTGAGCCATTCTTGAGCGTCAACTTCAAGATTACGTCTTGTGAAATTATCAGTTTCAGATGCCAGCGCAGACTGGCAAGCTAAGAAAATGGAAACCATTTGAATCAGGCGTTTCATGGACGTTTTCATATAGATGACAGCAACTGCCAGGTGCGTGCCAGAAAACAGGTCGTCAGAGGAGAATTAAACGCCTTTATGCGTGATAAGCACGTCGAACTTTTTGACGTCAGCCTGCGAGTTTGGGTCCTTCGAGCCAAATCCTTCAAAGGATCTTACCTATTGCTTATTCCCTGGGGGTTTTTGGGTCTGCTTCTTGCTTGGATGATGTAAAGGAATAAGAGGAAATATGAAGGCTCTTCATCAAACAATCCGCTGCGTTTACTATCCAGCTCTTTTGACGGCTGCGGTGTATCTTTTTTTCCTCTTTAAGGATAACTTTCCTGGTGAAAAGCTCGCAGTCCTCACGGCGTTGATTTCCATCGGTGTGATCGTGATTATTGCGATCACAGAGCGGGTGATGCCTTACCGTGAAGAGTGGAATATTCCCCGCGGCGATCGCATTTACAATTTCACTCTAACGAATATCGTTTTGCCCATCCTTTCTAAAATTGTTGAGATCATTTTAGGTTTTGCTTTTTTAAGTTCCACTTCAGGATTTATCCACGACAATATTCACACGCTATGGCCGAAAGAGTGGCCTTTGCTTGCGCAATTGGTACCGGCGCTTTTAATCTGTGAATTCTTTTTTTACTGGACACATCGCTTTGGTCACACAGTGACAGCATTATGGAAATTCCATTCTATCCACCACGTGGTTGAACGTGTGTACTGGGATAATGCTGGTGTTTTTCACCCGGTGGATTTGTTCTTTAACTGGCTGTTTTATTTTTTCCCGCTTTTCTTATTGGGAGTTCCGCAAGAGTTGATCGCATTATTCTTGTTGGTCAACGCCGTAACGGGATTGCTAGAGCATGCGAATGTTGATTTTGAAATGGGACCGCTGAATAAAATCTTTAATACAGCGCAATTGCATCGCTGGCATCACTCAGTGACACCGGAAATCTCTGCAAAGAATTTCGGAAAGGTTTTATCTGTATGGGACGTGGTTTTTAAAACTTGGTATAAGCCGCAAGATCAGCACGTCGGCGCCGTGGGCGTCCAGGGCGAGAACATCCCTAAAGACATTCCCGGACTAATGGCTCATCCGTTCCGCTATCTAAAAGAAAGACTCCCTTCAATCAGCTTGAAGAGAGTCGATTGAGGTTTAGTGTAAAGTCTGTGGCTGAAGGTAATGATTGATCTCCACCAAGCGATCTTGGTGACTCACGACGGAGTCTTGAATCTCAACCAGCTTCAACATCAGATTGTCTTTTGCCAGTTTAATCGCAAGGTAGATGTCTTGATGCACACCTTCGGCTTCGACCTTGGCTTCGCCATCCGATAGAACAATCGCAATACGATAGAGCTTGCTCAAATCGCGACGATTGAATTCCTTGCCTTCCGTTTCATACTGAAGCGCGAGTTTTTTCGGATTTCGGGCCACAACCGTGACCACAGTTTCAGGAGTAACAAAGCCGTCAAATTCCGCTATCTGCTGATAGATAAAGGACTTAACTTCTGGATTATCCTCAATAAGTTGAATGGTGGGGTTTGGAAGGTTCGTCATAGGCGGGCCTCCTTTTCCTTATAACTAGTTTAACAATGAGGCTTAGATTTGTCTGGTCAAGTTAACGGCGGCATGAAAAATAATTTGAAAACCAATAGGTTTGAATTAGAATCGCGAAACTAGACTATTGACGAGTATCATTCTGAGACGAGCGACAAAATCGAAAAATTATCTAATACCAAACATAAAATAGAATTACACCCAAGCTGGAAAGCGAAACTTGCAGCGGAGTTTGAAAAAGACTCCATGAAAAGTCTGACGGCATTTTTGCAAAAAGAGTCCAAAGCAGGAAAGACGATCTATCCGCAAGGTGATGAATACTTTGCGGCGTTGAATTTGACACCACTTGATAAAGTGAAAGTGGTTATCGTCGGTCAAGATCCTTATCACGGTCCCGGTCAAGCGCACGGTTTGTGTTTTTCAGTGCGTGAGGGTGTGCGTTTCCCACCGTCATTGCTGAATATTTTTAAGGAATTGAAGGCCGACATGGGAATTGAGATTCCCAAAAGCGGTTCTTTGACCAAGTGGGCAGAGCATGGAGTGCTTTTACTCAATGCGGTTTTGACGGTAGAGGATGGGAAAGCTGCTGCGCATTCAGGTAAGGGTTGGGAAGAATTCACGGATAAAATCATCCACGTTCTAAATGAAGAAAAAGAAAACATCGTTTTTATCTTGTGGGGTGCTTATGCCCAGAAGAAAGCCGCCTTCGTTGACCGCAAAAAGCACTTTGTTATTGAATCTGTTCACCCGTCGCCGCTATCGGCACATCGCGGCTTTTTCGGAACAAAACCATTCTCAAAAGCCAATGAGTATCTAAAGTCCAAGGGCAAAGAGCCTGTGGACTGGAGCCTCTAGGGCATGTAAACTGGTCTCCTTGAATTAAGGAGACCAGTATATGAAATCTGTATTCGCCCTATTTATCGCTCTTTCTGCATTTCAACCCGCATTTGCAACAACTGCGGATGAAGTAAAACAAAAAACTTCTGACGCCGCTACTTCAGCAGCCAACTATTCTAAAGAACAAAAAGACGCTTTCCAAAAAGAGATGGAAACGAAACTTGCTGAAATGAAAAAAGAAACTGCAGAGTTAAAAAAAGCCGCTGCAGATAAAACGGGCGAAGCTAAAAAAGAAATGAACGAGCAAATTGCTGCTCTTGAGAAAAAACAAGAAAGCATGTCCCAAGATCTTTCCAAACTTAAAAAGAGCTCAGGCAAAGCATGGAATCACATGAAAGATGGTATGAGCAAAGCTTGGGATTCAATTTCTGATTCCTATGCAAAAGCTAAAGCCGAATACGCAGAGCAAAAGTAAGCATTGATGAAATCTCAAAGCACGCTTGTCTTTTCGAATGAACTTCCTCCGGTAAAAAAACTGGGGGAGGAACTTCTTCTGATTTACGATCAGATCCTTGCGCAGAAATCTCCTGTCTTTAAAAAATGGTCGCAGCAAATCGCCCTGAAATATGCGGTTCAAGCCGGCGAGCATTTAAAAGACATCGAGCATTTCCCTCGCCACATCAAAGCAATTACTAAACTTACAGAACAAACTTCTGTAAAAAAACTCACCATCGTTGTGGTTGGTGGTGGCAGTCTCGGTGACTTCGGTGGTTTTGTCGCAAGCATTTTAAAGCGCGGCGTGCGCTTGATCCATATTCCCTCCACGTGGTTGGCTGCGATTGATTCCGCACACGGTGGAAAAACCGCGCTGAATGTTGGTGGCGCGAAAAATCAAATCGGCACATTTTATCCTGCAGAGCAAATCTTGATGGTTCGCTCGGTGCTGATGTCCCAACCCGAAGCCCGTGCCTATGAGGGGTTCGGAGAACTGGTAAAGATCGCGCTGATCGAGGGCGGAAAGTTGTGGAACTCTTTGGCCAAAGAACGCCAGGTGAATTCCAGAGTTCTTTGGAAGCATCTGGAGGCAGCAGTTAAAGCCAAATACAAAGTTGTCGCCAAAGATCCTGAAGAGAAAAAAGGCATTCGCCATGTTCTGAATCTGGGCCACACTGTCGGCCATGTTTTGGAAAGCTATTACGAATTGCCTCATGGTATTGCTATTAATTATGGTTTGGATTTTGCCCTACGCTTTAGTGTGCAAAAGAAAATCATGAAACCGACTGAGGCCGAGAAAATTTATTCCGAGCCGATCATGGGATTCCTGTTGTCACCACTGCGTGATGATATGATTTCTATCAAAAGCAACGACCTTAATGAATATCGTCGTCTGCTTTTAAGCGATAAAAAGAAAACCAAAGCGGCAACGCTAAGATTTGTTTTCGTACAAAAACCTGGCAAAACGGTGATTCGAGAAGTGAGCGTCGATGATCTGTTAATCGAGATCTGTCGCCAGCGCGAAGAGGAGCTTCATGGCTAAGTTCCACTTTCAAGGAAGCATCCCGGGATCTAAATCTGTTTTCAATCGTGCATTGATTGTCCAAAGTTATTTTCCAGTTTTGGATCTTCACGGTTTTGCGGGATGTGATGATGTGCGCTTTATGCGAGAAGGCCTAAAAGGTCTGAAAGCAAGCAGCCGCATTGATTGTGGTGAGGGCGGAACGACATTTCGTTTTATGGCTTTAAGAGCTTCGCGTATTCGTGGTGTGCATGTCCTTAAGGGAAGCCCGCGTTTGATGTCCCGTCCGCAAAAAGGTTTGATCGATCTTCTTCGTCAGCTGGGTGTTCAGGCGCAAATCAAAAAAAATGAAATGCATATCGTCAGTGAAGGCTGGAAGAAGTTCAGAGGCGTGCCGATTAAGGTCGACACGACCGAGTCTTCCCAATATGCCTCTGCTTTGATTCTTAATTCCTGGCTTTTAAGTTTTGATCTGGATTTCGAATTAGTCGGCAGCAAAGTTTCAGAGAGTTATTTTCTGCTGACACTGGAAATGCTGAAAAAGATGGGTTTGCGAATCAAGCAAACTCCCACAGGATTTTTGGTTCCCGCAGAACAGCGTCTGGAAAAGCTATCCTATGAAGTCGAAGCCGATATGAGCTCGATGTTTACGATGGCTTCTGCAGGTGCCTTGGCTGGAACCTCCGTTATTGAAAACTTCCCGGAAGTGACAGAGCAACCCGACAAAGTTTTCGTCGAAATTTTTAAAAAAATGGGTGTCGGAGTTGAACTGGATGGAAGAATTCTGACGATCAATAAACCCAAGCACTTGCGCGCGGTGGACTGGAATCTGTTTCAATGCCCGGACCTGTTCCCGGTGCTTGCGGTCGTCTGCAGTTTTGCCGATGGTGTTTCCAAACTTCATGGGGCACCTCACTTGGTGGCCAAAGAATCTAATCGTATCGCCAAGGTGGCAGATCTTTTCAATCTTTTGGGAATTCAATACGAAGTCCTGGAAGATGGTATGATCATTCACGGGAATCCCAACCAAACTTTGAAAAAAGGCATCGTCTTTAATCCTGACGAAGATCACCGCATGGTGATGGCGGCGGTCCTGATGAAGTTGATGGGACATGAAATCAAAATTCAACATCCCGAAGCTATTAACAAAAGTTTCCCGGAATTCTGGGACATGATCGGGATTAAGCCATGATTACATTAATTATCGGACACCGTGGCACCGGCAAAACAGAATTGATCAAGCGCATGAGCTTAACCATGCAAAATCCGAATGTCGCGTACTTGGATCTGGATGATGAGATCGAAAAACGCATCGGTAAAACCATCCGAGAACTTTTCATGGAGCACGGCGAGGCCTATTTCCGCGAAATGGAAAGGCAGATGTTTCTGGAGGTTTTACAAAAACCTTATAAGGACATCTTTTTGGTTTTAGGAGCGGGTTTCGATGTCAGCATCATTCCCAATGATCTGCATGTGTTGTGGGTTAAGAGGCAGACGGACTTGGATGGGCGCATCTTTTTAAATCGTCCACGTTTGAATCCCGACATGACTCCGTTGCAGGAATTCATCAAACGAGCAAGCCCCCGCGAAGTTCGCTACCAAGCGGTTGCTGATGAAGTGTACTTGATGCCAGAAGGCGTATTTGAACATCATCACCAGGTTTTAAATCTGGAACGCCGAATTCTTTCGCATCAACTGCAAAACATCGGCGGGGGAGTAACGGTCCTGGCGTCCACTTTTGAAAAGCTCCATCGTCTGCCCATGTTTAAAGAACGGTATGCAGGTCGTGGTGTTGAGTACTTTGAACTTCGTGATGATTTCCTAAGTGAAGAAAATATTCTGCATTTCATCGGCGAATTCCCGCAGGATAAATTCATCTTTTCTTTCCGGGCAGCCAAAGACCGCGCCGGTTGGTGGAAATCTGAAAGTGCCCAGTTCCTTTTGAATAAAGCGACGTGGATCGATTGGCCCCTGGAACTTGGGGCGCCGACGGATGTCTTAGAGAATATTCCCAAAGAAAAAATAATCCTGTCGGCCCACGAAAGCGCGCATTTCCTGGATTTGCAGAAATTGGAATCGGAAGTTGCGCATTTAAAATTTGCTCCGCTGATTGATAGTTTCAAAGACCTGTCGCGCCTGCATCACTGGCAGCAGGAACAGGACGAGACTCGCAGTTTTATTCCGCGCTCGACCGATGGTCGTTGGACGTGGTACCGACTTCGTCAAAAAGGTCAGCAGCTGATTAATTTTTGGCGTGAAGGCGAAGGTAGTGCGGGCGATCAACCCAGTTTGTTTCAGTGGATGATGACACCCACAAGACCATCAAATTTTGCGGCGGTTCTGGGTGATCCGGTGGTTCACAGTTTTACTCCGGTTGAACATTCTGATTTTTTCTTTGAAAGAAATATTCCGGTTTTTGCAATTCGCATTGCCCGCGACGAGTGGGATCAAGCGATGCCGTTATTACAGGAAATGGGGCTGCAATATGCTGCAGTCACTGCTCCGCATAAGGAGCCGGCTGCGAAATGGTGTCAGCATCCGACGTTAAGCGCAGTGAACACTTTATATTATAATAAAAAACAAGTGAAGTGGCAGGGGACCTCAACGGATGAAGCTGGCTTCATCGAGTTGATCGAAGGCGTGGGCATGCTTGCACCTTTGCAAAAAGAAATCGTCGTCTGGGGTGGCGGTGGCACATTACCGATGATCGAAAAAGTTCTGCCTCATGCCTCGTATTATTCGGCACGTACGGGTGAACCCCGTGATGGTTCAAAAGCGTCAGCTGACTTTGTTCCTAAAGTCATTGTTTGGGCGGCTCCACGCGTGGATGAAACTTATATGCCTCCGGCGGATTGGAAGCCAGCCATGGTTTTTGATCTGAATTACAAAGAAGATTCAGTGGGCAGAGAATACGCGCAGCTGTGTGGCGCCAACTATGAATCCGGTTTGAAAATGTTTATTGCCCAGGCTCAGCTGCAGCGAGTTTTCTGGAAAGAGTGTGAGGAAAAAGCATGAGTTCAGCAAATCAATTTGGATCTCGCTTTACGATGTCATCTTTTGGTGAAAGTCACGGAACAGCCCTAGGTGTTTTAATTGATGGTTGTCCTGCTGGAGTTAAATTCGATGCGAATGTTCTGACTCGTGAATTAGAAAGACGTCGTCCCGGTCATCATGGATCAGGACAAATTGTTTCAGGCCGCCAGGAAACGGATGTTCCAGAAGTTTTAAGTGGTGTGTTTGAAGGAAAGACTTTGGGCACTCCGATTGCGATCATCGTAAGAAATCAAGATGCGCGTTCTCAGGATTATTCTAAAATTCAAAACTCTCCACGTGCGGGTCACGCCGATGATGTCTGGAAAAATAAATTCGGTCACAGTGATCACCGAGGTGGTGGTCGTTCTTCAGGACGTGAAACCGTTTCACGCGTGATGGCTGGTGCCGTGGCGAAAATGTTGGTGAACGAAGTAAGTGCTCGCACCAAAGTTATCGGCTATGCCTCACAAATCGGTCCGATGACATTGCCAGAGGCTGATCGTAAAAACGTTGCCAATGTCGATGTGGATTCCTATCAAGCGCGTTTTCCTTCCAAAGACGATCAAAAGGTTGCAGAGCTTTTAAAGAAAGCGCAGGAAAGCGGCGACAGCTATGGCGGTATTGCAGAAATTTTGATTCAGGCTCCGCCAGCGCATTTGGGTCAGCCCGTATTTCATAAGTTGAAATCAGACCTGGCCATGGCTTTCATGAGCGTGGGTGCTGCGAACGGATTTGAGTTGGGTTTGGGTTTTGATTCAGCCGAAGTTCAGGGAACTCAGTTCCATCAGGGCTCCCAGGACGTTTACGGTGGAATCCGCGGCGGTATTTCAACTGGCGATGACATTTTATTGCGAGTTTCCTTTAAACCCACCAGCTCTATTTTAGATGTGGCAAAAAAAGGACGTCATGATCCTTGTATCGTGACTCGCGCAATCCCTGTACTGGAGGCCATGACATGGCTGGTATTGGCAGACCATTACCTCTGGGCTAAAACAGACAAACTGTAAAACGCCTCCGGAGGAATAAATGGTTTCCGATATTTTCACACCTGAATGGTGGACTGAAGTCCCTGGTTTTAATTTTAAAGATATCACCTATCACCGTGCCAAAGATCAGGGCACGGTACGCATCGCTTTCAATCGCCCCGAAGTTCGCAATGCCTTCCGTCCACAAACCGTGGACGAATTGTACATGGCTTTGGAGCATGCGCGCATCACTCCTGATGTGGGGGTTGTTTTGATCACGGGCAATGGACCATCTCCGAAAGATGCGGGTTGGGCTTTCTGTTCCGGTGGTGACCAACGCATCCGTGGTAAAGACGGTTACAAATATGAAGACAAAGAAGCTTCTGGTAAAGCAGACCTGGCTCGTTTGGGGCGTTTGCATATTTTGGAAGTTCAGCGCTTGATTCGTTTCATGCCTAAAATCGTGGTTTCCGTAGTTCCTGGTTGGGCTGTGGGTGGCGGTCACTCTTTGCATGTTGTCTGCGATCTGACGCTGGCAAGTAAAGAGCACGCGATCTTTAAACAAACAGATCCAGATGTCGCAAGCTTCGACAGCGGCTACGGTTCAGCTTACCTTGCTCGCATGGTCGGTCAAAAACGTGCCCGTGAGATTTTCTTCCTGGGTCGCAATTACTCTGCGCAGGAAGCTTTTGAAATGGGCATGGTCAACGCCGTGATCCCACATAAAGATCTCGAGAAGGTTGCGTTGGAATGGGCTGCTGAAATGAATACGAAGAGCCCAACTGCGATGCGTATGCTGAAGTTCGGTTTCAACATGATCGATGATGGTCTGGTGGGTCAGCAGTTGTTTGCTGGAGAAGCGACTCGACTGGCTTACGGTACTGAAGAAGCAGTCGAAGGCCGTGGAGCTTTCGTCGAGAAACGCGAAAGAGACTTCTCCAAGTTCCCTTGGCATTACTAAAAATGCGTTTTAGGGCTATTAAAAAACAGCCCTAATTAAGTACAAATTCTTATTTAGTGGGAGGAGAATAAAGCCATGAAACGGCGTTATCTCCTCCTTTTTTTAACGGCTCTGGTTTTATCGGGTTGTCCCACTCGAGAGCAGCCGAAAATTCCGCCGCCAAAACCACCTGAACCCCAAACACAAACCCAAGATGTCACGATGAGCCGCCGTCAATTGGATGTGATGGGTGGACGGGCTCCCTTAGTGGGCCCCAGCCCTTATTTCTTAGTGATGCTCGCATAGAAAAAACTGCCACAAATGCATTTCGCGGGCACTGCGGTTTGACCGATGGATTGAAATTAGGTACCACAGTCTCATGACAAATATCTCTACAACTCTCGTGAAATCCCCGAAGGCTCTTCCTCCGTCTGATCAACTTGGTTTTGGTCAATACTTCACAGACCACATGTTTGTGGCAAAATACTCTGAAGGCAAAGGTTGGTACGAGGCTTCGATCGTTCCCTATGGCCCTCTTTCTGTGGACCCAGGCGCTTCGGTATTTCATTACGGTCAGGCACTTTTCGAAGGTATGAAGGCTTTCCGCCAAAACGATGGCAAGGTTGTCTTCTTCCGTCCTGATTTCAACTACAACCGCCTGGTTGAGGGTGCCGAACGTATGTGTCTTCAAGCTCCGCCTATGGAGCTATTTATGCAAGGTTTGCATGAGTTGACGAAAGTGGACGAGCGTTGGATTCCTCACGGGCCAAATACTTCTTTATACATCCGTCCCACATTGATCGGTACTGAGGCTTTCTTGGGGGTTCGTCCTTCTCGCGAAACCACTTTCTTCATCTTGTTGTCTCCGGTGGGTTCTTATTACTCTGAAGGCGCAAAACCAGTGAAAATCTGGACTGAGGAAAAATACTTGCGTGCAGCTCCGGGTGGCCTGGGTGCTGTGAAAGCCGGTGCGAACTATGCATCCAGTTTGAAAGCGGCCTTGGAAGCGAAACAAAAGGGTTATGCGCAAGTTTTGTGGTTGGACGTTGAGCGTTTGGGTATCGAAGAAGTTGGTACAATGAATGCGTTCTTTGTTTTCAATAACGAGATCGTGACTCCAGCATTGAACGGCAGCATTTTGTCGGGTGGTACCCGCGATGCTATCATCCAGGTTTTGAAAAAGAAAAATCTTCCGATCGTTGAAAGACGTATCACAATCACAGAAGTGATTGAGCGCCTGGAGAAGGGCGAGTTGAAAGAAGCTTTCGGTACGGGAACAGCTGCAGTGATTTCACCAATCGGCGTGATTCACTACAATGAAAAAGACTGGATGATCAACGGCAACGAAACCGGTCCATTGAGCACTGAGCTTTATAACGAAATCACTGGGATTCAAAAAGGCACAGTGAAAGATTCTATGAACTGGATTTCTCCACTCGTTTAATCGGATCTTGAAGGATAATGAATTGAATATTCCGGTACGAATCGGAAATAAAAAAGGCTGGTGATGAACCAGCCTTATTTATTTTTAAGCAGACTTTTGGGCGGCAATGACGCCATACTTGGTATCAATCCCCATGATGTGGGCTGTTAGCCAAGTTTTCAGGAATTGGAAGAATGCAGGCGTTAATACGCCTGTCTTGTCAAATTCAGTCGCGTGGCCTTTTAAGCGCTCGACCAAATCCTTATGAATTTTTTTGTGAACAGCAGCTTGCGAGTAGTCCAAAGTATCAAAGAATTTTTCTTCGTGGTCGAAGTGAGTGATCGTCCAGGAAGCCAGTTCGCGAACGATGGATTGCAACTCCGGTTTCGTCGCTTTCGCTTCGTAGCGGTCATACAATCGATTCATAATCTCTATTAACTTTTTATGCTCGTTATCCATCGCATCGACATGAGTGGTAAGACGTTCTTGGTCCCATTTAAAAAAATTGTCAGACATAGTGCACCTCGCAGGTTTTTTCACTATGCTTGTCGGCTGGTCGGAAGAACTCTGTATGATAAAGATCATATCTTGCGATTTTTCACTCGGATGCGAGCGTATTAATAAAAAAGGCCGAGGATCACTCAGCCTTCTTACTACCCGGGTGGAGGCTGTTTACAGAATCACATTTTCAGCCACTGGCGGCTGTCCTGTGATGCATTTGATGTACTTGGGATTGATCACTAAATTCTTTTTACCGTTGAACCAACGGATCTCGACGCGCTTTTGAGTTTCCATATGAGTGTACGTTGCATGATCGCCGTACATCACCATGTCTGGGGTGCGCAGGTCTTCGTAAGACTTCACGGCTAACATGATTTCCTTATTATCGAGATCACCAGTCACCATGTGACCGCTCATATCGTCAATGATCTGACCGTTTTTTTGACCAGCAGATAACATCGCATCGAAAGTCTTTTCAAGCTTCGCAAAGTCTTCTGGATTATGCACAACCCAGCCTTGCGCTTCGTAATCTTCCGCCGAAGGGCAGAACTCACTGGCAATTGCAGTTGAACCAAGAGCAAACGTCAAAACCAAAGCCATCCATTTCATGAGGGACTCCTTATTCGAATCGAATTGCTGACTACTGTTCAACGAACTGAAGTCGGAGTCAAATTTTAGTGCTCTTGAAAACAAAATAAAAAAGGCGTCCTTGTGGAACGCCTTTGCTGTCTTGCACTTCAGCTTCGCCGAGGTGGTTTAGGCTTTTACGTTTGCATGAAGCAGACTATTTAACAGTGCCTTTGTAGATGTACGCAATGCCACCAGTCAAAGTGATGTACTCTGTGTGGGAGAACGCGCCGGTTTGTTTCATCAAATCCAGGAAGCCCTCTTTGCAAGGGAAAGCCGCTGAAGACTTTTGCAAGTATTCGTAAGCGTCTTTTTGACCTGTTACCAAGCCACCGATTTTTGGAAGAATGTTTTGTGAATAGAAATTGTAAAGCGCGCCGAACACCGGGATGTTCACTTGGCCGAATTCCAAAACCATCACTGTGCCACCGGATTTAGTGACTCGCGCCATTTCGCTGAGACCCTTAACCGGGTTGCCTACATTGCGAATACCAAAAGAGATGGAAGAGATATCGAAAGAATCATCAGCGTACTGAAGTTGAGTCACGTCAGCTTGTTCAAACTTGATGTCCAAACCGCGCTGAGCTGCTTTGCCTGGAGCCGGGATCAACATCTCGGCACAGAAATCAGTTCCTGTGACTTGACCTGCAGAACCCACTTGTTGTTTGAATTCAATCGCCAGGTCACCAGTACCCGTTGCGCAATCCAAAACTCTGTCGCCTAGCTTCGCGCCAGAATATTTAACCAATTTTTTTCTCCACAAGTGGTGAACACCCATGGAAAGCACATTGTTCCCTTTGTCGTAGTTCGCGGCCACTTTAGAGAACATGCTGCGAATGATTTCAGGATTTGGAGAGTGTTTTTGATTCTCAGTGTGCATGGGCTGTCACCTTGTGAAGAGGACGATCGATAGCGACTAGGATTCTTTCAAGTTTTCTCATCATCATTTCGAAGTCCTGCAAAGTCAGGGCTTGCATACCATCAGAAAGAGCTTCTGCTGGGCGAGGATGAACTTCCACGATGATACCGTCAGCTCCCACAGCCGCAGCTGCGTAAGCCAGGTCAGGAACCAACGCGCGAATACCCACTGCATGAGAAGGATCCACAATAACAGGAAGATTTGTATTTTTCTTGGCGAAAGCCACAGCGTTCAAATCCAAAGTGTTGCGAGTCGCTGTTTCGAAAGTACGGATACCACGTTCACAAAGGATCACATTGCCGTTACCCGCTTTGATCACGTATTCAGAGGCTTTAACCCATTCTTCGATGTAAGCGGCCAAACCACGTTTCAAAAGAACTGGTTTGTTTTGACGTCCCAACTCTTTCAAAAGTTCGTAGTTCTGCATAGAGCGAGAACCCACTTGGAAGCACTCTACAAGGTCGTAAACTTCTTCAATTTGACGGATGTCAGTGACTTCGGAGATCAAGCTCATATTGAGCTGTTTGCAAACGTCTTTAACGATATCGAAAGATGAATTTCCCAAGCCTTGGAAGGCTGTCGGGGACGTGCGCATTTTCCAGATACCGCCGCGAAGCAAGTGTGCGCCAGAAGCCTTAACACCGGAAGCTGTCTCAAGAAATTGAGCGTGGCTTTCGATAGAGCACGGACCGGCGATGACCGTGAATTCGGGACCCCCAATATTAAACCCGCCAACATTGACGATTTGGGTTGAGGGACTTGTTTGCATAGTTTGCGTTTCCATATTACGAACTCTCACTGTGGATCGCAAACATAGCATATCGCCTCTAGGCATTACAAACTTTTTGGACTCGGGGGCCCTCTTGCGCCATAAGGGGCAGTGGACTCTCATTGAGGGTCCTTTTAGCCCTGTAAAATCTGCCAATAGTGCAGAGATTTCAGTGTTTTGCCCTGATTTCTATGAGCAGGATTCGCACCCGTTATGGTGGGGAACTGCTCAAAACACTTTGAGCACCCAAGAACTCCAATCCCTGTTGGAAAACTATCTGGCCGGAAACCCGCGTCCCGAAGGGCCCCTAAGTAAGGCCCAGTGGAGTGAACCAGCAGAGTCCGACTTTCAAAAAGACCTCGAAGTGATCCAAGGTAAGATCGCAAAAAATGAAATTCAAAAAGCAGTGCCCGTGATCTTTGCCCGCTCGTCACAAACAGTGACGGCTACGGAGCGTGCGCAAATGATTTTGAATTTGTTGTCGGCACCAGAGACTTTGTACGTCTTTGGTTTTTGGCAAAAGGGTCAGGGCATTCTGGGGGCCACTCCGGAAACACTTTTCAGTTATGAACAGGGTTTCCTGCAAACGATGGCGCTCGCAGGCACTTGTCCAAAAAGCGACAAGGGTGAACGCCAATCATTGTTGCTTGATGAAAAAGAAATGCAAGAGCATCATCTGGTGGTTGAAGATCTCTCCCAACGCTTAAAGAAATGGGGAGACGTGCAAAGTCAGGGTCCGATGATCCTGGAATTGCCGACACTGTTTCATCTGAAAACTGATTTCCAGGTGAAGTGCAATCGACGCCCTGATTTCCGTGAATTGGTGATGGAACTTCATCCCACACCCGCTTTGGGAGTCGCTCCGCGCGCAGCCGGTTACGGTTGGATGCAGGATTTGCCAGGTCAGGAAGGTCGTCGTGGTTACGGAGCACCGTTTGCGTTTTTTGGCGCAGAGGAGGCTCTGTGTCTTGTGGCGATTCGGAATTTGCAGTGGAGTACGAACGAATCTATGATTGGTTCTGGTTGCGGCATTGTTGCGGCTAGTGAATTTTCCAGAGAGTGGCGTGAACTCTTTCAAAAACGCCTGTCTGTAAGAAAGATTTTGGGGCTTAACGTATGACAAACATGGAATTGGCGGCAAAAGTTATTCAGGAGCTGGTGGACACCGGCGTTCGTGAATTCATTCTTTGTGCTGGAGCCCGCAACAGTCCACTGGTTCACATCCTGGACGAAAACAAAAGCCTGAAAGTTTATTCTTTCTTTGAAGAGCGCTCTGCTGCTTTCTTTGCTTTGGGGCGTATCGCGGGTTACCGCCGTCCGGTTGCTATTTTCACAACTTCAGGAACTGCAGTTGCAGAACTTTTGCCAGCAGCGGTTGAGGGAACGTATTCCTCTTTGCCTTTGATCATGATCACTGCGGATCGTCCTAAACGCTATCGCGGTTCCGGAGCTCCGCAAACGATTGAGCAAGTCGGTATTTTTTCTTATTACAACGAAGTGGCTTTGGATATCGATGCGGAAAATTCCCATTTGTCGTTCAAAAGTTTATCGTGGAAAAAACCAATTCACGTGAATGTTTGTTTTGAAGAGCCGTTGATTGACGGACCTGTTCCGCAAATCAAAGTTCCAGCAACTTCGGAAAGAACAAAACTTCCGGGTCAATTACCAATGGGCATGTTGAAGCAATTGGAAGATTTCCTTAACACGCACAAACCTTTGGTGCTCGTCGGGATTTTGCCAGAGAAAGCTTATGGCACTGTTTTGGATTTTTTAAAACAGTACAAAGCTCCCGTGTATGCCGAAGGTATTTCCAGTCTGCGCGGGCATCCTGATTTAAAGGACCTGCAAATTCGCTCGGGCGAGCAGATGATTCACAAGCTTTTAAAGTCTGGGACCTGCGACTCCATTTTGCGAATTGGAGGGATTCCCACCGTTCGTCTGTGGCGTGATCTTGAAGATCGTTATCGCGAGCTGCCAGTTTTTTCAGTCGGATTTAATCACTATACGGGATTAAGTCGTCCGGTAGACCATTGCCCTTCGCTGGATTTGCTCAGCCAGGTGGAGTTCGCCTCCGTTCACAGAGAGAACTATCAGATCGCGATGGAAGATGAATCTCGCACCCAACAAATGAAGTCATTGCTTGAGAAATATCCTAAGTCCGAGCAAGGCATGATTTATGCGGCCTCCAAACATATGAAGGGTCACTCCGTTTATCTTGGAAACTCTTTGCCAATTCGCGAATGGGATTCATGTGCTGATTTGGACAGTTCTCCATTGCGTGTGGCTGCGAATCGTGGAGCAAATGGTATAGACGGGCAGATCTCGACTTTCCTCGGTTGGGCACACACAGATACACAGAACTGGTGTCTGGTCGGGGATCTAACTGCGATGTATGATCTTTCGGCACTTTGGGCGACTTCTCAGTTAGAAGCGCAGAAATTACGAGTAGTTGTGATCAACAATGGTGGTGGCCAAATCTTCTCACGGATGTTCAAGAAAGAGATTTTCGTGAATAAGCACGAAATTTCATTCGAATCGTGGGCAAAAATGTGGAATTGGTCGTATCAGAAGTGGCATACTGTTCCTACGAGTTTGGAACTGGACAATCTTCAAGTGATTGAGATGGTCCCTGATTGGAATGAGACCCAGCAGTTTTGGAAGGAAATCGAAACCCTTTGGAAAGAGTGAACCTTTTTCTTTTACACGGATTCTTAGGCAGACCCTCGGATTGGGAAGCGGTGAAAGCTTCTCTTCCTCCGGTCTCGAATCTGCGTATCTATACTCCTGACTATTTCAAAGACGAAGAGCTCAACTCCGTACATGGTTTTGATCAATGGGCCGAAAACTTTAACGACTGGGTTTATGATGAAACCAAAAACACTGGCCGCAATGTAATTGTCGGTTATTCTTTGGGCGGTCGTTTGGCTTTACAAGCTCTCGCACAAAATCCCACTCAATGGTTCAAAGCTTTATTGATCTCTACCAATCCTGGCTTTGATGATAATTTACGACATTTCGATCCCAGTTCTGAACAGCGTCGACAGCGCTGGTTGAGCGATTCCTATTGGGCAGAGGAGTTTCTGAAAGCTCCGTGGGATATGGTAATGAGAAACTGGAATGCCCAGCCTGTATTCGGTGGTGGCAGTGAGCCTGTTCGTTTGGAAAAAGACTATAATCGTGAATTCCTAAGTCTTGCATTGACCAGATGGTCCCTGGCGGAACAACAGAACATGCGCAATATCATCAGCGCCCTAAGGCAAAAAGTAATGTGGATGGTTGGCGAGAAAGACGAAAAGTTTGTCTCGATGTCGCAAAATCTGCATCACCAGACGGGCTTGGACTATGTGGTGGCCCCAGATGCCTCTCACCGTGTGCTGTTTGATCGTCCCCGCGAAGTTGCAGAAAAAATCAAACAGATCCTACAGCAGTTGTCCTGATTGGGCATTGATCCACGGTTTATAAAACTTCACATCCATGAACATCGAGTGCTCTTTACACAAGTCATAGACTGAGTCTTTGGGTTTGTACCAAAGCACTGCGGAAGTTACTCCCACTAGGTAGTATTGACCGTTTGATTTGACGAACGCTGGACCGCCAGAATCGCCATAGCAAATGCCGCGACCGTCTTGTTGGCTGACTTCAAAAGCTTTGCCGTTCGTCGTCTTGGATTGAATTTTCAATGTCACTTTGCGAAGGCGACCCGAGCCACTGTCAGAAGGGGGAACGTTGCGAACGCCTTTCACGCGGCCATAGCCAACCGCAATGATTTCTGATTTTACCTTGGCGAAAATTTTCGCATTCGCCAGCGGAGCGGGTTCAAAACCCTCTGGCAAGCCACCGGAAAATGAGATCAAACCGACATCGTTGCGTTCCGCAGTTAGATCCGCTTTATAAGCGACGTGTTTAACCGCGCCGTTGCTGGTTCGAGCCTGCATTGTGCCCTTGGAGCGATCCAAACCAAAGCCAAGAACTAAAGTGTCAGACGTATTTTTAATACAGTGAGCAGCTGTTAAAATCAGATTTTCTGAAATGATTGTGCCAGTGCAATATGAAGAATCACGGTTGCTGTAAATAAAAACCAAGTGCTTAGAGATGGAATCCACGCTGGATACGGTGCTCCCGCCGACGATTTCTTCCGTCACTTCATCAACGTTAGAATCAACAGCGGGGTTTTCAGGTTGGCAGGCATTTAACAATACGAGAGTCAGGATCAGGTAAATGCTTTTTTTCATAACTATTTTACTGATTCTTCCTGAAGTCTCGCCGCTGCAAGGTTCAGCCATTCTCTAAAGAACGGCACGCTGGCATAGACTGAATTCGTTGAACAATCAGTAAGCCTGTTATTGGCAGAGCGGTTTGCTACTCCCCATAAATACAGTTTATTGTTTTTTACGATGAACGCCGGGCCACCGGAATCTCCATGGCATGTGTTGCCCGATTGCGGAGCGACTTCGATTTCAGAACTGGAATAACGGTTGTTTTTAATTTTGGAAGTGGCTTGTCTTAATGTGCCAGCACCTTCCATAGATACTTCCACGCAACCTTGAAGGCGGACAGGGTCTTTGCAGCTGACTTGGCCTGATTGGATAGCACCAATCAAATCCGGGAATGTATTTACGTCCACGGGCTTCGTCGTCACTTTATTGACACCGAAACCGGCAATCAGAATTTGGTTATTATTAACGATGTCTTCTTCGGAAGCCAAAGCCGTGATCGGCGTGTAGCCACTTGGAGTGTCGCCAACATACTGAAGAAGTGCGATGTCCCCGGTATCAGTTTCTAAATGTGTTTCGGCGCCCCACCATGCAGGAATCGCTGTACGAGGAACCGCGCGAATCGCGGTGATGGTATTGCCCGTCGGGCTGATCACGTTATCGAAAACCACTGAAATACTAAGACTGCCTTCTGGGTCAGAGACACAGTGAGCAGCAGTTAAAACAAGTTTGTTTTTTAATAAAGTTCCGCTGCAAATTTCAACGTCGCCAGTCTCTTTGTTTTGAGTCAAAACACCGACAACGCTTTGGGAAGTCAGATCACGGCCCGTGACAACTTCACCACCGATGATTGCAGAGTCTGTTTTCTTTTTGGAGACTGGCATCTTCAGAGCCTGAGAGCAGGCGCTTAAAGTGCAGAGTGCTAGGAATAAGAAACAGCGGTTTAAAGACCCCAATTTTCCCCCAGGAATGGCACCATCAAACAAATGATGCGTTGAGCCATATAACCTGAAGTTCACGGAATTTGAAACATCAATTTAGGAGCAGGAAACAATTTCCCGCTCCTTATATTGTAAAAAATGCAGTCGCCAGGTCGCTAAAACGAATTAAAGCGATCTGCAGGCATCTGTGGCTTCGACCAGGGCAGAACGGGTGCCGGGTTCAGCGGCCGCGTGACCTGAATCGGGGATGATTTGGAATTTGGCTTCCGGCCAAGCTTTGTGAAGTTCCCACGCCGATGTCGCCGGGCAAACCACATCGTAACGGCCTTGAACGATCCACGCTGGAATGTTGCGGATCTTATTTACGTTTTCCAAAATCCAGTTGTTGGTTTCAAAGAACGCATTGTTGGTGAAGTAGTGACACTCGATACGTGCAAAGCTTAATGCAGAATCTGGATCATCGAACTCTTCGATCGCGTGAGCATCAATATACAAACGAGAAGTTGCGGCTTCCCATTTACTCCAGGCTTTCGCGGCTTCCAAACGCACATCGCGATTTTCATGAGTCAGGCGTTTGTAGTAGGCAGTTACCATGTCATGGCGTTCATTTTGAGGAATCACTTTCAAATACTCATCCCATACGTCAGGGAAAATCTGAGAAGCGCCTTCTTGATAAAACCATTTAATTTCTGAAGGACGGCACAGGAAAATTCCGCGCAGAACCAATGCTTTTACGCGCTCGGGATGTTTAATGGCGTAAGTCAAAGCCAGGGTCGAACCCCAGCTCCCGCCAAAGACAACCCATTTGTCGATTTTCAAATGCTCGCGAATACGTTCTGTATCTGCAACCAGATCCCATGTGGTGTTGTCACGAAGTTCAGCACAAGGAGTGGATTGGCCCGAACCACGTTGGTCGAACAAAATGATGCGATAAGTTTTCGGATCAAAGAAACGTCGGTGATCAGGAGCGACACCACCACCGGGGCCGCCGTGCAAAAACACGATGGGTTTACCAGCAGGATTTCCGACTTCTTCGAAATAGAGATTATGAATATCTGAAACTTTTAAAAAGCCTTTGTTGTAGGGCTCAATAGGTGGGTAAAAATCGCGAAGAGTTTGTTTTTCCATTTCTGATCCTTTGCTAGGGCATAGCGACTGTACGCCATCCTACTTTTAGAGTCCATGCTACATATTCTTCGTGACGCTTCTTGGGATCGGCTGGATGAAAATCGCCATCCAACGGAGTGATCACCAGGCTTTCCAAAGGTGGTAAATCCATTTCGGCGCGGCGTGCATTCAATTTACTTTCATCTTCCACATCGGTGATGCGCATAATTCCATTATCGTCCCAGTCCGCGTTGGTTCCATAGATTTGTTTGCGTCCCTCATAGAAACGAATGCGGTCCATGAGCCTTGCGACATAATCTTTTGGAACTTCGCCAGTCTTGGCTAAATTCACTGTGACCGCCTCCATCGAGCGCATGAATTCAGGCCAGCTGATCGCATGTAAAATCAATCTCATGGCATCAATCGCAGCATCTTTGCCTACTTTAGATATCGTGGGGAAACCGTGTTCATCAATCAGTGTTTTCAAATGTTGTGCATGCTTCAGGTGAACTTTTTCCATCGCGGGGGCATAGCCTTGAAAAAGTTCTCCCGTGGATGCCAGAACTTCGCGAACCGCGGTGTCCTCTCTCATCATGTGCTGAATCTCTTCGCCAATCGATTTCCAATCAGTTGCCATTAGAAAAAATCCTTTCTGAATTTCTCTTTTTCCGCTTTTGGAATGAAGCTTGCCTCGAAGGCAATCTGATTGCAGCGTTTGAAATCTTCCGTCGTGAAGGAATGCACGCGATGTAGAACTTCATAGTCGTCACTTAAGTTCGTCGCAAAGACTCCCGGATCGTCTGAATTTATCGTCACCAAAACTCCCGCATTTAAAAGCTGACGGATTGGATGCTCTTCATAGGTTTTAAATGATTGAGTCAGATAGTTACTGATCGGACAAACTTCCAATGGAATTTTGCGATCACGGATGAAATTTAAAACTTCAGGATTGCGCACGATTTGAATACCATGGCCGATTCGTTCTGCTCCCAGGATTTCGACAGAGTCTTTTACCCAGCTGGCGGCTTGATCGTTCGGTGTTTCGCCTGAGTGAATGGTGATATGCAGGCCAGCCTTTTTTGCTTTTTGAAAAAGTGGGGCAAATACTTTAGGATCAAAACCCTCTTCGTTGTCAGCCAAGTCCAGAGCGACAAAGCTGTCTTTGTGGTCTATAGCGAAATCCACAACTTTTTCCGCAACCGCGAATGGTTTTACTCGTTGCACGATGCAGATAAGTCCGACAGCGATGGCAAATTTCTTTTGCGCCAGCTTTACGCCGTTGTGCAAAGCCTGATGGATCTTTTCAAAAGTCAGAGAACTGTGGCCTTCTGCGATAAAAGTGGGCGCGTAACGCAGTTCCAGCAGGCGAATGCCGTCGTTGTAAGCATCTTCGCAGGCTTCAAAAGCAATACGCGAGAGGATTTCTTCGCTCGCCAGAACTTTTTGAGCATTCAGGAATTTATTCAGCACACTTCCCAGATCATTCATGGGCTCTGTAATTAAAAACTGCTCTTTTTGTTGCTGTGAAGTAGGCGCCAGAGTGATGCCAACTTGAGGTGCTAATTCGACCAAGGTGCTCCAACGCACTGAGCAGTCCAAGTGTCGGTGAAGCTCTACTTTTAAAAGATCGCGAATGTTGTGTGCATATAGCTTTTGCATTTGATGTTCCTCTGCGCTGGAAGTAGAACATATTCTATGACTGAACCTATTCAAATCAAATCAAAATTGGCTGGCAACCCGACTCAAGAACCTCAATTCAAAAGCTTTGTTAAAAGCAAAGACGGCAGATCCATTCCGGTGGCTGATCCTCGCTCGACGCGTGCGCTTGTGTCCTTGATGGACATGAATGCAGTGCTTGGCGGCGCGGCTTCGCACTACGGCGGTCCTGCAGCTTTTGCAGAGTTGATGTCCGCAATGCATGGTCTTGTTTTTGATCAAGCTCAAAAAGAAAACAAGCCTTGGTATGATTTGTTCCACGTTGTGAACGACGCTGGTCACTGTGAAAACGGTTTGTATGCTTTGAAAGCAAACTACCAAACAGCCGGTCTTAATTTGAACAGCCTAAAAAAATTCCGTTCGATCGAATCGGGTCTTACTGGTCACGGTGAAGTTCACTGTTTCCCTGAAGGTGTTTTCGTTTCTAACGGTCCTTTGGGTTCTGCTCTTCCACAAACTCAAGGTTTGGCGATGGGTGAGGCATTGTCTGGTAAAAACCGCGTAACGATCACAGCGATCTCTGACGGTGCCAGTATGGAAGGTGAAGCACGCGAAGCTTTCGCGGCGATTCCGGGGCTTGCAGCTCATGGTAAGATGGGGCCATTCGTGATGGTTATCAGCGATAACAACACGAAACTTTCGGGTCGTATTGATAATGAATCTTTCTCGATGTCTCATACATTTGCTTCTTTGAAAACTTTGGGCTGGGATGTGATCTCGTTGCCTGAAGGCAATGACTTGCAAAAGTGCTACGATGCAATTGCAACAGCTGTTGAAAAAGCCAAAGCAAATCCTAAGGTTCCAGTCGCAATCCACGCGAAAACCGTAAAAGGTATCGGAACTAAGAAAACGGCTGAATCTGCTTCAGGTGCTCACGGTTTCCCATTGAAGAGCCCTTCTGAACTTCCGGCCTTCTTGTCTGAAATCTACAATGGCGAAGCCTTGCCGGCTGTATTCAACACTTGGATCGAAGAATTGAACAAGTGGGAAGCAGAGATCAAAGCAAACGCAGTTAAAGACTCTGGCGAAAAAATCCAAAATGGTGTTTCTTCCGCTTTGATCCGTGCTCGTAAAGCGGGTTACCCAGTTTTGAGCGTGACTTCGGATCTTCCAGGTTCCACAGGTGTTGCTGGCTTCAGAAAAGAATTCCCAGCAGATTCTTTCGATGTGGGTGTGGCTGAATCCAATATGGTTTCTGCAGCGGCAGGTCTTTCTAAATTGGGTTACATCCCAGTTGTCGATACATTCGCTCAGTTCGGTGTAACGAAAGGTGCTTTGCCAATCACTATGGGCGCTTTGTCTGAAGCTCCAGTGATTGCAGTCTTCTCTCACACGGGTTTCCAAGATGCTGCTGACGGTGCATCTCACCAAGCTTTGTCTTACATGGCGATGGTTTCTTCGATTCCTCACGTGGATGTTTACTCTTTGTCTTGCAGCGAAGAAGCAGACAGCATCGTTTACTCTGTAATCGAAAAATTTGCCAATGATCGCAAAGCTGGCAAAGTTCCAAATAGCGCCGTGTTCTTCTTGGGCCGTGAAAACTTCCCTAAAACATATGTTGCTGGAACTAAGTACGATTTGAACAAAGCACAAGTATTGGCTGACACAACAGCTGGTAAAGCGAAGTCTGTGACAATCGCCACAACGGGTTCTTTGGTTCTTCAAGCTTTGGAGGCTTCTAAAACTTTGGAAGCGCAAGGTATCGGTTCTGTGGTTGTGAACGTGGTGAAAGTAAATCACCCCGATGTCGAAACTGTGAAAGCAGCTTTGGTAAAAACAGGCGGTCGCTTGGTGACTGTAGAAGATCACCAGTTGATCGGTGGTTTCGGGCAAATGCTTTGCCACTCATTGTTGCAGGCGCAAGTTGATTTCAAAGTGAAGTCTTTGGGCGTACACGGTGAATTCGGCCAAAGCTCATACACAGCTCTTGATTTGTACAAGAAGCACAAAATCGACGCTTCAGCCATCGTCGCAGCAGCCAAGTAAAAGGTACGCCGTACCTTTTGGGGGGTACGATGCAAAATCTGGTAAATATAATTTCGAAGGGAGAAGTGAAAGCTTCTCCCTTTTTTTTATGTTATATCTAAGGCGAAATTAATTTGAGGAGAACATCATGGCGGAAAATATTCCGGGTTTGTGCGCGAACCCCGATGGCGAGACGAAAAAATACGTATTCAATCACACCATGCTTCGTGTGAAAGATCCTAAAGCTTCGTTGGATTTTTACACTCGCATCTTGGGTATGAAGTTGGTGCGCAAACTTGATTTCGCGGAATGGAAGTTTTCGTTGTTCTTTTTGGCTTATGTTCCTGAAGGCACAAATGTTCCGACGGAAAACGAAGCGAATGCCAAATACACTTTTGGTCGTGAAGCGGTTTTAGAGCTGACTCATAACTGGGGCACAGAAGACCAAGAAACGACGCCTTACCACAACGGCAACACAGAGCCTCGTGGCTTTGGTCATATCTGCGTGACCGTTCCTGATATCAAAGCTGCGTGCGAACGGTTTGATAAATTAAATGTGACGTATCAGAAACGTTTAGGGGAGGGCGGAATGAAGAATATCGCCTTCATCAAAGATCCCGACAACTATTGGATCGAGATTGTTCAGGCGGGTTTGCTTTAGTCAATTCTTAACGATCATTAACATATGTTAAATTTCGGAGTGGAAAATGAAGAGATTTTTCTGTTTTCCCTCTGGAATTCGTGAATTTTTTGGATGCATTGGCGAATTACCGCTTATTAGTTTGGAGATTCGCTTTCTGTTGAGTAGGTTCCGGTCAAAATAACAACCCATTAGGAGTTTCAATGAAAGCACTTATCGGCGCATTGGTTTTGGCAGGTCTTTTCACATCTCAAGCAAACGCAGCTTCTTGCGGTCAAATGATCGAAAACAAAGCAAAAGCCCTTACTCAAATCAAATCTTTGACAGCTCAGATCAAAGCTTCAAACAATGCAGACGTTATCGAAGTTTTGACTGAAAAAAGACAAGACTATGTTGATTATGCAGCTCGCTTGGAAGTTACAATCAACGAACTTTGCAAAGCTGATTACAACGACTAATTATTTCGGACTTCATTCTGAAATAAAAAAAGGCACTGACAAAAGCAGTGCCTTTTTTATTTTTGAAAATCGAGATTCGATTAAGCAGCTTCAGAGAACTGAGCCATTTGGCCCATTTGATCTGAAGAGAATGCAGCCACGATATCAACAAGGATAACAACTCTGTTATCAACTTTACCCATACCGCGAACGAAGTGCATAGAGCTTTGGTTGCCAAGAACCGGTGACGGTTCGATTTGGTTGTCCTGAAGATCCACAACTTCTTTTACTGAATCCACGATCATGCCAACTTGACCGATTTCAGTGTCGATCACGATGATGCAAGTATCGCGAGTTTTATCTTGAGCATCCATTCCGAATTTTACGCGAAGATTAACAACTGGAATGATTTTTCCACGCAAATTCATGACACCCTTAACGTATTCAGGCGTGCGTGGAACCGGAGTGATTTCACCAAACTGGTTGATTTCGCGAACTGTTTCAATCGCGACACCATATTGCTCTGACATCAATTGGAAAGTCAGATACTGACCAGCTTTTGCTTTTGTAGACATTTCACTCATAGTAAGGCCTTTCGATGTAATTGGACCCCCTACTATTCGCCGAAATCTCAAGGGAACTTAAGGGTATGTTAAAAATAATTGTTAATTCGTATTTTCGCGCCCTTATGAGACAGCTTTAGTTCGACTCCAGGACCTATGACTAAATCAGTGAATTTACCCGCGGCTCTGGTCCTTCGTAGTAGAATCAAATGTTCTAAGTTGCCGATAACTCTAGTGATTAGAAATACACAGTCCCTGGAGAAATAAATGAGCGGCGATAATGCATTCTTTGAAGAACTGCAGATGGATTTCCTTAACGAGTCCTTGTTCATGTTCGAGCAATACGACGAATCGATGATGAAACTAGAAAACAGTGATGATCCTGCGAAAGATCTGACAGATATTTTCCGTGTGGCCCATTCAGTAAAAGGTGGAGCAGCAGCGGTAGGATTGTCAGATCTTGCGAAATTCGCGCACGTTGCGGAAGATCTTTTGGATCTTCTTCGTTCCAAGCCAGAGCTGGTGAACTCGAATGTTATCTCTTTGCTTTTGCAAGCAGGTGACGAGTTGAAAAATCGCATCTCTTCTTTGCAGCAAGGTCAAGGTGGTCCATGGGATCCATCTGAACTGGTGAAACAACTTGTGGCTGTGACGGAAAGTCTTTCCGGCAAAAAATCTTCTCATACGAAAGCAGCTGAGGCCGCGGCCGCTGCGGCAGCTCCAGCTCCGGTGGCAGCAGCAACAGCTGATGAACCAAAAATGTCTGTGCCTGATGACTTCTTCGAGCATGTGGATGCGGCGGCAGCGAATTGTCCCGTGCCAGAAGCAAAACCCAACATGGAAACTTCTGACGATGTCGTGAACCACGATCTTTTGGCAGAGTTGCTCGCACAATTGTCTCCAGAAGACCAAGCCGAGTTTCATGCGAAAGAAGCAGCAGAAGCCGCCGAAAAAGAATTGATCCGTGAAATTGAAAATGCAGCAATTGAAATTCCTGTGGAAGCTTCCACTCCAGAAGTGGCAGCTGTGGAAGCATCTCCAGTTGTGGCAGCGGGCCCTGCGGTTTCTCCTGCTGCAACGGCTTCTCCAGAGCCAGTGGCAGAAGCTCCGAAATTGAAAGTGGTTTCTGAGGCAAAACCAGCTGCATCAGAAAACGGTGGCGGCGGCGGGGGTAATAAAACTCCTGCAAAAAATGCCAACAGCACGATCAAAGTGGATACAGGGCGTGTTGATTCCGTGTTGGATGCTGTGGGTGAGTTGGTTGTATTGAAGAATCAGTTGGTACACGACGAAACTGTTCGCAGTGGTGAAAATCTTCGTCTAGAAGCGATCGTTGACCAGCTGGACAAAGCTGTGCGTGAACTTTATGAAAAAACATTAAGCATCCGCATGACGCCTCTGAAATCCATGTTCATTAAAATCCAACGTATCGTGCGTGACGTATCTTTGACTCTGGATAAACCTGTTGATTTGCAATTGATCGGTGAGGAGACAGAGGTTGAAAGAACGGTTTTTGAACTCTTGGGTGACCCTTTGGTTCACTTGGTCAGAAACTCCATGGACCACGGTGTGGAAAAACGTGAAGTACGTCAAGAGCGCGGTAAGCCTGTGACTGCAAAAGTAACGGTTTCTGCAAAACAAAACGGTGGTAACGTCGTTATCGAGATCATCGATGATGGTGGTGGTATCAACCGTGAGAAGGTTTTGGCGAAAGCCATTGAAAAAGGTTTCGTTCCGAAGGGCCAAGACCCGGCAACTATTCCGGATGAACAAGTTTTCCAATATATTTTCTATCCTGGTTTCTCGACGGCTGACAAAATTTCGGACCTTTCTGGTCGTGGTGTTGGTTTGGACGTGGTGAAATCAAATCTGGATAAGATCAACGGTAAGATTAACATCATGTCTAAATCAGGCGTGGGTACGACATTCCGTTTGACGATTCCTCTTAGTACGGCGATCACTGACGGTATCATCGTGGCCTTGGACGGTTCTCGTTACATCCTTCCGATCCACTCGATCCGCGAGATCGTGCGTGTCCAGCCGAAGGATTACACAAGTATTTCTAACGCTGGCAAAGTGGCCAACATTCGTGGCTTGTTGCTTCCAGTGATCGATGTGTCCCACACGTTGGGTTCTTTGAACAGCCAGTTTGGCACCAAAGAGACTGTGGTGAAAGATACGTTGAGCGCGCGTCGTGAAGAGACGATGCTGGTGATCATCGAGTCTGTGACCGGTCAAATGGCCTTCCCAGTGGATGATGTCTTGGGTCAGGCGCAAGTGGTGGTGAAACCAATCGTGACGGGCTTTGATATTCCTGAGATCGCAGGTGCTGCGATTCTGGGTGATGGTCGTACCGTACTAATTTTGGAACCAGGTTCATTGTTGCAGTCCGTTTCTAAGGGATCAGGAATGGCGGCAGCAGCATGAGTGCACTAAAAAAGACTGAAGCCGTAAGCGCTCTGTATGAGTTTGAAGATATTCAGCTCACCGAGAAGATGTTCGCAAAGTTCGCCAAGCACATGTATGACCTGGCGGGCGTGGATTTGCCATTTTCCCCTAAGAATCATGCGCTGATCCGTAACCGTATAGTGAAGCTTTTGCGCCGTCATGGCTTGAAATCTTACGAGCAGTATTGGGACATGATTGAACACGGAAATCATGAAATCACTTCGGAGTTCATCTCTGCTTTGACAACAAACATGACGTCTTTTTACCGAGAAGGAAATCACTTTGATTTCCTTGCGCAACAACTTCCAGAACTTTATAAAAAATTTGGCGCTGACATTCGTATGTGGTGTGCAGCTGCAAGTACGGGGCAAGAGCCCTATACGATTGCTATGACTGCTCACGAAGTGATGCAACAGATTCCCGGTATGAAGGCACGCTTGCTTGCGACGGATATCGATTTGCAAGTTTTGAAAAAAGGCTCCATCGGTGCCTATGAAGATCGCGAAATGCAGGGCCTGCCTCCGGCTCAGCGTCTAAAGTACTTTGAAAAAGTTAAAAAGAATGAAACTGAATATTGGAGAGCGAAAGACAATATTCACGACATGGTTCGCTTTGCGCAATTCAATTTGATGAGTCCTAAGTATGAATTTCAGCACAAGTTCCATGTGATTTTTTGTCGTAACGTTTTGATATATTTCGACGAAGAGACGACGAAAAAAGTAATCGACAGCCTGACTTCGTGTCTGGCACCGGGTGGCTACCTGATTTTGGGACATTCCGAATCAGGAAATATTAAACACACTCATTTGAAACCGCTATCACGCGCAGTTTATCAAAAGCTGTAAGAAGGAAATATGGGTCAAAAAATCAAAGTTCTCATCGTTGATGACTCCGCAGTGATTCGTAAGTTGCTAGAGAAAATTTTCTCTTCGGCACCGGATATCGAAGTGGTTGGTACAGCTTCTGATCCTTACATTGCTCGTGATAAATTGGTGCAACTAAAACCTGATGTTATGACTTTGGATGTGGAGATGCCTCGTATGGACGGCATCAGCTTCCTGGAAAAAGTCATGCAGCACTTTCCAACCCGAACAGTTATCTTTTCGAGTCTGGCAAAAACAGGTTCGGAAACTTATCTTCGTGCTCTTGAGGCCGGTGCTATTGAAATCATGGAAAAACCTTCCATCGACGTTTCGCAAACTCTTGAAGTTCTGGGGCGCGAAATTATTGAAAAGGTTCGCGTGGTCGCCCGCGCTCGCATCCAATCTAGAACGAAAGTGGCAACACCGACAACTCCTGTAAAAAAGGTGGATCGTACGTCGCTCGCGCGTACAACCCATCAAATGATTGCAGTCGCATCAAGCACAGGCGGTACGGAGGCTTTAAAAGTTTTCCTTTCCGGCATGCCGGCGAATATCCCTGGAACAGTGGTGGTTCAGCATATGCCTCCAGGTTTTACGAAGTCTTTCGCAGATAATTTAAACGCTATGTTTCCGTTTGAAGTAAAAGAAGCTCAAGAAGGTGACCAGGTTGTTCCAGGTCGTGTCTTGATTGCTCCGGGTAATTTCCACATGGAAATCACTCGTAGTGGTGCTTTTTACTATATCAAGCTTCATCAGAATGCTCCTATGCACAGCGTGCGCCCTGCAGCTGATTACTTAATGAAATCGGTCGCAAAATACGCAGGTAAAAATGCGATGGGTGTCGTACTAACGGGTATGGGTAAAGACGGCGCTGAAGGTCTTTTGGAGATGAAAAATGCCGGAGCCTTTACAGTCGCGCAGAACGAAGAAACCTGTGTGGTGTATGGAATGCCAGCCGCGGCTGTGGCATTGGGAGCTGCAGATAAGATAATGGCCCTGGATAAAATTGCAGGAGAATTATTAAAGCAGCTTGATTTAAGAGAAGCCGCTTAATTACAGATGCTTTATGGAACGTGTAAAACGGGGAAAGTTCAGACTTTCCCTGTTTTATTTTTAGCGCCTATGGAATATTAACGAATTCGCACGTATATGAAAAAAAATGATCTGCTCGAACTAGAAATTCGCAAAGTGGACCTGTTGTTGGGTCAAAGCTTTACTGCCATGGTGGCAGTTTTGACGACCGCCTATTTTTATACGTTTGTGGCATGGGATACGGTCTCCCACAAGTTCATCATCGGCTGGTTTTTAACGATTAATATTTATGCAGCCCTGAGCCTGGGCATTGTGCCCTTCTGGAATGAAGCCAAAGATAAAATACAAAGCATTGAACAACTGAACATTTGGAAAAGAGCCAAGTACTGTCTGCTTTCCGTTTCGGGACTGAGTTGGGGAGCCATGGGATTTATGGCACCGTGGACGGGGACCACTGTTCAGAATTTAACGGCGATGTTGATTGCGGTTATGACCGCGGGCGGGATGATACTTTACGTGTCCAACCGTACGGCAATGCTGTGTGTGGTAGGACCGACAATTGTGGGTTGGGCTTTGGGTTATGTCGTTTCGGGTCAGCCTCATACGTACTTGGTTGGTACGATCATGTTGATCTATCTGGCGTTGGTGATTGTTCTGGGGCGCTCTTTGAATCGTTCCATCCTGACTTTGTTCAGCGTCGATAAAATTTTACTGCGCAGTGAAGAGCGCGTGCGCATGGCCATGGCTTCTTCGGAAGCGATGACTTGGGACTGGGATATCCAGGAAGACATGATTTACCGCGAGGGCAATCTGCAGCTTTTACCAGAACAGGCTTTGTTAAAAGATATTCTACGCTCTAATTTTCATGAAAATCGTGAATTGGATTTTGAATTTTTGCTGGCGAGTGAAAACGGCGGAGCACGCTCGTTGGCATTTCGTGGAAAAATCGAACGCTGTGAGGCCGGCAATGTATTGCGTACATCAGGTATTGTCTGGGATGTAACGATCAAGCGTAATCAAGACTTCCTTCGTCGTGAAAGAGATCTCCACGAAGCAGCCAACGAGGCAAAATCAGTTTTGTTGGCCAACGCCAGCCACGAGATTCGTACTCCGCTCGCAGCCATTTTGGGGTTTTCAGAAGCTATGCTGGCTAATCCGAATTTGGATGAGGCCGCTTACAAAGACATTCATGCTATCCAAAGGCAGGGTAAGTTCATGACGTCCCTGGTGAATGATCTTTTAGATTTATCGAAAATTGAAAGTAAAAAGCTGTTCCTGCAGAATGCCCCGATGAGTCCGGTTCAGGAAATCGAGGATTCGGTTTCGGTGATTCGCACCGTGATCAATGCCCGACATCGACTGACCTTGAAGTACATGACCTTGCTGCCAGATGAAATTCAAATGGATTCGGTTCGCTTCCGTCAGGTGTTAATCAATCTTCTTTCCAATGCGGTGAAGTTCACTCCGCAGGGAGAAATTCAAGTTCTGGTTTCTTTTGGAATGGATACCGAAAATCAAGGCACATTAAGAATTCGTGTCACTGATTCTGGTATCGGTATGAATGTGCAGACGCAGATGAATCTGTTCCAACCATTCATGCGAGGGGAAAGTCGCGAAGTTCAAAAAGTCGTGGGCTCAGGCTTGGGTCTTGCGTTGTCTCAACGTCTGGCGCGCCTGTCAGGTGGGGATTTGTGTTTGATTGAGTCGGTTGAAGGCAAGGGCAGTATCTTTGAATACTCCATCAGTGTTGGATCTGTGACGCCATTAAAGTTGGTAGAAGCTCACCATGCCAATCGCATGGTTCTGGAGCGTAATTTGCCGCAGAATAAAAATTCTGAATATCTGAAGGACCGCCGTATTTTAGTGGTGGATGATTCCGAAGATCTGCGCAATCTGATGCATCGTTATTTGCTTCGTCACGGGGCCATGGTGGATATCTGTGACAGTGGTGCCGGGGCTGTTTCTTACGCCCTGAAAGCGGAAGGCTATGATTTGATTTTGATGGATATTAAAATGCCTGGAATGTCAGGTCATGAGGCTGCGAAAGAGTTGCGGGCCCGCGGTTATATAAAACCTATCGTAGCGCTTACAGCCCAAGCGAGCTCTGAAGGACAAAGAGAATGTCTGAATTCAGGTTTTGATGGGTATTTGAGTAAGCCGATTGATATGTCGATGCTGGAAGAAGTGCTTGCTAAAACACTTCTGGCCCGCGTTTAGTGCGTTGGCGTAACTTTGCCGCCCGTGAATTTTTCCAACTGTTGCATCCAGTAGTGAGTCTCAGACGCTGACAAAGAGAAATCCATCATCGAAAGCTTCATCGCCAAACCAAAAGCTTCATTTAAAACGAAAGCCATCTGACGACGCTCGCCCTTGCGGGAATAATTGTCGATTTTTTTAAGTCCCGACATCAAATGTAAAGCTTTAAAGAAAACAGCCGCTTCTTGTTTGAAGATCCCCATTTCCTCGCGCATGAAATAAGCCAATTTTGGATCATTCAGAATTTCATCGTGATTCCATTGGCCCTCACCGTATTGTGCTTTCATAAAAGCAAACATCACACCTGCAAACAATTCCAATGGGTCTTGCTTGTTGATGCCGACTTGCGTGATGCGAGCCAAATGCATTTCAAATAATTCCATCTTTGCCGGATCCATAAAGACCGAGTGCAAGCCTGGAAGAATTTGTTCAAGAATATGCAAATCGAAAAGTTCCATGAACGCTAAATGGGGTTCATCCAGGCGCAGGAATTTCAACCATTCTTCACGACGACGAGGCAGAACTGATTTTTTCAGTTCTGCGCTGGTTTCCACGATCGCATGGCGCATGCTTGATTCAATCGAGAAGTGAAGCTTGTGAGACAGACGAATTGCGCGCAAAATACGAATCGGATCTTCGATGAAGCGATCTTTCGGATCGCCGATCATACGTAAGACACGATTTTCTATATCTTGAATGCCACCGCAGAAATCGATCAGCTTGTTATTGGCTGGATCATAGAAAACAGCATTTGCAGTGAAGTCACGGCGTTTAGCGTCCTCTTCTACAGTTCCGAAATAGTTATCACCTTCGATCGTGTCCTCTTCCGGAGTGGCTGCGATTTCTTCGGCACTAACATTGCGGCGGAAAGTAGCAACTTCGAACTGCAGATCGCCACGTTTCACCAAAACAAGCTTGAAACGGCGACCAATGACATAGGCATTGGGAACTTTTTTACGAACTTGATTGGGGTGAGCGCTAGTTGCGATGTCGAAATCTTTCGGATGAATTCCCACCATCAGATCGCGCACGCATCCGCCCACCAGATAGGTTTCAAAACCAGAATCTTGGAGGTTTTTGACAATTCTTAATGCGTAAGGATCAATCCAGTCTTCATGAAGCTGGGGCTTTTTCGAGGAACTCATTGTCGCTGAATCTACTCTCCTTCGTTCCAAAATTCAAACTTGAAATACCCCTTCAAGGGGCGCAGGATAGGTTCGATATGGCATACTTGGACAATTTCAATCACCAGTTCTATGGTCCAGTTGATGGGCGAAAATGGGTCTTTATTCACGGGCTTATGGGGTACGGACAAAATTGGCGCCGGATCATTTCGGGGCTTGAGGCCTCTGAAAGATGCCTGGCATACGATCAGCGCGGGCATGGGCGCTCTTTTCAGCCTGAATCGGGCTACTCGCCTGAAGATTACGCTAACGACTTAAAACAGATTGTCGACGAACTTGGCTGGAAAAAGTTTATTCTGGTGGGTCACTCCATGGGAGGGCGGAACGTTTTGGCCTTTGCCTCCATGTATCCAGAGTATGTTGAAAAACTGATCGTGGAAGACATCGGCCCGGAAGCAGCACCGAACGCCTATGAGTACTATGAGTATCTCTTAAATCTGGCGCCGACGCCGTTTGCCTCTCGAGAGGAAGCTCGTAAGTTTTTCATGGAAGACTTCGTTAAAATCGCTAAGACGCGAGAAAAAGTCGAAGTCATGGCTCAGTACTTTTACTCGAATATGGTTGAAAAACCGGACGGGACCGTTGATTGGCGCTTTTCCAAGTATGGTATCATTGAATCAGTGAAGGCCGGGCATACGTTTGATCGTTGGGACCAAGTCCGTGGCCTTAAAATGCCGACCCTTTGGATTCGGGGAGAGAAATCTCAAGAGCTAAAATCTGACGTTTATCAGAGAATATTGGCCGAGAACCCGATGATTAAGGGCGTCGAAATCCCTGGGGCTGGACATTGGGTCCATTCAGATCAGCCTCAGGCCTTTATAGAGAGCCTAAAAAGCTTTGTTGGTGACTTTTAGGGCACCGAAAAGTAGGTTTGGGCTTACGAACCGGAGTATAAGAAATTGAAATTCTCAGAGTTAAATTTAGATCCCGCCTTGATGACTGCTATCCAAAAAATTGGATATGAAGATTGCAGCCCGATTCAAGAGCAAGCTATGCCGTATATCTTGGATGGTAAAGACGTTGCTGGCCTAGCCCAAACAGGTACAGGCAAAACAGCTGCCTTCGTTCTTCCTTTGATGGAGCGTATTTTGCGCGCTCGCCCAGTTCACGGTGAAGTGACTGACGCAGAAAAAGAAATCATCGAAAAACGCGCCTTCAAAGACTGGAAACCACAGAACTTTATTTTGGTTTTGGTTCCCACTCGCGAATTGGCAGAGCAAGTTCAAGATAACATTATTAAGTTCGGTGCTGACAGCGGCCTTCGTGGTTTCGCAATTTATGGTGGCACTGGCTATGACAAACAAAAAGAAGCTCTTAAAAACGGCGTCGAGTTCATCGTAGCAACTCCAGGCCGTTTGATCGATTTGTACAAAGAACATTTGGTGGATTTGAAGCAAGTTCGCGCGATCGTATTCGATGAAGCGGACCGCATGTTCGACATGGGCTTTAAAGACGACATGAAGTTCATTTTGCAAAGAGTGCCTCGCGAACGTCAGTTCTTGGTATTCTCTGCAACCTTGAATTTTGATGTTTTGAACACGGCCTACCAATTTGGTTCAGAGCCGGTTGAAATCAACATCAGCCGTGACCAAGCCAAAGCTGAAAATGTGAAAGACCAAATCTTCCACGTGGGCAACGCTGAAAAACCTCAGCATCTTTTGTCTTTGCTTAAATTGCACAATCCAAAACAAGCGATCATCTTCACGAACTTTAAAATGAACGTGGAAAAGATCACGAAATTCTTGATTGATAACGATGTGCCAGCAATGGCGATCTCCAGTCTTTTGACTCAAGCTCAACGCAATCGCGTGATCGAACAGTTCAAAGCGGAAAACCATCTGAACATTCTGGTGGCGACGGACGTTGCTGCTCGTGGTTTGGACATCAAAGGTGTTGACCTGGTTATCAACTATGAATTGCCAATGGATTCTGAATCATACGTTCACCGTATCGGCCGTACGGGTCGCGCGGGTACGACAGGTCAGGCTTTCTCCATGGTGGGCGAAAAAGATATCGAGTCTTTGACTCGTATCGAAGATTATTTGAAACACAAAGTTGAAGTGGGCTATTTGGAAAATGATCAGCTACTTCAAGAGTTCAAACCATTCCCAGATCGTTTCGAAGGCCATTATCCAAAATCATTGGATGGTGAGCGCGGAGAGCGTGGTCCTCGTCGTGAGGGTGGTCGCAGTGGCGGTGGAAACCGTGATCGCGGTCCTCGTCGTGAAGGTGACCGTGGCCCACGTCGCGAAGGCGGTCGTGGACCTCGTGGTGAAAACCGCGGTGGCGAAAACAGACCTCCACGTGAAGAGCGCAAAGGCGCTTCAGCCGTGAAGTCTGAAGGACCTAATGCAAGACACGCTAAGCGTCCTGAGCACGGTGCTAAAACTCCAGCTCATGGCCAGCAAAAACGCGGTGACAACCGCCAAGGCCAAGGTGCTCACAAACGTCACGAGCCACGCAAAGGTGCAAGCGCTGCTCGCAGACCACCAGCGAAGCAAACGATCGGTAAAAAGATCTCCAGCTTCATCAAAAAGCTTTTCTCTTAAAAAACAAAACCCCGGCAAAACCGGGGTTTTTTTATTTCTTTAAATGTTATAAGCGCGCGATTAATTTTTAGCAGAGTCGATGGCTTTCGCCTTTTTCGTCAGAAGATCTGAAAGGCTTTTATTCTTCATCTCTTTGGAAAGATCCAAAGCTGTTTTTCCGTCGTTATTTTTAATGGTTACGTCAGCGCCATTATCCACCAGAAGTTTTGCGATCTTAGGATAACCCGCCACGATGGATTCCATCAGAGCTGTATTGCCTAAAGCATTTGTCTGGTTGATGACCTTTTTATTTTTTTGCAGGATCAGACGGGTCGTTTTCTCGCTGCTTTTAGCAGCTGTGATTAGCAACGTGTCTTTGTTTTCAGAAAGAACCGCGACATCCACTTTAGCGCCCGCAGTAATCAAAGTTTTCGCAGCGGCATCCTGATCGTTCGAAACAGCCAGAGCCAAGGCTGTATCGCCGAATTTATTTCTTTGTTCCAGATTCGCATTTTTTTGCATCAACAAATTCAACGCCTTCACGTTCCCGTTCATGGCGGCTGCCATCAGGGGTGTGATTCCATCAGAGTCACCCACACCCGGATCGAAAGTTTTAGATTGGATTTGCTGTTGAACTTCTTTGTTCTTTTGAAGCTCGATCGCTTTGTTTAAGTTCTCGACGGTGTATCCGCTGGCACGAACAGGGCCAAAAACGGTGAACATCGCAACCAGAACATAAAAAATCCAAAGCGTCACACTGATCATTAGAACATTCCTAAATGAGGCCCGTATTCCAGAACTAGAGCCGATTGGCTATCGAATGGAAGAGGCGTAGTTTCTGAATAGTTAATTTTCTTAGAGCCATTGTTGATGGTGAACAAAGCACGGATGCGGTTTTTGATGGCATTCGCTGCAGAACCATTCTCACCCGAAGAATCTTTGTGCATCAGGATCACGAAATAGATCGTGCCGTTTCCTGTGGAAATCGTGCCTGCCAAAGTTTTCGCTTTATCCACCGTTCCGGTTTTGGCCGTCATCGCATCGCCCATAACGCCATCATAGCGAACCAATGTGGATTCGCTGTCCTTGCCAGCAACCGCCATCACGTCCGTCAAAACCAGTTTTTGCGTCGCCAAAACTTCGTTCAGGCGGATCAAAACTTTGATCATCGCAGTGCAAGTGCCTTCGTTATAGTCGTATTTCTTTTTAGAGATATAGTCCGCGTTGTTGCCGGAGCCCAAGTTGAACTCAAGATCGCGGTTGTCCATTTTCAGATTCGCTGCCAGGTAAGAATTGAACGCTGTAGTGCCACCCAAGTTCCAATACAAGTGGTCAGCCACATAGTTGTTGGACTTGTTGTTCATGTTCTTAACAATCTTATAAAGAGGCGCAGATTTGTAAACGAACGTTTGAGTCTCGTTCGTTTTTTTAAAGTCTGCTTTCGCCAGGAACGAGACGTTGCCAAATTTAATACTTGGCTTATCTTCCGGCAGCTTCACGCCCACCGATTTTGAAATCTTGCGCAAGTACGTGTAGGAGTTATCTGCGATTGGTGTGATGAAGCCATTTTCCAATTCATGCTCAACATGAGCAGCTTGTTCTGTGATATCAGCGAAAAGCTTCGTGTCGCCAGCAACAGCCACAGGTTCTTCCACGTTCCATTCCATTTGGAAGTTTTCATCGAAGGTCAAGTTTTCAACTCTTTCGATACCCAGCTGTTTCATCGTGAGCTGAGCCAAAATGAAATAGCCGACATTACGACCCATCAAAGGATCGCGGCTGCCTTCGAAATGCATGTCGTAGGCTTTAGGCCCAACTTTAGTAACGTGGATTTTAGTTTCAAAGCGGTAGTTGGCGCCCAGAGTTTCAATGGCCCACAACGAAGTCACAAGTTTGGAGATAGAAGCGAGAGGAAATTTTTCGTCTTTAGAACCGTTGCCTTCGATTTTGCCAGAGTTGGCTTTCATCGTGCATTGGGAGTTCAAATAGACTTTTGCATAAGCAGAAGATGTCGTGAAGCCGACAATCAAAGCAGTCAATGCCAGTTGGAATCTCAAGAATGACACCATTTTCCCCTTAGTTTAGATGTAATTGAGCTGGTCTACTTAGCAACTAGGGTTCGGTTAATATACTTAAAATCCTTTAATCTAAAGCTCTAAATGGAGTCGCCGGGAATATTTCTTTTCTCGACGAAGCACGGGTTTGTATTAATTTCCAAAAACTTGTTTACGACCTGTTTTCAGAGGGAAAAGGTCAAACATATGGGGAGGTTAAGCGGCCAAGCTTTTATCTCTCGAAGAGGCGCTATTTGTGGCGAAGCGAATGAAATGTCGCACTGGCTCAAATTACTCAATTAAAATCTGCGGGGAACACTCTCCCTCTGGAGGGAAATAAAAAAGGGCTTCGTGTGAAGCCCTTTTCGTTAACTATGGTTTTGTTTTTCCGCCGGTGGAATCCGTCACCAGACGCAGATCAAAGGAACGATCATTGATCAAGTTTTGGATATATAATAACGTTTGGTAAAGCTGTTGTTTTTCAAAGTTACCAAAGCGGAAATTGATCTGGTCTGATTTACGGCCCGAGAAAGTCATTTCGTAAGTCACCAATTCTTCGAAGCGATTTTCTGGCAAAAGAGTCAGAATGAAATACGCTCCGTGATCACGCCACATCGCGATTTTTTGCAAGTTTCTGAATGCTTCATAGCGAGCTTTGTCAGTCATCACCGGTTGAAGCAAGTATGCCAAGTTCACAGCAATCTTTTCGATCTTTTTATGTCTTAGCTGATCCAAGTCTTGATCTTGGGAATCAAGGTAAGCAGAGAACATTTTTTCGATCTGGCTGGCAGAGTATCTTGGAATTGCTTCGTAAGCTTCAGGGCTGATGCACACTTGGTGACGGAAGTAACCGTTCACGATGTCGCCGTTTGAGAAATCCCAGTGCTTCCAGTCGATTTGACGATAGATCCATTCTGGCAAAACATCTTCCGCACGGTTTTGCATTTTACCGAAATCTTTTTTGGAAACGTTTCTCATACGGGCTTCATAAAAGTGTGAAGTCGTAACCAAAGATCCTGGAGTCCATTGGGGATTGGAATTAAAGATAATGTGATCACCTTCTGTGATCTTGTTACCCCAGATACCATAAAAGATTTTGGACTGAGCTGATTTTTGGTAAGTGTCCAGGATGTATTGCTTCTCGATGTTATTCGAATCGTAGTTTTGCAATTTGTTTTGCGAGTACATCGTGTTTGCTTCCAGGCGCAGAATGCTCATGGAAAGTTTATAGCGAGACATGATGTCGACAGAGGTGTTGGAACCTTTAAACACGCGATCGATGCGGCGTTGATCCACAGGCAAATTGTGATCTTCCATGTACATGTCTTCAACTTCAGACATATCGGTCAAAAGTTCATTTTGCAACTCAGGACGGGAAGCTGTTGGATCGATCACTTTCAAGTTTTTGAACTTCACTTTTTTGCTCATGAAGTTATTGAAAGCTGTCGCGGCTGCAGGGTTTTTCAAATCAAACACATAGTCCAACATGAAAACGTCATTCAAAGATTTACCAAAGTTCAAAGACGCTGGTTTCAAGTCAATCCAACGCTCAAGTTTTCTGTCGACGACGCGAAGACCAACAACTTTAAGTCGGCCCAAGTAATCGATGGAAGCACTTGCACCAGTTCCGCGACTTCTCAATGTGATCAATTTCACGCGGATCTTGTCGTTTTCCATGCGATACAAGTGAATCATGAAATCACCTGACATATAAATATGTGTAGAACCGCCCAAAGAAACAGTCGGATTCAAATCGGTGTCAGCACCGATCGAGAACACGATGTTAAGCTTACCTTGAAGGGCCACGAAATCGCCGACTTTCAATTTTTGAACAGCTTTTTGGGCTGTGAAAGGGATGCGATCCAAAGTGTAGGGAAGAGCTTTGATAGAATCACCTTGAGATTTAAACTGACGGGCAAAGTAAACTTCAGTGCCTTGTTCAACGTCAAAACCAAATGGTGTGATATCACCGTTCAATAGATCGCCGACATTCACATTCGTCGTCATGATATATTTATCCAGACGAGTGTAATAGCCATCCAAGTAAGAAGGTTCAGACTTTGCTTTGTATTTCAGAGAAACGCTCAATCCATCGATGATGTCAGCACTGAGGCCAATCGTCGCACCGATATCTTGCTTCGCGATTTGTTTGCGGATTTTTTCTAGAACTTTAGAGGGTTCGAAAATATCCAAACCTGCATGGGACGGGACGGGAACAGATAGAGCCAGAGCCAATACGAACAGAACTGACTTCAAAGATGTCGTTTTCAAAGTTGCTACTCCTGAATAATTAGGACCCCAATTTTTGTTCAGGAGTTGTTGGATAGCAAACTGCAGCGGGTCAAAATAGAGTAATGTATCAACCTTGAGATTCTACGAAGCGTGCAAACTTAGAGACCCAGTTTGGATTCACGTTCACGCAAGGTACCAAGTGATAGTCCTTCCCACCAGCATGATGGAAAGTTTCCTCTCCACCGATACCGATTTCTTCCAAAGTTTCGATGCAATCAGCAACGAAGGAAGGGCACAAAACGGCGATGCTTTTTTTATCAGCAAGTTTTGCGATGGTTTCTTCTGTCGAAGGTTTCAGCCATTCCGCTCGGCCGAGGCGTGATTGATAAGACAGGCTCCATTGATCTTTGGAAAGTCCCATCTTCGTGGCCATTGAGGTTGCCGTTGCTAAACACTGGGCACGGTAGCAAGGCTTATCACACGCTCCAGGTTTTATGCAGCAATCCGGAGTGACCAAGCATCCCGCATTTACTTTCACGTGGCTTTCAGGAAGTCCGTGGAAAGAGAATAGGTAGTGAGTGACGTCTTTTCCCTTGAGGAACTCTTGCGCGATTTCCACGCTGGGATCCACAAAGGACGAGTGTTGATAGAAATCGCGGATGCTTTTAACTTTGAAATTCAGTTTCAGTTTTCTGATTTGGCGCTGAACTTCACGAAGCGAGGATCCCGTCGTTGCGTCTGCGTATTGGGGATACATAGGCGCCAACAAAACATTTTCAACTCCGGCATCGGCAAAAGCTTTTAGGGCAGAGGGAATATCTGGATCACTATAGCGCATTCCCACTTTCACCAGATATTTATCACCCAAATCCTTTTGCAGTTTTTCAGCGAATTGATTCGTATACACCGTTAAGGGAGAGCCGTTTTCCAACCAGATCTTTTTATAGTTTCCAGCAGAAATCGGACCACGCTTAGGAACAATTAAAAGATTCACTAATGGCCAACGGAAAATAAACGGCAGATTGATCACTTCCTTATCCATCAGGAAGTGCTTCAAGTATCTTTTAACATCAGGAACTTCGTAAGTGCGTGGGCTGCCAATATTTAAAAGTAAAACACCCGTTTTAGCCATGTTGACTCACAATCTTTTCGCTGAGGCGTTCACTGCGCTCCAGAATTTTACTTAAACCAATACCAGAAAGATAATTCCCGTGCAGGAAAAGACCTGCTGGGAGCGTAATTTGCGCCAATTCATTTTGAACCTTTTCAAGCTCCAGATCGTACATCGGTAAAGCACGATCCCAACGGTTGATCTTGGCATCCAGGATGCCATCTTGGCGTTTGAACAGGCGCTTTCTTTCTGTCCCAATCAAGTTCAGCAATTCTTTATCAGTCAGGTTTATTAAGTCCTGATTGTTATTGCCACCCATGATCCACGTTTCATTATAAGTTTTGTCTCGGCCTGCAAAAATATAAGGCGGCATTAACACGCCTAAAGTGCGCAGGTTCAAACCGCGAGGAATCAGACAGCCGAAGCCTTTGTATTTCGTCTGCGCCTTGTCAAAGAAGACTGTTGTGCTGATCAAGGACGACATGTGCACACGTGCTATCAGCGCTGAAACTGCAGGTGCATAAGATCTTAAAAGCTCCGTCGCAGCCGATGCTGAAGTCGCCAAAACCACAGGGCCTTGAAGGCTAGCAATATCAACAGAGGAGTTTAAATGAATTTTTACGCCCAACTTTTCTAAAGCTTGTTGCAGATGATTGACTAAATCCTGCATGCCATTTGCGCCGGTCATCATGCCGCGGAATTTTTCCCGGTCTTTATTGAATAACGGCCCTATAATTAGTGATGCACTTAGATCTTGAGGTTCGTTGGCATAAATTCCCTGTATGGCAGGTCCCAACAGAAAACGAGTCGCCGCTTTGCCCAAACGTCGAAGTCCCCAAGCTTCTAAAGTTTCAAAAGCTTTGGGTTTCAAACTCGCTTTCGCAAAAAGCACTCGCGGGACGACTTTAAAAGCCACCGCCAGAATTTCAAAAGGATTCAATGGCACAGCCTTGGGAAAGCCGCGGAAAATAAATCTTTTCTTAGAAGACTCCAAGGGCAAGGCCGGCTCAAGACCGATTTCTTGAAATAATTTTTCAGAGCGGTTTGAAAGGATCAAAGAATTGGCAGCACGCTCCGCCATTCCATGTTCGGAATAATCAGTTCCCAAAAGCCCACCCACACGAGAGGACTTTTCGTGAATTTCAACCGTGAATCCTTTTTGGGCCAGCTTTAGCGCGATGGTTAATCCCGCAAAACCGGCTCCGACCACCGTGACCTTCTTCATATAGATTGAGAGAAGATCTTAGTTTGAGGTTGTTTGCTTTTTAAGCGTTCGTCGAAGTACACGCAGGCGTTGCGCAGGAACGGGCGACCCGCTTCCAGAACAACCAGTTTGTGGTCTTGGATGACCAAAAGCTTATCGTTGATCATTTCGGCCAAGAATTCTTTCGCGCCTTGCTCTTGCTCAGCGCTTAAGAATTCCACTTCGAACTCTGTCATCAGTTTCAAAATCTGACGACGACGAACTTGATCTTCTTCTGTCAGGATGTGGCCACGCATAGTAGGCAAAACACCTTCGTTCAAAGCCTGTTCGTACAAAGGCAGAACTTTTTCATTTTGATGGAAGCTGAATGGAGTTTCAGAAATCGAGGAAACTCCCAAGCCCAAAAGAACATCGGTTCTTTGATCTGTATAACCCATAAAGTTACGATGCAGACGCTTTTCATCCATCGCGATGCTCAAGTTATCCGTCGGCAAAGCAAAGTGATCCATGCCCACTTCCACATAACCAGCTTTGATCAGAATGCCACGAGCGATTTCATAAAGCTCACGTTTTTCAGCAGCCTTAGGAAGATCTTCGTCTTTGAAAAGACGTTGTGCTGGTTTGATCCAAGGAACCAAAGCAAAGCTATAAAGAGCAATGCGATCCGGGCGCAACTTCACAGTCGCTTCGGCCGTTTCGCGGATAGATTCAGCTGTTTGTTTTGCCAAACCATAGATCAAGTCAAAGTTCACAGATGTATAACCCAGTTTGCGGGCTTCGTCTGAAAGGTTGGCTGTGATTTCCAAAGGTTGGATACGGTTTACCAGGCGCTGCACTTCGGGGTTGAAGTCTTGAACACCCATACTCACGCGGTTAAAGCCCAGCGTACGTAAAGCCTTTAATTGTTCAGCCGTCGTACGACGTGGATCGACTTCGATAGAACCTTCAAAGTGTTCTTTATCCAGGGTGCAGTCATTCACGATCGGAGTCAGAAGACGAAGCAAAGACTCAGAGGAAAGGAAAGTCGGAGTTCCGCCGCCCAAGTGGATGTGTTTCAAAGGAGATTTCAAAAGCTCTGGAACTTGTTGAGTATAAAGGTGCCATTCTTTCAAAAGCATATCCACGTAAGGAGATTCTTTCGTGTGGCTTTTCGTGATGATGTTGTTACAACCACAGAAAGTACAAAGCGTTTCACAGAAAGGAATGTGGATGTACAAAGACCAGCCGCCATCGCCTTTTTTCAATGTCGTGTTTAAATGGGAAACCCATTGCTCGCGCGTGGGATTCGTTTCCCAGTAAGGAACTGTCGGGTAAGACGTATAGCGGGGAGCTGGGACGTCGTATTTTGCTAGTAGATTTTTAATCATCATGAAAGCACCTCACGGACTGTCTCGATGAAGAGTTTGACGTTCTTTTCTGGAGTTTTCGGAAGGACACCGTGACCCAAGCCGCAAACCCAACCTGCACGCGCCTCAGGAGACATGTCCTTCATTGGTGCCAGGAAGTTTGCGACAGCTTTTTTGAAATCACCGTCTTCCATGAACAACAAGCTTTGATCGAAGTTCCCTTGGACGAAGCCTTTGTTTTGAACTTTAAAGCAATCAGGGATGTAGCAACGGTGATCGAAACCTTGGCCCGCCCATGGAAGCTCTGTGAATTCTTTATTAAAGAATGCCGGCTGAGTGCCTTTTGAATAGTAACCAATTTTCCCAGGGAATTCTTTTGCCAGAACCGAGATCACAGGCTGAATCCATTCTTTAAAGAACAACGGGGAGACTTCACCAGCCGCTGTATCAAAGATCATCACCAGCTCAACACCACCATCCAGTTGCAGTTGGATGTTCGCTTTCAAAAGTGGAAGCATCTTTTCCAAGAATTTGGGGAACATATTGATCAATACTTTGGATTGAATCAAAGAACCCGCATGGGAACCTTCGACACCGTATACGAATAATGTCCAAGGCCCACCGACGAAACCGATCAAGCTTTTGTCGCGAGGCAAGACTTCGCGAGTTGCGATCACTGCTTCTTTTTGGAACTTCATAAATTCAATCGCCGGAGCTACTTCACCCAACTGACCGATCGTTTCAGGATTTAGCTTAAATCCCAATTGTGGACCGTGAGCGTCCGTATATTTCAATCCCATACCCAAAGCTTCCAACGGGAACAAGATATCAGAGAAGAGGATGGAGACGTCAAAATCAAATTCAGCCACAGGACCGCGAGCCACTTCGGCCGCCAGTTCAGGAGTTTTGCAAAGCTCTTCAAAAGAATTTTTCTTTCTCATGCCTTGATAATGCTGGTGATAGCGCCCGGCCTGACGCATGAACCAGATAGGAGGAACTTTTTGTGCTTTTCTTTGAAGAGCGTTGTGAAAAAGAGTGTTCATGCGGGTGTTTCCTCCGTGGACCATTGGTAGCCGATGCCGCGCACAGAACGAATGTGTGCTTCTCCGTCTTCGCCCAATAGATGGCGCAGACGAACGATGATATTATCAATCGTACGGTGGCTTGGATTTTTATCAACCCCCCAGATTTCGTTCATGATTTCATCACGACTTAAAACGCGGGGTGCTTTATCAATTAATAACTGCAAGATCTTCATGTCAGTCACAGCAGGATACTCGATTTGACCCGAGTTCTTACGCACAGACATGTTGGTGAAATTAATCACGCAGGAAGTCAGTTGGACTTCCTTCAGGGGAGCATGGGAATCCAAAACGTTTTTTACGCGGATTAACAGCTCTTTCAGATGGAAAGGTTTAGGGATGTATTCAGAAGCACCTAATTCAAAGCCTTGCAGACGAGATTCCGCATCTGCTTGAGCTGTCAGGAATAAAAATAGAACCGGGGAAAGCTTTTTCATTTTAGCTGCGAGCTCAAAGCCCGTGCCGTCAGGAAGTCCCACATCCAAAATCACTAAATCAAAGTCCTTGTTTTTACTAAACAACGCCCAGGCTTCGGCAACGCTTTTGCCCCAAGAAACTTCATAGTCCTTGCGCAGGCGTTCCGTCAGGGTTTCACCCAATGACAAATCATCTTCGACCAGAAGGATCTTTCTCATCATAGATGACCCTCCGTATGGAGGATTGATTTGAAGCCAGCATTTTCAGAGGATTCGAACTTAATGTCTCCACGCATTTTTTCCATCAGACGTTTTGTAATCAAAAGTCCTATGCCGTTACCGCGGGAGTCTTTAGAATTTAGCAGTTCAGAGCCCAATTTGTTCGTTTCACCTTTAAAGCCCAAGCCATCGTCTTCAAAGATCACTTCAAGTCGGTTGCTGTTTAAGGCGCGCACGCGAATGCGAACAGTTGTGGCTTTGCCATGCAGAACAGAATTTTGCAGAAGATTTCGAACGACACTCATCAAAGCTCGGCGGTCGCCAGAAATTTTGGCATCACGCTCAAGCTCAACGGAAAGATCTGCGAATTCGCTGCGAAGGTTTGCCATCAATTGGCTCAACGACATTTCTTCGTGCAGAAGAGGACTTACTTCAAGATTGGCCAGCAACAGAGAATTTTCAAGTTGCAGATCCAGTCTTTGGATATCTGCGATCAGGCGTTTCATCACAGGCGGGCTGTTACCTTGCAAGTCTTCCTCCAAAACTTCAGCCTGCAGTCTTAAACGGGCAATTGAAGTTTTGATATCATGACTGAAAGTCGAGAAAAAGAAACGCAACCGATCGTGGCGTTGTTTATCGCGGAAGGTGAAAACAATTAGCGAAATACCACCAATTAAGATGGACCCCAAAAGAATCGAACCTTCCCAGGCGATCATGCGATGTTGGCGAGCACCTTCCAACTCCATCAAAAAGAATACCCACCACCAAGCCACAAGTGCAAACGTGAACGCGAACCAGATGATCGCGAGCACCGTTTTCAAATGTGATTTGAGGAAGTTCTTCATTTTCGATTACTCCGCAGAATTTACGATGATGTTTGCAGCTTCTGCCAACAATTCATCTGTGTGAGCCATAGAAACGAAACCTACTTCGTAAGCATTTGGTGCCAGGTAGACACCTTTGTCCAAAGCTTTCAGGAACAAACCTTTGAAGGTCGCACCTTGGTTCGCTGGGATTTGTTCGATGGTACGGATTGGTTTGCCGCTAGTGTCGCCGTGGATCCAGAACAACGAGGAGTGCTGTTCAACTTTCAACGGCAAACCTTTTTTGGAAAAACCATCACGCAAAGCTTGAACGAATTTTTGAGTGCGTTTTTCAAGAACATTCCAGCCATCAAGTCTTTGCATCTTTTTAAGAGTCACAAGACCCGCGCGCATACCGATGGGATTCGCTGACAAAGTTCCTGCTTGGTAAACATCGCCGCTTGGAGCAACCATGTTCATAAGTTCCGCGCGACCACCATAGCAACCCACTGGGAAGCCACCACCGATGATTTTACCGTAGGTTACAAGGTCTGGAGTGATACCTGTTTTTTCAACCATGCCGGCTAGGCCCACACGGAAACCAGAGATCACTTCGTCAAAGATCAACAAAGAACCGTTCTTTTTGCAAAGATCAGCGACTTTTTGAAGGAATTCTTGTCGTTGGATCAAAAGACCATAGTTCGCTGGAAGTGGTTCGATGATCACGGCAGCGATGTCTTTACCTTGAGCCGCAAAGACTTCAGCCAGTTTCGCTTCGTCATCCAACGGAGCAACGACAGTTGTAGCAGCTACTTCCGCAGAAATACCTGCAGATGAAGAAGCCGCAGCACCAGCCAAGCCGGAACCCGCTTTAACCAGCAAGTTATCAACGTGACCATGGTAGCAACCTTCGAATTTCAAGATTTTGCTACGGCCAGTTGCTGCACGCGCTACACGTAATGCAGACATGACCGCTTCAGTTCCAGAAGATACGAAGCGAAGTTTTTGCATGAATGGCAAAGTTGAAGTGATCCACTCAGCCAGTTCCAAAGAATAGATTTCAGTGGCGCCGAAAGTCCAAGCCGTATCCACCATGCGGTGAACTTCTTCAGCAACTTCAGCATCACGGTGACCCAGGATCAAAGGGCCGAAGCTTTGGCAGAAGTCGATGTACTTTTTGTCTTCAACAGAAGTCAGAAAAGCGCCTTCAGCTTGCTTAAAGAAAACAGGAGCACGGTCCAAGCCTTTGAAAGAACGAACTGGGGAGTGAACTCCGCCTGGTGCGACTTTAAGAGCGCGTTGGAATAGTTCTTCAGAAGTTACTTTGTGCATTGCTGTCTCCAGTTTTCTTGATCCAAATAGATATTTAATTTTGATTCTTCAAATGTGCCTTGTTCTTGCAGATACTGGCGAATGATTTTGAAAGTGTTGCCAGGACCACATGCGTGGTGTTTGCCAAGAACTTCAGGGTTTTTCTTAGCCGTATCCAAGAACTGACTGCCGCTGCTCCAGAAGAAGCATTCCTTGCCAGTCACAGGTGTTGCGTTGTTTTGCTCACCCAGTGTGTAAGTCGCAACCAATGGCATTTGGCGTGCGCCTTCTTCGTAACCTGTGTCGTGAGTTAATTTTGCCCAAGACAAAGATTTGCCCGCTAAAATATCGATGCGGGATTCTTCTTGTTCGCCCAAACCTTCAGAGCAACCGTGCACCCAAACACCTTTTTGAGCCATAGCTTTCCAAGTGCGAGTTCCGGCCGTCCAAATGAATTGATCGAATTTCAATGATTCTGGCCAAGATTCAGAACGGGAAACATACAAAGCGTTTGTTCCCGACGGAATCTTCCAGTCGTTTAATACTTTTCTTTCCGCGCGAACCTCGGAAGACCACATTTGATCTGCAGCAAATTTCGGAGAAACCACAGAAGGTTTCAACTCGCGTTTATCCAAAACAGTTCCACCGTCAGTCAGACCTTTTAGGATCGTGATTTCGCCGTAAGGACGAGACAACACAGCAACACCGATTTTTTGATGGCAACCGCCGCCAAAGCTCGCCAGGATATCACGCTCTTTTTGAGCGCACTGGAATGTTGTTGGGTTGTCGATTTTAGCAAGCAAAGCTTTCAAGTCAGCACGGTCGGCTTTGATTTCAACCGCTAATGCACCTTGAGCTGCGGCATTCGGATTGATGCTCAAAGGAAGAGCTGCAAATTCAACTTGATCCAGGTATGAACGTAGCAAAGTCTGAACTTCTTTGAATTCTGGTTCTTTCGCTGTCAACAAACGGTCCAAGGCTGCTTTCGCAACGATCAAACCATCTGTTTCAGTCGCTTCTAAAAGTTTGCGGATACGTGTCGGGATATTTCCACGAACGCTTTCAAACTTGACCGATTCCAAATTGAACGGAAGATGCTCTTTAAAGAAATTTGTCAGATTGTATTCACGACGAGGCGAAGAACTGAACACGTTCATTTTTTTTGTCGTGCGCAGTTTTTCGAAGTGAGATTTTTTAACCAACAACAAGTCACGTTGATCGGCGCGAGGAAGTGTCGCCGCAATCACAGTCTCTGTTTTAGTTTCTGTTGGAAGATCTTTCCAGGAGTGAACCACCATATCGGTTTCGCCCTTGATCAACTCGCCAAAGAAGTCTTCAGTGAAAACGCCTTTTTCAGGAATTTGCCACAGCGGAGTTGTCAGGTTGATATCACCCAGGGATTCTTTGAACTTGAATTCGATTTCCAGTCCCGGATTTTTTTCTTTTAGAATTTCGCCAACCATATAGGCCTGGAGGCGGGCCAAATCACTTTTTCTCGCGGAAATCTTTAAGCGCATATATCGTCCCACCCAAGTGGACGAAGCTCCGTTCTTTGCGCGAAGGCCAAGGCTTTTTCAAACAAGAACTCGCGGATTTGCTCGATCTTTGTTTGTCGGTCCTTTTTGGTCTCTTCGATTTCGGCAAAGAACTGTTGAAGGGTCATGAGAGTCACGTGAGGGAACTGACTCGCGATCATTGCTGAAAGATTGTTTTCTTCGCCGCGCAGATCGTAAATTACATGAGGACGGGTATCCTGCTTGCTGATCAATTCCAAGATGCGTGCATCAGACAGAGGCGCAGCAATAACCATCGCCTCTCCATGAACGTAAGCTTCGTTGTAGTTAGAAATAGTCAAATTATCGTATTTCTCTGCGAAGCTGCGCATCTTTGTGCATTCACGGCAAAGAACTTGAACGGATTTTTTGTGTGCCAGCCACGGAAGAATTTCTTGCGCCAGTTGTCCGGATCCGCAAAGAGTCACGGAATCCATATCCTTGGAGTAGCGGCGCAGAAGGCTGCCATAACTTTGTGAACCAATTCCCACCAAGTGTTCCGCGCGCGTGCGTTTCACTTCTTGCATGACGAAGTTCAGCCATTTCTGGTTGTCGCCAAACAAAATGTCGCCTGCGGCTTTACGGGATTCGATGAAGTTACGGAATTGACCGAAGACTTCAGTTTCACCCACGATCGGGGAGTGGAGACCACAAAGAATTTCAAGAAGAAGACTGAATGCTTTTTCACCGCGAAGAATTTGATCGTCGGCTTCCAAAACATCTAGCATTGAATTTACTTCGTCTTCACGGCAAAATAAAATCTGGCGAAGACATGTCTTCCAAACAGCTGCATCTTGAAGAGACTCAGCAAAGTTTTTACTAGATTTTCTGTGAACGAGAAGTATATCTTCCATCTTGATTATTAGGTTTATCACTAAACTTTCATTAAAGTGTCATTGAAATGTCATTAACGCTGCTTTCCCATAGTGAGACGGCATCTGACATCCGAAGCGAGGTTCTATATGAAGTTGACACAGAGGCCCAGAAGAAACAGACGCACTGAAGCCGTGCGACAAATGGTTGCCGAAACTGATCTCCGCCCATCGCAATTAGTGCTCCCCTTATTCCTGGTTGAAGGCACTGGACAGAAGCAAGAAATTGCCTCAATGACGGGCATTTTCCGTATGAGCCCTGATTTAATTCTAGATGAGGTTGCGAAGGCTGTTTCTTTGGGCGTGAAAAGTTTCGATCTTTTCCCAGCTTTGCCAGAAACCAAAAAAGATCCAACCGGGAAGGAGTCATTGAATCCGAATGGTTTAATGCCCACAACCCTGAAGAAAATTCGCGACAAATTTCCTGATGTGACGCTGATCACAGACGTCGCACTCGATCCCTACTCCTCGGATGGACATGATGGCTTAGTGAAAAACGGTCTCATCTTGAATGACGAAACGGTAGAGATTCTCGCGAAAATGAGCGTGCTGCATGCGAAATCAGGCGCGGATATTGTGTCACCATCTGACATGATGGATGGCAGAGTCGGTGCGATTCGTGAGGCGTTGGATACAGAAGGTTTGATCGATACCGGCATCCTTTCTTACTCGGTAAAATACGCTTCCAGCTTCTATGGTCCATTCCGTGAGGCTTTGGATTCGGCTCCTAAATTCGGCGACAAAAAAACCTATCAAATGGATTTCAGAAACACGCGTGAAGCGATTCGCGAAATCGATTTGGACGTGGCCGAGGGTGCAGACATCGTGATGGTAAAACCTGCGTTGTCATATCTGGATGTGATCGCAAAAGTAAAAGCCCACACGTCCATTCCGGTCGCAGCTTACAACGTGAGTGGTGAGTACGGCTTGATCAAGCACGGCGCAAAAGCAGGCTTGATTGATGAAACCCGCGCGATGGTGGAAACACTTTATTCTATCCGCAGAGCGGGTGCCGACATCATCTTTACATACTTCGCTTTGCCAATGGCCGAGTGGTTACAAAAAAATCGTTAATCTTTTGATCATCACTGCCCGCCTTGTGTTCGAGGCGGGTGTCTCATTCTGAATCAGTCCTTGTTTCCCAGCGAAAAGCCGCAAGTTTCATTCGGAACCTGCCGAAAAGTCTAGTAGGGAATGTTTTAACCAAGGACTGCCAAATGAAGCATGTTAATAAGATATTGGCCGTGGGCCTGCTCGTTATTGCCTTTCAAAACTGTGCTCCTAATAATGCCTCATTCACAAAATCCGAATTAGCGTCATCGCAAACAGCTCCTGAAGAGGAAGCGGTTCCAAATTGCTTTGGTCGCACGGAAGGTACGACTTGGTGGGTTCCATCTAATGAAGCCATTGTCGAAAACGGCATTTGTGAATTTGGGGGAGATCTAAAATATTCCTATCAAAAAAATATTGAACTGATTTGTACAAACGGAAATGCGGTACCAACGGGTAACTCGCAAAAAGGCGCTTTGGTTTCTACGGCAGGCGCATGTTTGCCAGCTAATTGTAATGGTAAACCAGCGGGAAGCACTTGGTCTGTTCCGAATGGCACGGTGTCTGAACCGCAAAGCTGTCCTTCTTCATCTGTGACCGTGAATGCGATTTACAATAAGAACGACAACTATGTTTGCCTGGGTGGCAAAGAAAGTTACGTGAATTCTGAAAAAGGCAGTTACATCGGTTTGGATAAAGCCTGTCCTGCTCCGGACTTAACAGCAGCTTTCTCGAGTGAAAAAGTGGCGATCAATGGTACGGCTGGTTTGATCACCCAAGGTATCAACGTCAGCACGATGGCATACTCTTGCTCTGATGGTCAGTCAGGTATGTTGCCAGTGGCACAAACTTCGACTTCGATTAAAGTGACTCAAGATCTGGCTTGTACGGTGAAAGGTACGAACTCTGCCGGAGTTTCAGTGAGTAAAACGGCTTCGATTTCTGTGACTTGCGGAAGCAATGAAGTGAAATCGGGTGGTAAATGTATCGTGTACGCTTGTAAATCTTTTGTGGAAATCAAATCTTTCCCAGTGGTGATTCCAGAGCGTACGGTGGATGGCGTTTGTTATTACGCGAAGTTGTTCGATAAGATTGCGACGGGCCCTTCTTCGGGATCGCGTTTATCGAATGTTGTGGCTCGTGACCACAGCTCGGCAAATGGTGGTCCAAGCAATTTGGCTGTGACGAATGTAGCTGCTCCTTATGTCTTGGGTGCTTTCACTAATAAAGTGACTTTGAATGGCGAGCGCTCTGTGAAGTTGTCAGGTTCATCTCAAGCATTGACTTCGATTCTGGTTGATAACTTTGTCTTGATGGGAAGTCGTCTGGCTTCATCAACGGCCCCGATTTCAAATTACCGCGCATTCGGTTCGGGTGACTCTGCCATCGGAACAACTGGTAAAATCAAAGTGAACAACGCCGACGTGTCCTTGCAAGCTTTCGAGTCGGGCGGGACCGCGACAATCGGTACTCTGTTGCTGACAAGTGATTTCAGTGTCGGCAAGCAGTACGAGCTCAATGTAAACGCTCTGGATTGTGGTGGTTCAAAAGCCATGTCCGAGATTTACCTAGTGTTCCAATAGGTACGGCCTTACGTGAAAAGGTACGGACTTACCTGCGGAAGTAAGGAAGTACCTTTTCGAAGTATGTCGTCATCGGCCGAGTAACCCAACTTTTCGTTTTCATCAAAACCTCTTTGTTTGACACAAAGAGGTTTTGTCGTTTTGATCGAAGCATGAAAACGATTATCTGCTCTTTGCTGGCATCTTTGGTTTTATCATCTGTAGCTCAAGCTGAAGTTTCTGATCAGTACAATGCTGTTCGCTGCCGTACTCCCGATAAATCCATCCAGATTCATTTTGCGGTAACGAAGAACCAACCCATTGCTTTGTATTGGATCGAAAATGACCGAGTCACGGTACTTTCCAATCGTGTCGAAGAATTTCAACAAGTCGCTGTCGGCTTGGATGGCGATATGAAATACGTTTTGAATTTCGGTCAAGGATTTTACCGCGAGATCATTCAATCCACAGGCCGCGTAACGAAAGATATTCGTGGATTGAACTGCGTGTATTGCCCGGTCGAGATGGATTACTGTCCCGGGCAGTTCGATCACAACTAGGAACGATAACTTGTGCAATGCGGAACCGCAGCGGTTCTGTACTGCGCAAATTTCATTGTACTAAAATTTATAGAATTATTTTTTAAGAGAGGGCTTTTCTTCGGGAACTACCCAAGAGAATGTCTTGATGATCTGATTGCACTCTTTCAGTGACTTGCTGAAAGTGTCTTTGTTGTCTAAACAAGTCATGATCGCCACTTTGTCTTCGTTTTTCAAAACGACTTGGCGGATCTGTTTGTTTTTGGATCTGGAAAGCATGTCTACGATCAAGGCCGGACTGCCATTCAAATTGAATTGTTTCGTCGCCAAAACTTCAAAGCCATAGCTTGGGTAATCACGCATCCATTTGCGAGTGTAAAGTTCCAAAGAAGCGTTTTTAGAAACACGATCCGTGCGCACACTTAATGAAGCAGCATCGGGTGCTGTTTTATCTGCGAAGCGAACAGTGTCGAGAAGGCTGTCCTCAGAAGTCGCAATCGGCGTCCAAGTGCTGCCATCTGTTTTAACGGTGAAGCCCTTGTGCAAGAAATAAAGACCCTTTTCTGGCGCTGTCAGCGCAGAAGTGCTTGTCGCAGGGTAAGGTGCTGCGAAGCTTGTCAGGGGGCTTAATAAAAGAAGAGCTAACCACGTTCTCACCCTTTCAGGTTACCAAGGGTGATCTAGCCCAGCAAGAGCAAAGGTCTTTATTTCACGGGTGTAGGCGAAGCTGCGGGTGTTTCAGCAGGAACTGGACTCGTTGCAGGTGTCATCGGCGCCGCAGCTGCCGGATTTTGCACTGGCTTTGTAGCATTTGCAGGTGTTGCTGGCGCAGCTAACTGCGATGAAGCAGGGGCTGTAAACGCTGGGTTCGAAGTCGTAGGAGTGGTGGCTTCTGTGGGAGCGGGAACTCCATCCGCCGGAGCTGGAATTATTTTTCTTTCCGGGAGTGGGTTTGCAGGTTCCTGAACCGGTGTTGGTTTTGGAATTGGCTGACGTTTCGCACGACGAGTGGGTTTGACTGCTGCAGGTGCAACTACAGTCGCGGCGGCCGAGCTTTCAGATGCCGTTACTCCATTCGCAGAAGCAGGTGTTTCAATTTTTGTCGCCGTAGGGTCCACCAAGCAAGGTCCCATATCATCTGGCAAAGCCACAATGTAGATTTGCTTTTTATCCTGGAAGGTTCTGGTGAATGCCACACGTTCGTTGGATTCATTGGAAACGGCAGGGTACATCAAAGAGTCTGTGCCTTTGAAAACGACCTGCGTGCATTTCGTTTCCAAATTGTAGACTTCGATTTGATTCTTTTTCTCGCCTTTTCTTAAAATGCTATAGAACAAACGTGCCGGCGGGCGCGGAGCAAAGAATAAATCGCGATACTGTCCTTCATCGGATTTTAGAAGCGCCGTTTGTTTGGTGCGAATATCTACCAATTGCAAACTTTGTTGCTTGGTTTCTAAATTTGTCTCAATAAAAGCTACACGGGATTTCTCGGGAGAAAGTGTCGGCGAGCGACGATCTTTTCCCGTTTCTGCTGCCAGCAACGAAACAAAACCAGATTTCAAATCGGACTGATAAATACCCGTCACGTCACCGCGACGGGAAGTGAAGATCACCGAAGGCTTGGTTGGGTGAGGCATCAAGAACGCCTCGCCATCGTAGCCAGGTTGATTTGTGACTCGTAAAATATCAGAGCCAAAGCGATCGCTCATATAAATATCAGCTGGCGGAAACTCTTTGCTGGGATTTCTGTTCAAGAACGGACTCTCTTTAATCTCATCCGTTGTGCTCGAGTAAATCATTTCCATCTCGCTGATATAGTTCGCATCGAAAGCATCGCCATCCTGAAATGTCACACGACGTTCTTTGTTGCGAATCAGATCGGTTTCATACAGCTGGAGATTTTTTTGGTTGCCGCGACCACGGCTGGCGTAAATCAGACGATTGCCATTGGCAGAAAAGCGGGGACGTTCGTTATCACCTTGGAAGGTGATTTGCTTGATGTCTTTTTGAAGCAGGAAGTCCGTGGTCAAAAGATCTTTCGTTGGGCTGTGTGTGCATCCAGTTAGGATGCTGCCCAAAATAAAGATCTTCATACACGTTTGCTTCATATTTCTACCTTGTGAAGTACTTTTTGTAACAGTGAGGAGGGATTGACCTTCTTCAGATTTTTCAACTCAACCCACTGGATGTTTCGGTCATTCACGCTCTTTCTTTGAGCGATTTTTATGAAGATATCATGATGTGTGATGTTGTGTTTAGCATCATAGTCTTTGGGCTTGTCATCATTTTGAGAAATCGTTCCTGGAAATATCATTTGCCCTTTAAGGAACGGAGCATAGTCGTTCGCTATCAATGCGACTTTATTGTTCTTGATTGAAACAATCGGATTCCAGACCCAGACTTCACTCTGCTTACGTGGCTTTTTCAGAGGTAATTTGTCCACCATGTTTTTTTCGCGTGCAACACAGTCCGTGGACCAAGGACACATCAAGCACAAGACTTTTTGTGGAGTGCAAACCGTTGCTCCCAATTCCATGAGTCCTTGATTGACGGAGTCAGAATTTCCAAACGAAGACAAGATATCAGAAAGATCCTGCAATTGTTGGCGGGCTTTTCCATTCCACCACTCCAACTTCAAACCATAGCGACGTGAAAGAACGCGGATCACGTTGCCATCCAGAACACCTACTTTTTCGCCAAAGGCGATACTCGCCACTGCGCGGGAAGTGTAGGGACCAAATCCAGGAAGTTCTAACAGTTCTGCGGCCGTTTTTGGAAATCCATTTTCGGCCAAAGCTTTTGCCGCCTTATGAAGATTGCGGGCGCGGGAATAGTAGCCTAGACCAGCCCAGGCTTCTAAAACGTCATGCTCTGGAGCTGAGGCCAGGTCCTGAACCGTGGGGAAGTTTTTAAGAAATTTCTCGAAATAGGGAATGACTGCAACGACTGTCGTCTGTTGGAGCATGACTTCCGAAAGCCAAATACGATAGGGATCTTTACTCTCACGCCATGGGAGACTGCGGCGATTCTTTTTGTACCACTGGATCAAACTTTTTTGGTCGCGTTGATAGTCGAGTTTCTGATCGTATTTTGAGCTCATCCGCGGTAATCTAGTCGGGAGATAATTGAGGAGTCAATAATGGAATACAAACCTCTGAGCGGACGTGAGTTCCCCCGATTTTCTGCGATTAAAACATTCTTCAGACTGCCTTATGTGGCAATTGACGCGGACTATGAAGTCGGAATCTTTGGTATTCCCTATGACGGCGGGGTTTCCTATCGTCCCGGTGCTCGTTTTGCTCCGACGAAAGTGAGAGAGGTTTCTGCTTTGGGTCGTGGTTTTCACATGACTCGCATGGAAAATTTCTTTGAAAAATTGAAGGTCGCTGATATCGGCGATTGCCCTACGGTTCCTATTGATCAAGGTCAAACTTACGAGCGCATTGAAAAGTTTGTGGGTGAGATTCTGTCGCATAATAAAAGGTTTGTTTCGGTTGGCGGAGATCACTCGACTACGCTTCCGGTGTTGCGCGCTTTAAGAAAAAAATACGGCAAGCCTTTGGCGTTCATTCATTTTGATGCGCATTTGGATACTTATCCAGCGGCGTGGGGTTGTGAATACCATCATGGAGCTTTTGCTCGCCATGCCGTGGAAGAGGGATTGGTCGATCCCAAGAAAATGGTCCAAATCGGAATCCGTGGTCCTTTGGCCGCAGGTGGAGATTTAGATTTCGTAAATAAACACGGCATTCGCGTGATTACTGTCGACGAAATCCGCAATCAAAACATCAACGACTTTTTAAAAACTTTGCCGACGTTCGACGATACTCCGACATATATCAGTTACGACATCGACAACCTGGATCCAAGCTGTGCTCCAGGTACCGGCACGCCAGTCCCAGGCGGATTGACGACGTACGAAGTGCAACGCATCTTCCGCGCCTTCAAAATTCCAAACTTGGTGGGTTGTGACGTGGTGGAGATCTCTCCGCCGTTCGATCATGGCGACATCACCGCATTGGCAGGGATGGACGCAATGTTCGAAATGCTCCACTTATTCAAAACGAAATAGTTTTTCGAGAAAAAACCCCAGCACCCCTGGGGTTTTGTTTTTCCGTCCACCCACCCAAGCTCCCTAGGACTTTCTTTTCCGCTTTCACCTTCTCCTTTACCTTTACCTTGTCGCGACCCAACTCCCGGGTCGTTTGGGGTATCGGTCATCTCAGTTTTTTGGTCATTCAATCCTCAGTTCGGACAAGCTTGATCCCTGATTCAAAATCTTTCGTACTTCGCCCTCCCTCTCAAATTGCATCTCCCATTCTTCGTTCGCGGGGTATCGGTCAACCGACTTTCCCAGAGGAGTTACGAATGAAGCAGCAAACTTTTTCCCAGTTAAACACCCATTGGCGGCATCGGTATTCTTACGGTGGTAATTTACGAAAGTCCTCGAAAGGCAGGGGAGCGAGACCGTTATCGTCAACCGATCCTATTCATTTGGTTTTTAAAGTTAATAAAGGTGCTGTCCGTGCCGGACTTCGCAGTCCTCGGACTTTTAATTTATTGCGGGCACTGTTGAGAAAGTATTCGCGGAAGTTTTTCGTGCGGGTTGAGCAGGTTTCTATTCAAACGGATCATATCCATCTTTTGGTGCGAGGTGGTCGCAGATCGGCGATGCAAAGTTTCTTGCGGGTTGTGGCGGGGCAGTTTGCTCAGTGCTTGACCGATACCTTCACGCAGAAGCATGAGGGCGAGAAAGTTTGGAAACATCGTCCATTTTCCCGGGTTATCAAAGGTTATAAGCCTTATCGAGTTGTGCGCGATTATATTCAATTGAATGAGCTCGAGGCGGCGGGACGACCGTATTCTAAAACGCGACTGCGGGGATTGTCCGAGGAGCAGTTACGGGAGTTGTGGGCATGACCGATACCCCCGGCAGGAGAGGAGGATAGAGCTGACCGATACCCCAGGATAGGAGCGAGAGTGTTGTGTGACCGATACCCCCGGGGGGATGTTAGGGGTGGGTGTGTGACCGATACCCCCGAGAGGGGCGGGGGCGGGGGAGAGTTAGAAGTAAGAGTCGGCCCAGTCGATGAGGTGGCCACTGATCCAGCCTATTTTTTCTTCGATTGTGATGAGGCGGCTGCGGTTTAGGTAGCTGAAGAATTCTTTGCGCAGATTCATCGCCGTTGGTTCGTGCAGGATCAAGACGCCGCTTTCGGTGTCGTGGATGAAGCTGCGGCGATTTAGATTCACACTGCTGATAAAGCTTAGTTTGCCGTCGATGACCAGGATCTTGGCGTGCATGATCGAATTGGATTCAGTCCACTCATAGATCATGACGTTTTTCAGATGGCGGTTCACGCCTTCTTTGTTCACTTCTTCGGCTATTTGCGGAGTGCCGTCGCCTGCTAAGTGAATACGGGTCACGACTTTAACCGCGACACCACGAGCATGAGCGCGATCCAGGGCCGCGCTGATAGCCACGGAAGGACGGAAGTACGGCGTCGTTAACAGCAATTCCTTTTGAGCAGAATCAATCATCTCGATATAGAAACGCTCGAGCTGATAACCATCAAAGTAAGGCAGTGACATCACATGACGAACCAAGGGCTTTGATTTCGGTAACGCATTTAAGCGAGTCACCAGATCCGAGCTGCCAACCACCGGGATATTCACGTTGGTAGAGCGGAAGCGTTGAGTGGAGGGCTCACGGTTCCAGAAATTCAACATTTGCGCCAGTGTGTGTTTGACGATTTCAGTCCCACGCAGTTCGACTTCAAAGTCGTTATAGTAAATGTAGGGCTCTTCGCCATCGCCATAATTTTTTAAATTCTTATAGGCACGATAGAACGGCGTTTCTGGGAAAATATAAGAATCGCGAATATTACGACCACCCGTAATTAAGAAGTTCGCAGATGGCTGACGGAAAGAATATCCCAACAAGAGCTTCGTGTGATTCACACGGTGCAAACGATCGAACCATGTTCCATCACCATCATCAGTGACAGAATATTTATAGTACTGAACCTTCACGTTCGGAAGGTCACGCATCAACCACGAAACGATCTCGCGATCCTTCTTAGTCATCGTTACTTGCGGAACTAAAATGCGCACTTGCGTGCCTTTTTCCGCGTGATAGCGAATCGCACGGGCTGTGACCATTCCCGAAAAGTCAGCCGAGAAGTTCAAAGAAGACACCCATAAAATATCAAATTGCGGAGCCTTTGCAAAATTCAAAGATGCCATTGGATTCTTGGCATCGAAATCCCGGCGTTGCAACGGAGATCCTGTCAAAGAAATCACCCGACGGTTCATCGCCGCATACGGATCGCGCAGGTTCGTGTATGAATCAAAACTTTCAGGGCAAGTGTCGAAGTTAAAATCCTGCATCCAAAAAAATCCTTCAGGATTTTTGCCAAAGCCACCTGCGATCTGTGGGCACACATCGATTTGCTGAGTCAGCTTCATCCATTCTGGCGAAACATCACGCAGACTGGACAACGGAAATCCATTCGTCCAGGAGGAAGCCTTTTCCGGATCAAAATAGCTGAATCGACATTGAGAAACGTTGGAAGAAAACTTCACAGAAATATTCTGAGTATTCTCGTTCGCATAAAACCATTTGAACTCGTAAATACGAGTGCGCTCTTCGGACAGCCAAAAGTATTTGGCCGGAGCAATGATATCCCCATCACATTCCAAACGAGCCTTCAAATAGCGCTTGTTGATGCGATCGTCTTTGTCTTTCGCAAAGACACCGTTCTCGGTTTTCATTTCATTCTTAAAGCGCAGAGAGTATTCGGCGAAAAAACGATGCTCCAAAGGAAATGGATTTGACGACTTCCCGTTCAAACGGAATTCTTCCAGATCACGAATACTGATGATTTCTTCTTTGGCAAACAAAGGGCGACGAAAGGTACTTTGGAACCAAGGACCGATACCCTGCCAATCCCGGGCTTCGAATTTGAATGCCAAAGCGTCTCGCAAAGACTGTCGCTCATTCTGTAAGCGAACAATCTCTGAGCGGACCTTGGGGTCAGAAATCTTAGAAAGATCAAACAGGGGAGCATTGGAAGTCATAACTTTCGAGGGAGCCACCTGGAAAAGTTTTTGGCTGTAGCGCCAATCGTTGTTCCAATACTGGGAAAGCTCTAAGTCGATTTCCTGAATACGTACGATGCGATCTTCATCCGTCACAACAGAGCTTGGCGTACGTTGCGCGCTGGTGCACGAAAGTAGTCCCAAGACCGTTGAAATGATGAATGAAATCAAAAAAAATCGCATCAAATTCTGATCGGATTTTAAGAGGGAAAGTGAAGTTTTATCGCTCGTCGAACGTCCGGTTTCGCAGGGAAATTTAGTTATAAAAAAAGCGGCGAAGGTGTCTTCGCCGCTTGCTTGTCTCATTCAGAGATTTAGAAATTGGAAGGATTGATATCGTTCGGAGGAGTAAGACCTTTCTTTTTGATCTTCTCTACCAGTGTGGTGCGGTTCAGTCTTAACAAAGCCGCTGCTTGATTGCGGTTCCAGCCGGTTTTTTCCAAAGCTTTCAAGATCAGATTGTTCTCGAAATTGTCTACCGCCGTGTTAAAGTCCATGCCGCTGTCAGGGATTTCCATTTGGCTCGCATCCAAAGAAGCCACGGGCTTCATGGATTTGTATTTCACCGGAAGGTCATTCATTTCAACTGTGCCTTGGCCTTTAAGGATCGTCATGCGCTCTACCAAATTCTCAAGCTCACGAATATTTCCCGGCCATGGGTAATTCCCCAAAGCATCCAAAGCGTCGGCAGCAATTCCTGTCAAACCGCGACCTTTGTTTTTATTGAAGATCTCCATGAAGTGATTCAACAACAAAGGAATGTCGCTTTTTCTCTCGCGCAACGCCGGAACGTGGATAGGAATAACATTCAGTCGATAGTAAAGATCCTCACGGAAATTACCCTGCTCGACAGCTTCTTCCAGGTGGATATTAGTCGCTGCGATCACTCGAACATTGACGGAAACCGTTTTTGTCGAACCCACCGGTTCAAAACTGCGTTCTTGAAGAGCACGCAAGAGTTTCACTTGCAAAGACGGCTCCAGATCACCGATTTCATCCAGGAAGATCGTACCGCCGTCAGCCATTTCAAAACGGCCGATGCGGTTGGCGATAGCACCGGTGAAGGCACCTTTCATGTGGCCGAACAATTCACTTTCCAAAAGTTCCGAAGGAATTGCACCACAGTTGATTGGAATAAAAGGGCCTTGGGCGCGAGGGGAGTTGTAGTGAATCGCGCGTGCGATCAACTCTTTACCCGTACCTGACTCGCCCGTAACCAAGACTGTTGAATCAGAATCAGCAACACGTTCGATCAAGCGCAAAACATTTTGAATGGGTTCAGAAGAACCGACGATTTGATCGAATTTGTATTTCTTGTTTAATTCGGAACGAAGTTGTTGGTTTTCTTGCTGAAGTTTTTTGTGAGTCAGCGCTTTTTCGATCAGGCTCATCAGCTCTTCAAGATTGAAAGGCTTGGTCACAAAGTGGAAGGCGCCTTTTTGTGTCGCGCGGATTGCAGACTCGATAGTCGCGTGACCCGTCAGGATAATTACTTCACAAGCGGGGTTCAGGGCTTTTAAATGAGTCATGAACTCGATGCCATCTCCATCCGGGAGATTTAAATCAACGATAGCCAGATCAATAGGAGTGTCACCTTGAGAAAGAGCTTTGGCTTCTTCGATTTTATTGGCAGTGATGACATTCAAACCTTTTCTGTCGAGCACTCTGAACAGAGCGGTACGCAGAGACGATTCGTCATCCAGAATGAGAACACGTTGTGAACGCATGAACCTTCCTTCCATGGTGGGTTCTTGGAGAGACAGCCGACGTGCATGTCAGCCTTGATAAAAGGATATGGTATTTTTGACGGGCCTGTCAAAAAATCCGCGCCCAGCGGGCGTTTCAGGACCTTAAAACTAGACGGTTGAAGGAAATTTTTGCCACGTTTTCCTGGCCTGGACCCGTGTAAAATTCGAGGTCGGCCTCGTGATCGCGCAGGATCTGAGCGGCAACAGGAACGCCTAAACCTATGGGAAGACTTGGATTTTTCTCTGGGGTTCCATTGTCTTTGATTAAAATAGTAGCAACGTTTTCGCTGGACCCGATTTCAATATCGAGGGAAGCTCGGAATCCTTTGATTTGTCGGCTGCGATCTGTCAAATGATCGATCGCGTTTTGAAAAACGTTTTTCAAAGCTTGGGCCAACAGATTCAAATGACCTTTGACAAAAATATCCTGAGCCGGGAAGTGCAAGCGCACTTCGATGCCTTGGGATTTTGTCTGTAGTTCGACAATCTTGAAAGCCCTTTGGGACACGTCTTTCAGGCTGACGTCGCCTTCTTGGTCTGACGTTGAACTGCGTGTGAAACCTAAAAGATTTATGACGATCTCTTTGCAGCGTTGAACGCCAGCTTCCATCTCTAAGATATCTGGATAAAGTGGATGATCGCCAGGCATGTCCATTTTGATCAGCTGAGTGAATGATAAAATTCCCCCCAACGGATTGTTCAGCTCATGCGCAATAGAAGAACCAATCGTTCCAAGCTCGGCCATTTTCGCGGACTCTAGAATTTGTTTTTCCATTTTCATCTGTTGAGTCACGTCGTGATAAAGATTCACAAAGACGGCAGGCTTATCGCTGTCCAACAACAAACTCTGACTGAAAACATCGAAACTGCGCGGGGCTGGATCATTCGAGCGCATACGGAAATTGCGACCGCGCTGGCAACCCGGGCAGGGTTCTTCGCGGTTATACAATAAAGCATAGCACTTGCGGGTGTTCTGAGGATGTTCCCGCTCTTTCAAGCGTTCTTCGGCGGCTTTATTGGATTGAATGATGTCGTAATTCTGATCAATCAAAACTACGGGATCCGACATCGAATTGAATGTCGCTTCCCATTGTTCTTTCATCGATTCTGATTCTTTTAATTTCTGAATACGATCTAAAGCCAGCGCAACAGCCTCTGCCACGCGAGTCAGGAAATCGCTTTCTTCCTTGTTAAAAGGATGATCGGGCGCACGCAGGAAAAAGACTGAGCCGATGCGATCGTGCATTTTAAATAATGGAACTTGTAATTGCGTAAAGCTTAACTGCGCGGTTACCTGACTGGAAAACTGCTCATCCTGTGGAGAAAAGAAAATGCGAATCCACGAAGTTTGTACAGTGGTCGCCAAAGATTCGTTCAATAGCTGTTCGATCTCGGCCACGGAGCTTGCCTGATGAACCGCCATCAAAGCGACTTTGAATCCCTCGATACGGGAGTTCGTCAAATACAGTTTGCGGCGTGCTTCGGTTAAGAACTTGGTTCTTTTTTGAACCCGCTCTTCCAATTCAATTTGCAGGCGTTTTAATTTTTCTGTTTGTTCACGAATCAACACCGCCAGGTTTTCATCTTGCTTTCGCTGATTGGCTTCTTCAAGTGCTGTAAACAAGTGAGTTTCTAAATCAGTGTCATTAAAACTGTGCATCACACGGATAAAAGAATATTCCTCGTGCAAGCGGCTCAGTTGATTTGCAGAAAAGTCTGGCGGCACAACTGCAATGAATTGGGTCGCCGGGCTGTTCTGTTTAATTTCCTGATAAAATTCATTGAAGCGTTTGCCCAGGATCACTGTGACTGAAACCGCGACAACGTTATAGGTGGAATCTTGAATCCAATGCCAGGCCTGTTGCAGGTCGGTGGCAATGTGAGCCCCCAACTCTTGCAAGCGCGAGTCCCACGGACCGATCAGCAGGAAGCTCGCCTTTAAAGTCCGCATACTGTGATAAGATCCTTGTGCTGAGTGATGGTAAAGTCAGGATGGTCTTCAGGGAAAACCGGCTGTTCGCCGATGTGTTCCCCATGCGCAAAGTAGCAAGTTCTAGCGCCCACACGTTTTCCATCACGAATCTCGCTGGAAAGACGGTTGCCGATACTGATGAGTTCTTCAGGACTGTGACCCTCGCGAGCCAGGATGTCTTGAAAAGCCGATTCTTTTTTCTCGCCGATAAAACCGTTCAGGATGTAAATCCTTTTAAAAAACTTTTCGACACCCAAGGCTTGGATCTTACGGACTTGGGCTTCATAAGAACCCATCGTCACCAGATACAGGTTGTATTGTTCTTTCAGGTGTAAAAGATTTTCAGTCGCTCCTGCGAGCAACGGCAGAACCGGTGGCACTTCGGGATTGTAAAACATCTCCAAAGCATCATGCACCGCTTTGCCCGGCTGGTTCGTGCCGTATTGATTGGCGATTTTTGTGAAAATTTCGGTGTGGGAAAGATTGGCAGCCAATTCCTCGCGGATGCGCATGCACTCTTCCAAAGAAATACAAACACCTGCGGCGATCATTGCCTCGCATGCGCGTTGAGATGCCATGGGCACCAGTAGACCCGAAGTGTCTACCAGGGTGTCATCCAAATCGAATGCGATGGACTTGATCATAGTCATCTAAACGCCTTTTCCTGTTAGGAGCATTTCCAAACCCGTTTTAAAGTGAGGCCATACTTTGTTGAGATCTTCTCCGCTCAGTTCCTCGATGCAAACCACTGGCGTTTTTTTATTGATCCAACCGTACTGACCCAAGCTTCCCGGAGTCGGATAGCCAATATCCTCACGATGCTCATATCCGGTGCCAGTTGCCAAAATCTCGGCGGCCTTTTTGCCCGGTTCGCCAGTATAGACAACGCAAGGCTCCCATGAATGGAAGTGTACTATGAGATGTGGCTTTTCGTCCTCAATGAGTTTTACCAAAGCCTGAACTTCGGGCTCACTCCCGGGCGAAGGGCCGGGATAGTATCTGGGAGCTTTAGCGTCAGGGCTCCAATCGCTGCTGGGAAAGTTGCGATTCAGGTCGACGCCGTTGCCATTGGTTCTTTGATTTTGAGAGGAGCCGTCGGGATTGATATCGGGAATAAGAATCCAAGGGAGGATTTTCGCACTTTGGGTTTTCTCGTTTTCCTGAAGCCATTGCAATAGATCCTGAGCCAGGCGAACTCCCTCGGGTTCGTCGCCATGGACGCCGCCCACAAAGAGAATGGGGCGTTCTGAAAAGTCACTCAAGCTGTGTGATTTTTTATACAGCTCTATGTTTTTTCCCGATGCAGACTTTGCCCAAGAAGATTGGTGAAAAATTTGGTGTTGCATGCGATAATTAAGCCTGTTTTTTTAACGGAAGAAAAGCATTTAAAAGGAAGTTTCTGAATGTCAGGAAATGCCACTCATAATACCCCCCCAAATACTACCGACAAGTTGACTGTGATTGCCCTCGCTGCTGGTAAGGGGACACGTATGAAATCCCCACTCCCTAAAGTTCTTCACCCGGTGGCGGGTCGTCCAATGATCGAAAAAGTTATTCAAGCCTCTAAAGGGGCGGGCGCGACGGAAGTACGCGTGATCGTTGGTCATGGCCAGAACTTGGTTCGCCAGGTTGTCGAGCCGATGGGTGTCTCTTGCTACGCTCAAGACGAGCAGTTGGGAACAGCCCACGCAGTTCGTTGTGCAAAGCCTGAAACGATCGAAGGCGATGTTGTCATCATGAACGGTGACCATCCTTTGATCGAGGCTTCTGACGTTAAAGAATTTCTGCGCATTTTCCGTGATGAAAAATGCGACTTGGCGGTGGTAACGGCTGAGTTGAAAGTTCCAGGCGAGTTTGGTCGTATCGTGCGCAACCGTGGCGACTTGGTTGCTATCGTTGAAGCGAAAGACGCCTCTGCCGAAACTTTGAAAATCCGCGAGATCAATACTGGCATTTATATCGCCAAGGCTTCTGTTTTGGCTGAATACTTGCCACAAATCAAAAACAACAATTCTAAAAAAGAATTCTACATCACAGATCTGATCTCTTTGTGCATTCAAGACAAAATGAAAGTTCAAGCGATCAAATCCACTCCGAAAGTGGCCGTGGGCGTGAACAATCAGGTGGAGTTGGCGAAAGCGACTCGCTTGTTGTTTAAAAGAAAAGCTTTGCGCTTGATGGAAGAAGGCGTGTTGATGATCGATCCACGCACGACCTACATCGAAGACAGCGTGCAAATCGGTGCGGGCACAGTGGTTTATCCAAACGTGTTCATCCGTGGCCGTACAAAGATCGGTTCTTTCAGTGTGATCGAATCCAACTCCTTTATCTCTGACACGGAAATCGGTGACAGTGTTCAGGTACGTGGCGGGACATATTTGGAAAGTTCTAAACTTCATAACAAAGTTTCTGTGGGTCCTTATGCTCGTTTGCGCCCGGAAACAGAGATCTGCGAAGAAGCTCATGTGGGCAACTTCGTGGAAATGAAGAAAACTAAATTCGGCAAAAAATCCAAAGCCGGTCATTTGACTTACTTGGGTGATGCGGAAATTGGTGAAGAAGTGAACGTGGGTTGCGGAACTATAACTTGCAACTACGCTGCAGATAAAAAGAAATATAAGACCAAAATTGGTGATCGTGTATTCGTGGGCAGTGATACGCAATTCGTGGCTCCGATTGAAATCGGCAACGACGCGGTGATTGGCTCCGGCTCAACGATCACGAAGAATGTTCCGGCAAATGCTTTGGCAGTGGCTCGCGGTAAACAGTTCACGAAAGAGAACTATGTGACGAAGGCGCCTGAAGCAGTAACCGAAACAGAGAACAAGTAATTAGATTTTAGAATTAATAGGTGAGTTATGTGTGGAATCGTAGGGTACCTTGGACCTCAAAGTCCCAAAGACATCATTATCAGTGGTTTGAAAAAGCTTGAATACCGTGGCTATGACAGCGCGGGTATCGCAATCCTTGATAAAGGCGCAACGAAACGTGTGCGTGCTCAAGGAAAGCTAAAAAACCTTGAAGAAAAACTAGTAAACGAAAAATTCGATGGCCACTTGGGTATCGGTCATACGCGTTGGGCAACTCACGGGAAGCCTTCTGAGCGCAATGCCCATCCCCATCAAGTTCGTGGCATCAATCTGGTTCATAACGGTATCATCGAAAATTACCTTGATATCCGCGAAGAGCTTTTGGCTCAAGGTGCAGAGATCACTTCCGACACAGACTCTGAGTTGGTGGCGCATTTGATCGCCAACGAAATTGAAAATACCAAAGATCTTTATAAGGCCGTCGAGTCGACTTTGACAAAACTTCGCGGTGCCTTCTCGATCCTGGTTATGTGGGATAAAGAACCGGATCACCTGATCGCTTTCAAAGATGGTCCTCCATTGGTTGTGGGCTTGGGTAAAGATGAAGTGTTTGTCGCTTCGGACGTTCAAGCATTGATCCAATACACAAAAACTTTCGTGTATCTGGATGATCGTGAGATCGCAAACATCAAAGGCAGCAAGGTCGAGTTCTTTTCTGCCAATGGTTTCCCTATCCAAAAAAAATCAGTTGAGTTGAACTGGAATCCTGAGATGGTCGAAAAACAAGGCTATGCTCACTACATGTTGAAAGAAATTTATGAGCAACCACGTGCTGTGGCTGCTGCGATCGAACCACACGTCAATACAGAAGCCTTCAATGTGGCTTTGAAAAATGTGGGCTTCGGTGGTCAATCTGTTCAAAAATTGGAAGAGCTTGATTCAAAAGCGGACTGGGCGAAAACTCAGGAAGTTTTCAAAGGTATCGAACGTGTATTCATCATCGCTTGCGGAACTAGTTTCTATGCAGGTCTTGTCGGTAAATACTTGATCGAACAATTGGCTCGCATCCCCGTTGAAGTGGATGTGGCTTCTGAATTCCGTTACCGCAATCCAGTGATCCCACCAAAAACTTTGGTGATGACGATCTCTCAATCCGGCGAGACGGCAGATACATTGGCAGCTATCCGTATGTCAAAAGAAGCGGGCGCAACAACAATGAGTATCTGTAACGTGCGCAACTCCACAATCGATCGTGAAGCTCATGGTCATTTGTACATGAACTCGGGTCCTGAGATCGGTGTGGCTTCGACAAAAGCCTTCACATCAACACTGGCGGTCTTGAACTGCGTGGCAGTGGCAATGGCTCGCAGCCGTGGCGTGATGGAAGCTAAGGAAGAAAAAGAACTTGTACAAAGCTTGCTAGCGACTCCAGCGCAAATGGAAAGCGTCCTGGTTTATGACAAGTACTTCGACGAAGCAGCGGCTAAATTGAAGCTGTTCCGTGGTTTCTTGTACATGGGTCGTGGCACAAGCTATCCGATCGCGATGGAAGGTGCTTTGAAGTTGAAGGAGTTGGCTTACATGCACGCGGAAGGCTATGCTGCCGGCGAAATGAAGCACGGTCCTTTAGCCTTGATCGACGAGCGCATGGCAATCGTGATGGTGGCTCCAACAGACCACTGGTACGAAAAAACAATCAGCAACCTGGAAGAAGCTCGTGCGCGTGGTGGTAAAATCATTTCTATCGGTACGGGTGAAAACGAAAAACTTCGTGGTATCAGCGAATACTATTTGGCCATGCCGAAAGCTCACTGGACAACGAACACGATTTTGTCAGTGATTCCGTTGCAATTAATGAGCTATCACTTGGCATCAAGCTTGGGTTACGACGTGGATCAACCACGCAACCTTGCGAAGTCCGTGACTGTTGAATAGTTTAAAAAAGTAAATTTTTACTGTCCATAACCCGTGATGATCTCACGGGTTTTTTTATGATGTGTGGGTGCCAGAAAGTTATTGCGGGGAGCATCTCGTCCCGAACTCGCGCGGCGAAGAGCTGCCAACACCAGACAGAATCCCAAAAGATTCGTCGCAAAGTGAAAGTTCATAAAGTACGCCCACTCTTCACGGAGCCCATAGATCTCGCTGCCGACCACCCGGTTTTCCGCAAATGATCGCAGAATGATGTTGATACGATAGTGGCCCAGATAAGAAAGAAATACTTCCTGAAGTACGCAAAGAAACGCGCCCAAGACAAAATAGAAATCCACCATACGATAACGACGTCGCCAGATGATCAACCAAATGCCAGTGGACAAAGACATCACCAGATAAAGATACAACACGTTCATATCAAAGGCTTCGCGATCATAACGGAAGAACTCCAGAAATGTGGAAGGTGGAAGTTCCTTAAGTGTTGGACCAAATGTTAAAGAAAAGAATGACGTAAATCCCGCAAACAAACCTGTGGAGAGCACAGCAAGATAGATAATAAATTTGCGAAGGAAAGTTTTTATCATTTCAAGAAACCTTAACAAGATTTCTTGAAAAGAGAGAGCGAATTTTAACCCGCAGACATTAAGCTATAGAAAGACTTCACGCGCTCAACGAACTCAACAGTTTCGTACCCACGAGCGTAACCGTATTCCAATTTTTCCGTGTAATCAGGATCTGCCAACAATGGTAAAATCTCTTTCATGTGGCGCCAAGAATAAGGATCGCGTCCCATGCTCTCGGCTAATTTTTGGGCATCACGAAGATGGGCATAACCCACATTGTAAGCTGCCAAAGCCAAAGCCATGCGATCTTTCGAGTTCAAAGAGCGCGGCATTTTATCCAAAAGATACTTCAAATATTTCGAACCGCCCCAAATGCTTTGCAAAGGATCGGTGCGATCGTCGATGCCGACATGGTCTGCTGTGTCCGTCGTCAATTGCATCAAACCACGAACTCCCGTGAAACTGCGAGCATCCGGATTCCAATGAGACTCCTGATAAGCAACAGAGGCAATCAATTGCCAAGGAAGACCGTGTTCATTGCCTGCGTCTTTGAAGGCTTGGCGGTAAGTCGGCAAAATGTCTTCGATATTACGGAAGAAGCGCGAGATGTCGGCTTTATCCAATTGATTCAAAGTCGTTTTATAACGATCCATGATACGCATGACGCTGTCTTCGCGACTGGCAGATTGATACCAAGCCTGCATCAGACGCGCAAGATCCTGACTGTCAGGACTCAAAAGCCAACTTAAAGAGTAAGAATCCGTTAACGATGTGATTTTCTCGATATTTTTATGGAAACGCACATAGAAATCTCCGCTGACGTTTTCAGAAATCACACAGTCGAATTTTTTATCGTTCAGTTGAGATAGGAGATCTTGAGTGCGGGTGTTTTCCAGCAATTCAATTTTAGTCGTCGGTGTCAGTTGAGTCAGGCGTTGAGAGAAGCCTTGATAGTTGTCTTTTTTAAGGAGTGCGACACTTTTACCACCTAGATCTTGAATATTGCTGATCTGGGATTTGCGTTGGCAGTAAAGACTTAATGTTGTGTCTTCGTAAGCCGGGCCTGTTAAAAACCCTGAGCGATTCTCAGGAGTTCGGATGCGAGCCGCTGCCACATCGCCTTGGCCTTTGGAAAGGGCTCTTAATATGGCGCTTTCATCCTTCATCACCACGAACTTTACTTTGAGGTGATAGTGGTTGGCGAAGTTTTGGATCAGATCGTGATCGATCCCGCTGGCTTCACCTTTTTTGCGCTGACTATATATAAGAGGACTTTGCGTGGTCAGGACGGTGATCTCGCCCTGCTTTTGGACTTTTTCCAAACTTTCCTGCTCGTCCCAATAGATAGCATCGCAACCGTTCATGATGAACGTCATTGCCGCCAGTCCACTGACCACGCAGAAGCGTTTGAATTTCTGTCTAAATCTTAAATTCCTACCCATAGTGTTCGGGCTGAGTAACTTATGGCGCGCTGCTTGCGCAAGCAATAAGCAGCCGAAATGGGGTTTTAAATGTGAAAGAATGCCGTTTTTGGCTCGCTTTCAGAAAAATATTCAATATCCGCAGGCCCTTGATGCGAGCGGGAAACAAAGCTTTAATCCCTCAGTTTCGTAATGCAACGCAATCATTTGACACTGTTTCGCCCCCATCCGATGCTTTGAACGGTTCATTTTGAGGGGATATTTCGTGTCTGAATTTTCATATGTTGTAACTCGCGGTTGGATTGAAGTGATCGTCGGCTCTATGTTTAGCGGGAAAACGGAAGAGCTTATTCGTCGTTTGCGTCGTGCGGAATTCGCTCGTCTGCAAGTTCAAGTTTTCAAACCGGTGATCGACAAGCGCTATAACGAAATGGCCGTAACCTCTCATAACTTTACAACAATGGATTCGCAACCGATCGAAGACGCAGAAATGATCTGGGAGCATTTAAAGCCTGAAACGAAAGTGGTGGGCATTGATGAGGGTCAGTTCTTTTCTGGCAACCTAGTTCAGGTGGCTCAGGATCTGGCCGAGCGCGGTTTGCGCGTGATTATCGCAGGACTGGATACAGACTGGCAGGCAAAACCTTTTGAACCCATGCCGACTTTGATGGCCATCGCCGAAAACGTCACCAAACAACATGCAGTCTGTGTCGTGTGTGGAGCTCCGGCATGCCGCACGCAAAGAACCGCCGGTGGCGACGGTCAAGTTCAGGTCGGTACTCACGAAGCTTACGAGGCTCGTTGTCGTTCTCATTTTAAACCGGTTGTTGATTTGCCGACTTTGGATTTTAAACTACGTCGTACAGAAGAGATTGCTGAAGTTTCTATTTAGGAACTCGCTGGTATTTTTTCACGATTTTGTTCAGAGTCCCGTCTTTAGCTATCTCAGCTAAGGCTTTTTCTACTAAAGCGATGCCTGCTTGAATGCCCTTTCGCGGAACATAGTAGGCACCGCTTTCAAAAACGTTCTCTTTGTCATCGACCAATGTGAATTCCGGGTGGTCTCCCAAATAATAAGTAATCAACGTTCCTTGTGAAGCAAAAACGGCGTTTTCCGTGTCCTTGAGTTTTTTAAAACACTGTGGAAGATTCGGCATCGTTATTAAGCGCTTTTCTTTTTCAAGTTTTGTGACTTCGTCGGGCTTAAAAAAAATACGGCTGCCTGGCTGCAGAATAAACTTGTACTTAGGATTGTTCATTAACTCCTGAACACTGGGGGGATTTGCAGGTGGATTTTTCAGATTCACCAGAAATTTTCTGGCCGAGGGTCTTAGCAGAATGAACTTCGCGTATTTATCATAAGTGATATTTCTGGAATCCAAGAGTGCAAGATCAATAGAGGAGTACTGTAAACTATGAGCGGTCCGAGACCTATTCATAGATGTGACCGTGAACTCGCATCCCGTGCGTTTTTTAAGTTCCTCTATAATATCGATGGTAATTCCTCGCGGTGTTCCACCAGCTTCGGGTGGAAAGTACAGGGGCGGCGACTCATTGACAGATGTTCTAAAATTGACACCACAGGCGGGGCGCTCGGCCCAGACCGGGGTGTTCGATAATAGAATGGAAATAAGCAGTCCTACCGTCATGGTCCACCTGAAATTATTGTAGCGAGGAATCAGGTTCTTGTTCAATTTTTTGCAAGTCGGGTGTCTTTGAACACAGATTCCTTGCATCCAAGGGGCTGCCGGTTTAGTCAGTCCTTATGAAAAACATATTCATTCTTTTGTTGGTTTTAGCTCCTATGTCATCTTACGCAATCACTTGGAAAGTTATCGGAGCTTGCTCAGAAACTCCACTTTATCAAGGCACAGCTACGGCTGACCTGGGTAAATCCGTGGGCGCTAACACGATTCAAATCTTTGATGCCAATAAAGTTCAATACTACGGCGTTGAAGAAGGCATCAGTTCGGTGAATGATTCTCCGGTGGGATTGGATGCCGTTGAAGTTGTTTCTGATACTTTGATGCGCGCATATGGCTGGTGCTATTCAGTGAATGGAAAAGTTCCATTGGCCATGCCACACAAGGTTTCTTTCACATCGCAAAGTGATGAGCTTGTCTGGTTCTACGGATATTCGACTAACAAGAATAATCAATGGTTGGATATGTGTGTACCAGGAACGAATATCAAGCCGGATCAATTCTGCAAAAAATAATTTCTAACGAATTCGGGGGGCGGGTTTTTTATAATTCGCGTAGGTGTTTGTGATTCGCTCCCAAGTTCCGTCTTTCACCATGTCACTTATTGCCTCAGAGATGGCATCCATATCTCTCACACGATCTTTCGTGCGATGATAAATCCCAATTTCAAATGATGATTCGCTGTCGGGAACTCGCGTGTATTCCGAGGATAGTGGAACTGTCTTTTTAAAGTATTCATGTACAAATGCATTCTGCACAATTGCGGCCCTGGGTGTTCTGGTCAACATTTGATAGGCGGCCTGTAATGACGGGGCTGTTTTGAATCGCTCGGCCTTCGTTAACATTTGAACTTCATCAGGTGTAAAGAAATAGGCGGCTGCAGGCAATATGATGAAACGAATCTTGGTGTCAGTTAGAACCTCACGAAAGCTCTTATGTTTGTCTTTATTTATGAGTAGCGCTTCGCGATGGATTTTTTGAATGGGAATAAACTGCGCGTACTCGTCAAAAATCGGATTTTTAATTGTCACGACCACAAGGTCGATTCGATAGGACTTTATTTCAGACAGCAATCGGGAGCGATTTAGCGGAACCGCTGTAAACTTGCACGTCGTGCGTTTTGCCAATTCTTCCACAGTGTCAAAACTGACGCCCGTATAACGTTTGCTGCTGCCCTCCTGAAAATAGAGTGGCTCGGATTCGTTAACCGCAACTCTATAGGAACCCTGGCACGGAATTGCCATCGTCTGTTGCGCCAATAAATAGAAGGAAAGAAAAGCGGGTAGAAAGGTCATGGAGATATTTTGCCCTGAGCTGGGACAGGCTCCCAGCTGTCTTTAGGCAAAGAGGAACAGCTTAGGAATGAGCTTGAACCCATTCTTTGGCTGCATTGCGAGCGATTTCGATTTGTTTCTTTTTACGGATCTCTTTGTCGCGTTCTTTTTCAGCCAATGGTGGCAACAGCGCGAAATTGATATTCGTCGGCTGAAAGTGTTCTGCACGGGATTCATCCGTGATGGCTTCCAACAGAGAACCGAACGCAGAGGCTCTTGGCGGAGGATTGAATATCTGATCCTTCAGTTTTTGATTGATGAAGCGAGACACCATCAAGCCCACGCAAGTGGATTCAAAATAACCTTCCACGCCAGTGATTTGTCCTGCAAAGAACAACCAAGGATCGTTCTTGCTGGAAAGATCTTTGTTCAGACGTTTTGGAGAGTTAATGAAAAGGTTTCTGTGGATAGAACCCAATTTCAAGAACTCCGCATTTTCCAAACCAGGGATCATACGGAACACACGTACTTGATCGGCGTAAGCCATGCGAGTCTGGAAGCCCACCATGTTGTAGGCCGTGCCCTCTTTATTGTCCTGACGAAGTTGTACGACGGCCCAGGGATAACGGTTTGTGCGAGGATCATCCAAGCCGATTGGTTTCATCGGACCAAAGCGTAAAGTCTGAGGACCGCGCTCGACCATCACCTCAATCGGCATGCAGCCTTCAAAGAATTCTGTTTTTTCGAAGTCTTTGGGTTCAATTTTTTTAGCGTCAGTCACTGCCTGGATGAAGTTATTGTATTCTTCTTTGTTCATCGGGCAATTGTAGTAATCGTTGGTGCCTTTGCCCCAACGATCAGCTTTCCAGGCGATTTCGGTGTTGATGGATTCCGCATCGATAATCGGTGCGATGGCATCAAAGAAGTACAAGAACTCATCACCGAAATGCTTGCGCAGATCTTCTGCCAATTCATCGTGAGTCAAAGGACCTGTAGCAATAACTGCGGGGCGGGGAACGTCGCTCAAAGACTTGATCACGTCATTGCGAATTTCAATGTTGGGATGGCTTTTTACCTTATCAGTCACCAGTTGGGAGAAAACCTCGCGGTCCATGCCCAAAGCCTGACCTGCGGGAACTGCGGCTTCTTTAGCGATTTTTAGGATGTGGGAGCCATTCAATTCGGCTTCCCATTTCAATTGGCCTGGGGCCGATATTTCGTTCAATGTCCCAAAGGAGTTGGAGCAAACCAGTTCCGCGAATTTGTGGGTTTTGTGCGCTGGTGTCATGGTTTTATCGCGCATCTCGCACAGAACGACCTTATAACCCATATCAGCAAGCTGTAATGCGCACTCAGAGCCCGCGAGCCCCGCGCCAACGACAGTAATTTTTTGATTTTGCATGAAATTGGTCATCTTTTGGGAAATCCTTTGCTAACTTGGGGGCGAATGAATTCAAACGATCCAAGCCACCCTAAAAATAAAAAGCGCAAGCTCACTCTAGGATCCGAAGTCCTACAGAGTCTTTTTGAAAATGGCAAGTCGCCATTGTCAGAACAATTCATGCGCTGGAAATTATGGGCGAAATGGGAAGAGGTCGTGGGTCCTACCATTGCAAAAAATGCAGAGCCGGTGGGATTCCAGAGAGGCGTGTTGTACGTCTGGGTCCGAAATTCCTCATGGATGCAGCAGATGATCTTTTTGAAGGATCAGATCCGCGACACCATAAACGAGAAATTCGAGAATAACTTTGTTCGCTATATCAAGTTCACTCTGGATCGCCGTGAGGTTCCTCAAGACGATCAAACGGGGATTCGAGAGATGATTCAAAGACTCGCACCGGATTCTGAAGATTAGTTGATTCCAGTTTGATCAGCATTCGGGGCAGAGGATGCAATTGGTGCTTCGATGGCTTCAATTTCAGCCATCAATTCTTTAGTTGTGCCTTCAATCCAAGTTTTAAATTTCACCAGATTTACATAAGCACCCCGGAAACTGCAGACGGGAGTTTCTCCAGAGTCTTTTTGTTGTTCTGGGAAAACTGTTTTTGAAGCAACACCCATGACGTAGTACTTGCCATCAACTTGAAACATGCCGGGTCCACCGGAGTCGCCTTGGCAAAAACCTTTGCCCTGGGATTGATCGACCAGGAATTTACTGTCAGCAAATTCGTAACCAGAGATTTTTAGTAAAACAACACGCAACACGCCCAAGCCGTCTTTAACTTCTTCGCCCGTGGTTTCCGTATCCTTGCCATAGCCCGCAGAAATCAAATCCAATTTTTTCAAATCGATTTCCATATTGGGATTAGGAATCTGTACCGTCATCGTGTCTGCAGGAAGTTCCTCTTTCAATACGGCCAGTGCCAGGTCTGCGAAAGAATCTGTTTTATAGTCATCGATGATAACAGTCTTAACAACCGGGATCGTAGTCGCCGTTGCTCCTTGCATGATTTCAATATAGCTTGGGTTTTCACCATTAATACAGTGAGCGGCTGTCAGAATCACCCGACGGGTTAAAGCCGAGGCAGAGCATTGTGTGACAGCTACTTTATGACTGCCAGTTTGGCTCTCTAATGGTTCCACCAAGGATTTAAAAGAAAAAACAAGCTTAGAAATCTCGCTCCCGGATTTGGCTTCATGGCCTCCGATGATGGTGTCATCAACATTGGATTTTACATTGGGATGGGCCACGGATTGGTTGTTGTGAAAGCCACCATCCTGGCAGGCCGCAAGTGCCAAAAAACTTAGAAGGAAAAGAAATTTTCTCATGCTGATTTTCCTTTCACCAATTTTAGTTCTTCCAAAATACGCACCCAAAGATCATTAAAAATATCGTCATGTTTTTCTTTAAAGAAATCGTCGCCCTTATCCCAAAGCACCGCGATGACTACGGCCAAAGCGATGCGCGTATAGTTGCGATTAAAGATCGTGTAGCCGCGCAGGATTTCCTGCTTAGACTGATACTTTTCCAAAATCTCGCGGCCTTCTTTGGATTCCAGGCCACGCAATAAAAGCACATTCATATCGTCTGTTTTAATTTTCGAAAACACATCGGGAAGCAGGATCGGCAGACGGCCTTTGGTTAAGCCATAGACGGCAAGTCCCGCGGAGCTGACGTTGGTGATACCGGCGCGATTGATAAAAATCAATTTCGTCAGCAGGTTTGAGCTATCCAGTAAAATTCCGTTCTCGCGGAAATAAGCGATCAAGCCATCGCGTGTGACTTTTTCAGCCATCTGACGAGTCAGGGCTTTAAAGGTGCGCTCGCGAGGGGAAAGAGTCAGATAATCTTTGGCTTTATAAAGGGGGCCATCTTCTTTGGCGTAAACTTTTTCCACCAGTAATTCGATGTCCTTGGCAGAGAGGCCTTCTTTATCGCTAAAGAGTCGGATGGATTTGGTCAATGCGCGCTCAAAAGCCTCTTCATAGTACGGAGCGCGTTCGTCACGAGCTGTGGTGGAAAAGACCTGCCCACAGGAAATCACTTGGCCCTGGGCCGCCAGCGACGTCACCAGGGGGATAATCAAAGCCATAGCCAAACGCAGACCCGTGTCTAAATTTAAGACACTATGACGGCGGGCGCTGCCTGTCGAGTTTTGAGCTGGCATATATTCCTCCTGGGAACTTTTGGATCACGACAAGGAGTAATAATGCAAAAAGAGGGCTTCTTGAGCCCTCTTTGGATTTAACTATTTAGATGTATAGGAGGTTATTAATCTTCTTTTTCGATGGATGTGCGAAGAAGGTTTTTAACATTATTTTTACGTTGAGTGCCGCCCAAAAGTGCCTTCAACTGATTGTGAATGCTTGGGTCGTTGATCAAGGCACCCAGTGTGCCTTCGCCGCGGTCTACTTTCGCCACGATCGCATCCAGGCGGTTGATAGTATTTTTCAATTTCTCACCGCTGTTGCCATCGCTTAAGTGACTCATCATTTTTGAAGCATCGCCGCTGACTCTGCTTAAGTTTGCAGACGTCGATTCAAAGTTTGCCATGATTTTTCCCAGGCGGTTGCCATCGTTCATGGATTTCGCGATCTTGTGCATTTCATCGATGATATCAAATAACTTACCAGCCTCGTTGCCACGTTCAGAAATCACACCGATCAAATCAGTCGCTTTCGCCACTTCCAGGATCGTGCCGTCTTTGACTTCAGGATTGCGGGGATCTGCAGGAATGATAAAGACAAACTTGTCACCCAGGGCACCCTGAGTGCGAATCTCGACCTGAGAGCCTTCGCGAATGCGCGGCAGGAACTCTTTATCGACCCTCATCACCACATCCAAAGAATTTTTGTCTGAAAGGAAATTGATCTTTTGTACGTTCCCGATGGTGATACCGGAAAGGGAGACCACGCTGCCTTCTGCCAGACCCTGAACTTGTTCAAAGTGCGCATGCAGGTTGATATAGGATTTAAAGATGGATTTTTCACCGCCGATGAAAAAGATCGATCCTAAGATGATCACAATCCCGATCGCCAGGAAGATTCCGACTTTAACTTGGGTACTGTTTGATGATTCCATTACGCGCTTTCTCCGTTGATAAATTCTGTCATCGCGCCGCTCGGCTCTTTTTTCAAAGTATCAATCGTGTACTGTTCGCTGATACGACCATTTTGCAGCAAAGCTACTTTGTCGCAAACAGCATACACGGTCGGCATATCATGGGTGACCAATATTGAAGTCATCCCTTTGGATTTCAGTTTCAAAATAGATTCCTGAATTTTCTTGGTGTTATAAGGATCCAGGCCTGCCGTTGGTTCATCGTACAAAACCACTTGAGGATGAATCATCATCGCACGGGCTAGGCCCACGCGTTTTTGCATACCCCCGGAAAGACTTCCTGGGTAAAGCTTCTCAGTTCCCGGAGCCAGACCAAACTCTTCCAATTGAGCTTTGATTTGTGCTTCAACCTCTTTTTCCGAGAAATTGAAATGCTCGCGAAGAGGATATGCCAGGTTTTCATATACCGTCATCGAGTCAAAAAGGGCGCCACCCTGAAATGCGTAAGCCACTTTTTTACGAATATCGACCAGTTGAGCTTCGTTCATACCGTGAATAGGAGTGCCATCCACGATGACTTGACCCTTGTCAGGTTTTTCTAACCCTACCAATGTGCGTAGCAAGACGGATTTGCCGGTGCCAGACCCACCGATCAGGCCCAGGCATTCGCCTTTGCGAACGTAAAAGCTGACACCTTGGTGGACTTTCTTATCTTCAAAGGATTTATGGAAATCAATTACTTCAATAAAGGCTTGTGGTTTTTCGTTCATAAGATTTTCTCCACAATCCAGAATAGTTTCGAAAGAAAGAAATCCCCAATCAGAATCAAAATTGAAGAAACCACGACCGCTTTCGTCGTCGCGATACCAACTTCTTTCGTGCCGTTTTTAACGTTTAATCCAAAGTAACAAGCCGGGATCGAAATGAATAAGGAAAAGAAGAACGTTTTTCCGAAGCCAGAAACATAGTCGCCGACAGAGGAAGTGGAAAGAACTTTCAAAAGATAAAAGCTTGGATCTAAATTCAATTCCACAGCACCGATGAACAAGCCCCCTGCATTCGCCACAACGTTGGTGACTGCGCAAAGAATGGGTAAAGTAATTAAGCAGGCTAACACGCGAGGAATAACAATTTTACGAATCGGGGAGGTGCCCAGGGCGCGGATAGCGTCCACTTGTTGGGTGACCACCATGGAACCGATTTCGCTGGCAATACCTGCGCCCACGCGGGCTGCGAGCATCAAGCTTGTGAACATTGGTCCCATTTCGCGTAAGATAGTGACGGCCAAAAGTTTTGGGACGTACATCTTACCACCGAACTTTTCCAAACCCAGACCAAATTGCAAAGACATTACCGCACCAATCGTCACCGCCGTCACCACGATCAGGGGGGCCGAGCGAATACCGACTTGATAAATTTGCTCGCCGAGCAGACGCCAGTAAAGCTTGCTGGACGTCAGCTCGCGAAAAATATCACGAGTCAAAAGACCGATACCACCCAGAAAGTGGAAAATCTCGATCGTGAAGTTGGTAAGAGGTAAAAGGGTTTGCAACATTTATGGTGCCTTGAAGTTTGCTTTGAAATTTTCAAAAACGGGAAGTTCCGAATTGAACTGTTTTTCAACGCCACCGTAGCTGAGTGTATAGTTGCAGCCGTTCTTTTTGAACACCACCAGAGAAAGCGCCACAGGTACACCGTCAATAGAACCCACGGAGGTTGTTTGGCGAGAGGCGCGGCCGTTGAAGATTTTTTCTTCGGTTTTTAAGACTTCCAATTTATTCAGTGCACTCAAGGATTCTGTTTCCAAAGTCTGCAAACTCGCGTCGGTATTGCCACCGCACTCAGAGATATAGGAAATAGTGTTACCTGTTTTCGAACTCTGCCACGCGCGATCCGCACCTTTGGATTTGATTTTGGAATAGTCTCCGCCAGGCTCCGAAAACTCCACGTCTTTAGCGGCGGTTACCTTGCCACCAGGGAGTTCCACTGATACGCAACTGCCAAGAAGTAAGCTCATGATGATGTATTTAAAGTGGTTTTTCATATCGCCTATCTATCGGAATTTTCTGAGGGAAAATTCAGTCATACAAATTCAATCCAGACCAACGTCGCTGTCATCGCTTTGTCAGGCCTGACAATAATTCTATGAAACATTTTGCCCATCTTGAACATATTTGCCAATAGACCTTTGCAAGGCTGGCATCGTATGTGCAAATGCATAACGCAGGGGAAAAGGGGTTCGAGGAGTGAACACTTTGCGCAACGTAATTTTGGCAGGATGCCTTTGCTTTGGTCTAGTGGCCAATTCAGCAAATAACAAAGTAAATGGCTTCATTAACTTCCAGGGCGATACCGTGCATTTGGAGTTATTGGGCCAACAAAATTGGGACTACGATGTGAAGCGTTTGGATGAAAAAGGCCAGACCATCGTCCGTATGACTGTTCCAGCTCTTGATGAATCAACGATCAAGTCACTCAACACATTTAAAAGTGACATGGTTACTAAAGTAACTGTGGATGCTCAGGGCACTGATGGCAAATCTGTGATCTCTTTCACGCTGGCTGGTGAAAGTATTGACACTTTTGATTATCTGACAGACCAACCTTCTCGCTTGATTATGGATTTCTATTTGAATCCTAATATGGTTAAAGCAGCCAAAAAACTTCCAGCTAAAAAAGATGAAACAGTAACGACCGAAGCAGCAGCTAAGCCTTCAAAAACAGTTGTGAAAGTTAAAACTACAAACCGCAAGCCAGCAACTTCAGATGCTTTGGCAATCAAGGATGCGGGAACTGTGGTGGCGCAAGCGGATCAGGTTCAATCCGGTATCTTCGATGGTGGCGATCCCAACTATGAACGTTTTTCGATCAAACCTTATGATATTAAGGAAGATTCGATCATTCGTGCCAAAGATAACTATTATATCTCTTTTCCTATGTTGGAAACTCCCGTTGCCCAATGGGAAAAATTGAAAATAACTCCAACTATTTACGAGATTACTCCCAAAGGAACTGAAGAAAACAAACAGGCGCGTCTGCTTTTGACTCTGTTTGAAAAAGAACGTTACGCCGTCTATTTGAAAACTCGTGAGTGGTTCCGCGAAAAATATCCAAAGTCTGAATACAATGAAATCATCGATTTCATGACGGGCGACGTGAATCTTGCTTTGTACAAACAAAGCGGAAAAATGGAGTACTTTGACGAAGCCGTTCAGAAATATAAAGAAGCGATTGAAAAATACCCAACATCTCCTTTGGCGGAAAGAACGTCATTGAAGGTTGGCTATTTGACTTTGGATCGTGGCGATAACTTGGCGGCACTTCGTCTGTTCAAAGAACACATCGAAAATAAAAACTTCGGTGGAAAAGAATCATTGTCCAAAGACCTGGCCCGCATGGGTATGGGCTTGGCTTTCATGCGTTTGAATAAATGGGATGATGCAGTTGCACAGTTTAATGAGATTGAAAAGAATTCCACAAACCGCGACTTGAAAGTGGAAGCTGCTTACCGCCGTGGTGACGTTTGGGTTCGTGCTAAAAATTATGCGAAAGCTGTCGACGAATACAAAAACTCCCTGAAGAAATATCCAGAGGGTCAGAATATTTATCCAAATGCTTTTTATAACCAAGCGGAATCCATGTTTGGTTTGAAAATGTATCCACAAAGTTTGGATATGTATCGTGAGTTCGTTAAAAAATTTCCGTCCAGTGATCATGCTCCGTATGCGATGACTCGCTTGGGTGAGTTGTTGGATATTTTGGGGGCTGATAAATCCCGAGTGATGGGTGCTTATCTTGAAACCTATTTCCGTTACGGCGAAACACCAAGTGCGGTGATTGCGCGTCTGCGTCTTTTAAGTGCTCGTATGAAGGGCATGAAACCTAAAGAAACAGCGAATGCAGTTAAAGAGATCATGGAACTCGCGAAAAAAGTGGACCTGCCAAACATGGAGCAATTTGCGACCGTGATGGTGGCGGATGGTTACTCTCAACGGGGAGAGTTTGATAAGTCCGTAAATCTTTTGTCGAAGTACTATAAAGAGCATCCAGGTTCGGTCGATGCGCCTTTGTTGACGGGTCGAATTATCGGCAACATCAACAGCAAATTGGACGATCAGGTAGAAAAAGGCGACTTTATTGGGGCCCTGAAAACTCACAGTCAATACGCTGACAACTGGTTGAAAAACTCGAACCGTCTGGATACGAAATTTAATGTGGGCCGTGCTTTTGAAATGGCGGGAACTCCGGCGGAGTCTGAACGCTATTACAAAGAAGTCTTGAATCGCGTGTACGCTTTGCAGGGAACTCCGGAAGCCAAAGAGATCAGCGTCAAAGAAGAAGTTCCTTCTATCGAGGAATTGAATTTGCGTCTGGCAGCGGTTTCTTCGAACGAACAAAAATACAACCAAGCGTACGAATATCTTAAGAATATCAAAAATCCAGAGAAGCTTTCTGAAGATGATCAGATCGAGCGAGTGGGAGTTGCCGTCCGTTTGCTTGAACGTCGTGGTGACACGGACTCTGCCGTTCGTTATTTGGGAGAATTGCTAAGAACCTGGAAAGGTCAGCCGGAATTGGTGGCGGAACCCTACTTGAAACTCGCTGAGTTGCAATTGAAACAAGGGAAAAAAGACGAAGCACTTCAGGCCTTGGGTATGATCGATAAATTGAAAACAGATTCTCAAAAAGTTCCAGCCGTGGTTCATGCCAAGGCTTTGGAAATGATGGGCAATGTTTATATGGATGCCGGTCAAAAAGACAAAGCGATTGGTGCATATAAAAATCTTTTGGAACAGTACGAGGATACCAGACCTCTTTCTTCCATCAGATACAAATTAGGACAGATTTATTTTAATCGCGGCGAAGTTCAAAAAGCTGCAGAGGTCTGGAACGAATTCAAGGGTCAAAAAAGTGGATTCTGGAAAAATCTCGCACAAGAGCAATTGAAGAACTCCGAATGGCGAGACGGTTATAAAAAGTATATTCAAAGAATTCCCGCAATGGCAGCGGATAAGCAGGAAAGCAAGTAGGAGTAAAGACAGGATGTCGTATTTTGATTTTGATGCTTTGAACATCGAAGACAGAAAAATGAACGAAGCAAAGCAGTTGGGATTGCAGTTGGCGGCAACACAAGCAAGTCTTTTAGTGCTTGGTGAAGCCGGTGTAGGTAAAACCAGTCTGGCTCGTTACATATACTCTAAAAGCCGTTCAGGGAAACTTCAGGTTTTGGAATGCAAAAATGCCGGTGGCTTTAACTTTGATAAAGTTGATGGTGGCACTTTGCTTATTGAAGATCTGGATTGTGCGTCATCTCACGTTCAAGCGGAATTGATGAAACTTGCAGAAAGAACGGATGGCACAAAGCCACGTTTTATTTCCACATCTCGTCGTGATTTGCGTGCGATGGTGAAGCAAGAACAATTCAGACAGGATTTGTTCTATAAAATTGCTGTGATTCATTTGGAAGTTCCACGTCTTGAAGATCGCACCAACGATTTCAATACGATTGCGAGTTTTATCCTGGAAGTTACCCAGATTATGCATGGCCGTTCAGGCATGCATTTTTCAACTGATGCCTATGCCCGTCTGACCAGCTGGAATTGGCCAGGAAATATCCGCGAACTTGAAAATGTTATAGAACGCGCTGTGGTCCTGGCTAAGACCCAAACCATCGAAGTCGGTTCTATTCAATTTGAGTCCGTCCAGGATGACACGGCAGCAGATTTTGCTCCGGGAATGTCCCTTTCTGCGGTTGAAAAGCGTCTGATTCTTCAGACCCTGGAACTGACGGCCCAGAACCGCACACGTGCGGCGCAAATGCTTGGAATCAGTATCAGAACATTAAGAAACAAACTTAACGAGTACAGGGAAGAAGGTGTCGCATGAGTGATATTTTCGATAAAACAACCAACGCGCTGGCGACGTCGATGCGTATGCGCCAGCTCCGTAATAATGTTACCTCCTCCAACATCGCCAATGCGGAGACCCCAGGGTATCACGCAAAAAAGATGGACTTCGAAGAGGCATTGTCTCGTTCCTTGAACATGGATGGCATGAATGCCCTTAGCACCAGCAGTGGCGAGCATTTCGCGATCGGTGGTGTTTCTGTGGCGAAAACTCGACCAGACATTTATGAAAATCCAGAGGGTGCTGTGAACAATGACGGCAACACTGTGGATCTGGAAAAAGAAATGTCGGCGTTGTCAGAGAATGCCATCATGTACAAAACCGCTCTTCAGCTGATCAATAAAAAAATGGCGGCTCTGAAGTACGCGGCTTCCGAAGGCAGGTAGGTCTGCACTCCGACTCCGTCGGAGTAATTAATTAATCCAGAACTGGATGTTCAGGAGTAAGTCATGGCTGATTTTTTAACGGGTATGAGAATTAGTAGCAGTGGTATGGCGGCGCAAAGAATGCGCATGAATACTATTGCCAGCAACATCGCTAACATCAATACAACCCAGACCCCCGAGGGTGGTCCGTATCGCCGTAAGGACGTGGTTTTCGAGTCGATGCCCGATGCTAAGAACTTCGGCGAAATCGTGACAGGCACAGACCCTATGGGGAATATGCAACGGGTCCAGGTGACTGACGTTGTCTCGGATCGAAAAGCTCCTTTGATGAAATATGAGCCGGATCATCCTGATGCAAATCCAGAGGGTTACGTCGCTTATCCGAATATCAATCTCATGGAAGAAATGACCAATATGATACAATCGTCGCGTTCCTACGAGGCCAACGTATCGGCGATGCAGGCGTCAAAAGATATGGCCATGAGTGCTCTCGAGATAGGAAGATAGTTCCTAGACTAGGTTGAAAAAGCAGGAAATTTAAGAACGTTTAGAATACACTTTTAGAGAGTATAAGGAGAAGTGAAGCCATGGAGGGTTTTACAGTATCAAATGCAAACAGATTTCTGGAATCTGGAAATCTGCGTGACTCAAAGTCACTGTCTATCTCGGGCGAGACGACACCACTTAGTAATACATCAGAATCCGGTAAGAGCTTTGCTGACACTCTGAAAGAAGCCGTTTCTTCTGTGAACGAGTTGCAAAAGTCTTCGGATAAATTTGCACAAAACGTTGCAACAGGAAAAACGGACGACGTCGCTGGTGCCATGATTGCTGCAGAAAAAGCTGACATCGCATTGCGTGTGATGGTTCAGGTGCGCAACAAGATCATCGATGCGTATCAAGAAGTCATGAAGATGCAGGTTTAGTTTTTTAGATTATAATCACTGGTACAGGTTTAGTTAGATCGTGTGCTTTGGCGGAGCCAAAGTGAAAAGCCCCGGAGGGATTCTTTGAACAAAATTTTTGGTGGATTGGTTGTCCAGTTTCGCGAGTTCTTTAAAAATCTGGGTCCAACCAAAAGACTTTCAGTTGTTGCCGTAACTCTTATTGCGGTGGTGGCTTTATTGACGATGATGTTCATGGCGTCTGGTAAAGACTATGTTCCTCTATTCACGAACATTCCCACTGAACAAGTTTCGTCGATCGTAGCTAAACTGAACGAAAAAAATATCCCATTCCAATTGCGTGACGGTGGTAAAACTGTTGCGATCCCTAAAGAGCTTTTGCACTCAACGCAAATGACGTTGATGGCGGAAATCGGTTCTCCGAAAATGGGGAATATCGGGCTTGAACTTTTCGATAAGCAAGATTTCGGTGTGAACTCTTACGCTCAGAAAATTAACTATCAGCGTGCCCTTCAGGGTGAGTTGATGAGAGCTATCAACACTTTGACAGCGGTTAAGCAGTCTAAAGTGATCCTGGCTCTGCCAAATAAGAAAACTTTCCTGGAAGAAGGTGGCTCGCCATCGGCTTCCGTTGTCGTTGAACTTCACTCAGGCAAAGAACTTACGCCTGATCAAGTTCGAGGTATCCGTTATCTGGTTGCGAACGCAGTTGAAGGTATGGACGCAGATAAAGTCGCGGTTCTGGATGAGCGCGGTAAAGTTTTGACTCGTACTTCAGACGGTTCCACAGGTGGTTCCAATGAACTCTTGGACCTGAAAGCGAAAGTTGAAAGAGATTTCGAAGATCGCATTGAAGACATTCTTTCTAAAGTTGTGGGTCACGCCAAAGTCGTGGCTAAAGTTGATGCCACTTTGAATCACCGTGTGATTTCTTCTGTGGAAGAACTTGTTGATCCGGATAAAACAGCGATTCGTTCCCAACAATCTGAAGAGGAATCTTTAGATGGGGCGCGTACGAATCCTTCTGGTGTTCCAGGTTCCCGTTCCAATATCCCAGGTGCCGAAGACAACAACGGCCAGGTGGGTTTCAAACAAGACGTTAAAAAAGAACTTAAAACGATTAACTACGAAGTTCCAAAAACAGTGCGCAATATCCGTGAAACAGCGGGTAACCTTGAGCGCCTGAGCATTGCGGTTGTGGTTGACGGTGTCGCCGTTACGACAAAGAACCCTGACGGGACATCTGAAACTAAATGGCAGCCCCGTTCTGTTGAAGAAGTGAAAAAGTACGAAGACCTGATCAAGGGTGCAGTTGGTTTCAATGCGGCTCGTGGGGACTCGGTTAAAGTTGAAACGATCCAGTTCCAACCAGAAGACTTCTCTGAGGCGGAAAAAATCCTGACGACGCTTGAGCGTAAGAAGTTGATCCACGCATTGTTCAAATGGGCTCTTCTTGGTTTCTCTTTGGCTCTGTTCTTCTTCATCGTGGTTCGTCCATTCATGCAATGGATCACAGACAGCTTCCAAGACTCTGTTGAGGAAATGCTGCCACGTACGATCGAGGAACTCGAAGAATTGCAATCCGTGGATAACACGCTTCCAGGTATGTCGACCGCTCTTCCTGTTTTGCAGGAATCTATTGACCCTGAGAAAGCTGAATCTGAATTGTTGAAAGACCGTATTATGGCGACCATGGGTCGTGATGAAGAAAAAGCCGCTAATGCCTTTGGTATGTGGCTGGTAAGGAAGGATTCTTAATGAAACTGCAAAGAGCCGATCATATTGAGTACGAACAGCTCAAAGGTTTCGACAAGGCAGCAATTCTTATCAATTACCTTGGTAAGGACGCCGTTAAGGTTCTTTTGCGTCGCATGGACGATGCAGATATCCGCAAGCTTATTAATCAAATGAGTAAATTGCGTGTGGTTCCTGTACATGTGACAAAGCGTGTTCTTGAAGAGTTCTATGAAATGATTTCTGAAACTGAGGATTACATCTTCTCTGAAACGATCTCTGCGAAGGAAACTATCGTGGACGCTTTGGGTGAAGAACGTGCCAGAGGTATCCTGGGTGGTTTGAATATCACGACAGGTGGCTCTCGTTCACTGGAATCTTTGGAGATGGTCGATGCGAAGTCTTTGGCGACATTCCTAGTGAATGAACATCCACAGACTGTTGCAGTTATCTTGGCTCACTTGGAGCCAGAGAAAAAAGGTGAGGTTCTAAAACGTCTTCCAGAAGCTCTTCAAGCCGAAGTGGTTCTGCGTATGGCGAATCTAGAGCACGTCGATCCAGAGTTGATCGGCGAGATCGACCGCGTATTGAAACATCAATTATCTAACACAGCGACAGTCGAACAAGCGGCTTTGGGTGGTGTTCAGCCGGTGGCAGAAATGCTCAACGTTATGGACAAAAACACAGAGACGGCGATCATGTCCCGTTTGGAAGAAAAAGATCCTCTTCTTGCCGAAGAGATCCGCAAACTTATGTTTGTCTTCGACGACATCATCAAAATCGACGACCGTGGTATTCAGGCACTTCTCAAAGAAGTACCGAACGACAAACTTCTTTTGGCACTCAAAACTTCAAGCGAAGATATCCGTGTCAAAATCTTCAAAAATATTTCTGCCCGTGCGGCCGAGATGTTGCGCGAAGACTTATCGAACATGGGACCTTCTCGTTTGTCAGACGTCGAGGGCGCACAACAAGAGATCGTCAATGCTGCTCGCCGCCTAGAGGCGGAAGGCAAGATTATGATCGCAAGAGGTGGTTCAGAAGATGCAATGGTCTAGTAAACAGGGCGTGGGCGCCCATACAAAAGCAGTTCTTAAAAAGGACGTCGCTGAAAAGACTGTTCTGGAGTTTGTCCCAGCTAAATTTGAGCTGGGAACTCCCGCTCAAGCCCATGAGTATTTGCTTCAAAAACAACGCGGTTCTGATTTCCGCATGAATGATGCCATCCGTATTCAAACGGGTGTGGATCAAGTGGAACGCATTGACGAAGAAGAAAAAATTGAAGCAGCGGCCCTGGAAAAACTAAAAGAGATTCAGGAGCAGGCTTATCAGGAAGCTTACAATCTGGGCCTGGAAGAAGGTCGTAAAGAAGCCTTCGAAAAAGTTTCTGCTGAAATCCAAGCTCGAATGCAGGGTTTGGATGAGCTTTTGCTGGGTGTGAAAGAATTGAAAAAGGATCTTGCGGCTTTCAATGAAAACCATCTGGTGACTTTGGCTTATAAAATGGCGGGTCGCCTGGCGAAGGCTGAGTTGCAGACGAATAACGACGCTATGATTCAGATATTGCGTGATGCTGTCAGCCTGGCGCAAGACGAAGAGCAAATTACGGTGCATGTTTCTCAAGAACAATTCGAATTCTTGGAAGAGTTAAAAAAAGAAACCGGCCGTGATCTCGAATTCACGAAAAAGATCCGCTTTGAACCGAGCACAGAAATTATGGCTGGCGGTTGCATCGTGGAAACAAATTATGGCGAAGTGGATGCTCGTGTCGAGCAACGCCTGGAACAGCTGTGGTCTGTTCTTTCCGAAAACATGCCTAAAGTAAAAGACAAGGTTGCTAGTTAATGAACGATGAAATGTCTCTTGATCTGGATAAGTATTCTGACCTGGTCAACTCGATCCACTTGACTCGCGATAGCGGTAAAGTGACTGAGGTGAACGGAATGCTGATCAAGGGATATCTCCCTGGCGCCAGCGTTGGCAGTATCGTGCAAATCAATCCGACAGGTTTGGAGCGCTCTTTCCTTGCTGAAGTGGTGGGCTTTAAAGACAAACACGTTCTGATGATGGCTCTTAATGATATGAGAGGCGTCGCTTTAGGTTCCAAGATTATTCTTTCCCGTCAAATTGCCACTGTTCGCGCCGGCGATGAGCTTTTGGGCCGCGTGGTGGATGGATTGGGTCGTCCTTTGGATAACAAAGGCGAGATCGAAAACTTCCGTGAAGTTCCTTTGTACAGTGAAATTCGTAACCCTTTGGATAGACAACCGATTCGTGAGCCCCTGGATGTGGGTATCCGTGCAATCAATGGCGCATTAACCGCAGGCCAAGGCCAGCGTGTCGCTATTATGGCCGGTTCGGGTGTGGGTAAGTCCGTTCTGTTAGGGATGATGGCTCGTAACACCAGTGCCGACGTGAACGTAATCGCCATGATCGGTGAGCGGGGTCGTGAGGTGCGTGAGTTTATCGAGCACGATTTGGGACCTGAAGGCATGGCTCGCTCTGTAGTCGTTTGTGTTACGAGTGATCAATCTCCTCTTTTGCGTATGCGTGGCGCCTATGTGGCAACAGCAATGGCAGAATACTTCAGTGCTCAAGGTAAGAATGTTCTATTGATGATGGATTCAGTGACACGTTTTGCCATGGCTCAACGTGAAATCGGTTTGTCGACCGGCGAGCCACCTTCTCAAAAAGGTTATACGCCTTCCGTGTTTGCGACTCTTCCAAAACTTTTGGAGCGCGCCGGAAACTTTGAAGGCGAAGGCAGTATCACTGGTTTCTATACCACTCTCGTAGAGGGTGATGACATGAATGACCCGATCGGGGACTCTGTTCGTTCAATCGTGGACGGACATATCGTGCTTTCCCGTGCCTTGGCAGCACGTGGTCACTATCCTGCGATCGATGTGATGCAAAGTGCATCGCGTGTTATGAAAGCCGTGGCCTCATCAGAACACGTGAGACTGGCGCAAAAACTGAAAGAAGTATTGGCCGTTTATAAAGACGCAGAAGACTTGATCAATATCGGTGCATACAAGCCAGGTTCCAATCCGAAGATTGATAAGGCTGTGAAAGTAATCGATCAAGTAAACGACTTCTTAAAGCAAAGAGTCGAGGACCCCACGAACTTCAATAACACAGTTCGTATGCTCCAACAGATCCTGATGAACGCATAACCTAGGGGAGAGTCATGAGATTTAAATTCCCCATGCAAAAGGTTCTTGAGCATCGCAAGGTTGTGGAAAACCTTGCCCAGAAAGACTTTCAAGACGCTGTCGCGGTTCTGAATGAATTCCAAGAAAAATTAGATAAAATGAATCAAGAGATTCTGGAAGCCCAAGCCCGTACGGGCAGCCTGCTTCAGGCCGGGGGCGCCCAAGGTCCAGCCCTGTCGCAAATTCATGAGTTTCTTAAAGGTCAAAAGATTCGCATTCTCCAGCAAGAGCAAAAAATTCAAGAGATCGAGAAAATAGTCGAGTACAAGAGAGAAATTTTGCGACAAGCGGCTCTAGAATATAAAATTATGGAGAAGGTCCGGGAAAACAAGTTCGAGGAATATAAAGCCGAACGTAAGATCCAAGATCAAAAAGAGAACGATGAGCAGGCTATTCTGCGGTTCAAAAAGAACAGTTGAGCAGGCCATCTACCGCTTTAAGAAAACAGCTGAATAGGATATTCAGCGCTCTTCAAGGATGAAGGAATAGATGAAAACAGGATACGATCAGTTCTTTAAGAATGCTCGCAAAGTCGCTGATGAAAACGGTGGAGCACCTGTGAAGTTCACCAAGAATCCATCAGCAACGCGTTTGCATCTTGATCTGTCCTCTGAAGACGTTGAACAGCAGTTGCGTCGTCGCATGAAAATGACTGCTCCCAAAAAATCCAAAAAGAAAAAATCTGGCGTCCATTGGAAAATGGCCGGTTTTTCATTCTTGGGATTGGTATTGGCAGTGGTGGGATTCCAGAATCACGAAGAGATCGATAACATTCTTAAACGTGTGGAAATCACAATGACGGGTGAAGCTGTGGCTGAAACAGCTCCAGCAAAACCGGCAGCAGCAAAAGCCACTGAGAAAAAAGAAGAAGCAGCCGCTGCAGAAACTGAAACCAAAGCTGCGGCTTTGTCTTCTGATGAAATCGATCATCTGACAAAATTGAATGACAGAAAAAAAGAATTGGATGCGCGCGAAGAAGAACTCAATCGTCAAGAGGTGGAGTTGCAAGCGCAGAAGGTAGAACTTGATAAGCGCTTGAAAGAGTTGGAAGACATGCGTGGGAAAATTTCCAACATGCTGGAAACTCGCGTCAAGGCTGACGACCAGAAAGTCGATACCTTGGTACAGATGTACACCAACATGAAAGCCCCACAAGCGGCCAAAGTCTTTGAGACGATGGACGAGGATTTGGTGGTTGAGATACTTGGTCGTATGAAAAAGAAAAATGCTGCTGATATCATGAATTTATTAAAACCGGAGAAAGCTCAGATCATTTCTGAGAAGTACGCCGGTTATAAACGTGCTCCAGCATCTGAAAAATAAAAGTTAGTAACAGCAATTCTCTAAGGAAGGAGGATCGTTTTGTTAAATATAGTCGGCCCCCCAATGGTGGGTGCGACCGAATTGAAGCCTAAAGCTTCTGATAAACTTCAGGAGAAAGACTTCAAGGGTTCCGGTGCAGATTCCGGTTTCAATAAAGCTCTTCAGGACAAAATTAGTCTTAAAAGCCCGAAAGAAGCCAAAGAATCGCAAAGGCAAGAAGCCAGAGCCAAAGACTCTAACGACTCGAAAGAGACAAGAGACGACAAAGCTCCAGCGAAGGAAGCAAAACCAGAACGCAAGGTTCGCACTGACGATGGGAAAGAAAAGCGGGCGGCGAACAGACAGCAGGCAATCAAAGAATTCATGGACTCATTCGAGAGTGAATTTGAAATCCCTCCCACACGACTTGTGGAAGCGATGGCCGAACTGGATGACAGCCAGCTCAAACAATCCCCGGAAGTAACAGCGAATGCTGTGATTGACCAATTGAACTTGGACGATGACCAGGCAGAAAAAGCCGCGGCCATGTATGCAGGTTTGCTGGCGCAATTGCAACAGATGCCACAACAGCAAACGCCTAAAGAAATGACAGAAATGTCTGTGGGCGCTGGTATGTCTCAACAGAGCATGCAGATGCGTGTGGCAGCCGCTCAGGAAAAGCAGTCCCAATTGGGTGCTGCTGCAGATAGCGTTAATAAAAAATTCTGGATGAAGCCGGATGCTGCGATGAAAACGACAGCTATGCCGGATCTAAAGGGTGATCTTGCATCACGCATGATGATGGATGATAGCGCTTTGGCGGAAACTCCATTGGCAGAAATGCCAGGAATGGAAACTCCTGCTCCAGAAGCTATGAATCAGCAAAGCCTGTTGGACAAGTTGCCTCCTCATTTGCAAGGTCAAATGAAAGAGACAATGTCTCCAGCATTGTTGGCAGCCTTGGCAGCGAAACAAGCCGCTGCAGCAGCTCAAAAAGCTGAAGGTACTGTGACAGAAGATTCTTCGTCTGAATTGACGAACGAGTTCACTAAAGCTCTGGAGGCTCCTCGTGGAGAGAAGCCACAGCAAGCAGATATGATGAACAAAGCGGTGGCCGGCAAAGTCACTCCAGAATCTTTCTTCCAACAACAGCAAGGCCAAGAGCAATCCATGATGCAGGATTCAGCAAATGAGTTCATGCAGCAAGGTGGCGCTCATGGCAAAGATGCGGCGAAAGAAAAGCTGACGACAAAAGCTGCAGAATTCAAAGCAGAGATGACGGGACTTGAAGGTTTGCAAACGCAACCGTTGAAAGGTGAAACATTGAAGTTTGACCCGGCAATGGCAGCGATGGCTCCGAAAGCTCCGGCAACAGAGGCGCAAAACGAAGCCAACGTGAAGCAATTGATGAATCAAGCCCAATACCTGATTAAACAAGGTGGCGGTGAAGTGAAAGTTCAAATGACCCCAGAGGGCATGGGAACGATCCACTTGAAAGTTATGCTTCAGGACGGAAAAGTAAATCTTCAAATGCAAGCGGACTCTCAAGAGGCGAAGAAGTCGATCGAGTCTAGTCTAGTTGATTTGAAGAACAGTCTTGCTGCTCACAAATTGTCTGTGGAAAATGTTAAAGTGGATGTTGTGAACACGACTTCCGCAGATACTGCGACACAAAACCAAAATAATAATACGAATGGCCAAGGTGGTCAGCGTGATGCGCGTCAGTTCTGGAATAACTTCAACGAAAGCTTTGGTAACCAAGGCCGCCGTGAATCCTTTACTGAGATGCAACCGCTTCGTGGTTATGCTGGTAAACGTCGTGATCCATTGCAGCCTATTGACAGCGCATCTGTGAAAGCAGCTCCGCGCGCAGTAGAAGGCAAAGGCAGCGGACTTAACCTGGTAGCGTAGGCTTAAATTTTTTAAGGGAGAATTTGAATGACAATGGTTAATGCGAAATTAGGAGTGAATGCTTTCGGTGCGACACAAGACAAACCGACAAGTACTGTTGGCACTCCAACTAACCTCAGCGTTCAAGACAAAGCGAAAGTTGGCGAAGAGGATCTTGGCGCCGTTGCCAATAAACTTGCTGACCCGAATTGGACGGATCCCACTAAAAAAGTTCGTACGACAGGTAATCCCAATTTGGATAAAGATGCTTTCTTCAAATTGATGCTTGCCCAGATGAAAAATCAAGATCCAACGAATCCGATGAAGTCCCATGAAATGGCGGCTCAATTGGCGAACTTCTCGTCACTCGAGCAAATGCAGAACATGAACAAAACACTTGAGGAGTTGAAGAATGCCCAAAAGCCTTCTGAAAATTTCCAGGCGTTGAACTTGATCGGTAAAGCAGTGGCGGGTGATTCATCTAAAATCGTGCGCGGCTTGAATGATAAAGAACACGATTTCAAATTTAATCTTCCGATGGCAGCAGAGGAAGTCACAGTGAAAGTTCGCGATGCGGATGGCGCTGTGGTAAGAACATACAACTTGAAAGGTCTGAAACAAGGAGACAACAAACTCACTTGGAATGGTGAAGACGAAAAGGGTATGAAAGCAGCTGTGGGTGAATATCAATTCATCGCAGAAGCAAAAACTGCTGACGGAAAAAAATTGGGAATCAAAACTGACTTTGATGGTTTGATCACTGGTGTAAGTTACTCTGCTGAAGGCCCGGTTCTTAACGTAGGAAATCAGGCAATCCGCTTCAGAGACGTGAAGAAGATCACAGACCCACGTCTTATGAGAAACGACCAGAATGTAAATGATGTCACCAACCTAGACTTGAAAAAAGATGATGCCACAGGACAAACTAAGAAAGAGGCGAATGTAGTTCAACAAAGTTCTACTACTGAGCCAGCTCCTATGGGTAAATCTAAGATCATGGATACGGTGGGTTTATCTCGCGACATGATGGATAAGATCGCGAAGGAGATGGCGAAGTAAAATGGTAGACTTAAAGAAGATACAGACATTCGAACAACTCGTCCCCAAGACGCAACCGAAGGTTCAACCTGAAGTTGGCGCTGGAACGGGTCCTTCCTTCAAGGACACCCTTGATAAGCTCGGCGGGCCGATTGCGACCCCGGTAGCGAAACAAGTGAATCCTCAGGGCTTTACCAAGCCTGTTGAAGGAGTGAAGTTTTCGAATCATGCGATTGAGCGAATGAGTACTCGCGGGATTAATTACAGCCCCGACGATATCACTAAGCTGAATGATGCAGTTTCGAGAGCAGCGGCGAAAGGTTCCAAGGATTCATTGATTTTGATGAATGACTCGGCACTGATTGTCAGCGTGAAGAATAATACTGTGGTAACAGTGATGGACAAGACCGCATTGAAAGAAAATGTGTTCACGAACATCGATTCCACAGTGGTTATTTAACCGCAAAACGTACCGAAGCTGTCCTGAAGAGACAGATAAAGTACAAAGAACCGAGAACATAGAATGTGTTCAAGGTTGGTTTTAAAAACTAAATATTAGGGCTGGTCCTCGTAGAGGAGGCCCTCCAAACGGTGGTTCTCGAATAGAACTGCCAACGACATGGAGGTCACATGGGTATTCTTTCTTCATTGTACACGGGTGTGTCTGGTATGACTGCACAGGGCGAAGCCCTTGGCGTTATCGGTGACAATATCGCAAATGCGAACACTGTCGGTTTCAAAGCATCTCGCGCTGAATTCCAAGATATCATTTCTAAAAGCTTAAAAGGCGTTCTTGGTGGTAACCAAATCGGTCGTGGTGTGAAGATCGGTGCCGTAAATCCAATCCTTACTCAAGGTAACGTAGACGCTACTGAAAAAGTAACTGACCTTGCTATCTCTGGTGACGGTTACTTCAAAGTTAAAGGTTCTGATGGCGAGTCTTACACTCGTGACGGTTCTTTCCACTTTGACCGCGAAGGTTACCTGGTAACAAACGACAATCAAAAAGTTCAAGGTTTCGGTACTGACGAAAAAGGTAACATCCTGAACAAAATGACTGACATCAAATTCCCTCGCGCTCTAGTTCCAGCGAAAGCAACTAAAGAAGTTAAGTTGGACCTGAACTTGGATTCTCGTATGGAACCAACTAAAAAGTTTGATGTGAAGGACCCATACTCCACTTCTCACTACTCTACAGGTGTTGAGATGTACGATTCTCAAGGTAATAAGCACTTGTTGAGCATGTTCTTCAATAAAGTGGCTGACAGACAATGGGAATACAAAGGCTTGGTTGACGGTAAAGAAGTGACTGGCGGCGAAGAAGGTAAACTTTCTGAAGTGGTAGCTGGTAAACTTGAGTTTACAGTAGACGGTAAACTTGACAGCCAAACAATGACTTCTTCGAGCTTCAACTTCAAAGGTGGTGCTCTTCAAGGTCAAGAAATCAAAATGAACTTCGGTGATGCTATCAAAGACGGTGGTAAAGGTTTGGACGGTACTAAACAGTACGGTAAAAACTCTGACCTTATCTCTTGGCATCAAGACGGTGCGGCTGCTGGTACAATCAACAGCTTGTCCTTCAATGATGATGGTATCTTGACTGCAGTTTACTCTAACGGTCAGGCGCAAGACTTGGCGCAAATCGCTCTAGCTAAGTTCGAAAATCCAGAAGCTCTTTTCAAAGTTGGTAACAACCGTTTGAAAGAATCCAGAGATTCAGGAACAGCTTCAGTGGGTGGCCCGGGCGCAGCTGGTCGCGGTAAATTGTTCGCGAAATCTCTTGAGAGATCTACAGTGGATCTAGCAACTGAGTTCGTAAACATGATCCAAAATCAACGTGGCTTCCAAGCCAATGCAAAGACGATTACGACGACGGATGAGCTTCTGAATGAAGTGATCCAGTTGAAACGTTAATCCCCCTAACTAACAAATAATCCATGTCTAACAGGCCCGTGACCCCGGGCCTGTTTTTATTTTTTCCGGGTCAACCCTAAATGCCCCACAGAAGTTTTAAAAGCTCGCAATCTTGGGCAATATGCCCCAAAAACAGCGATTAAATGTGTGTAATAATGGGCTTTTTAGCAATGTTTATTAAAATTGCTCCTTTTGTTTAGAAACAAACCTGATATACACTGGCGCAAGTTTTAATCATCAGTCCTGAGGGGTTTAGTACATGAGATGCTTAGTAGTTGAAGACGACAACGAGATCGCAACAATAGTAAAGCAAGGTTTAGGAGAGCTTGAAGGTGAAGTCGAAGTTGAATCCAACGGTAGACGTGCCTACGAAAGAGCTTTGACGAATCATTATGATATCATCGTTCTGGATTTGATGCTTCCAGAAATGGATGGTTACACTTTCGCGAAATCTTTGCGCGAAAAAGAAATCAACACACCCATTCTTATTTTGAGCGCTTTGCGCGAGCTTGATGACCGTCTGAAGGGTCTTAGCATGGGTGGTGATGATTATCTTACGAAACCATTCGCAATGGCTGAGCTGCAAATCCGCGTGAAAAACCTTTTGAAGCGCGCTCAAAAAGCTTCTGAAGTGACGCAGCTGGTATTCCAGGATTTGAAATTGAACCGTCTGAACCGTGATGTGGTTCGCGCCGGTCGCAAATTGGATCTTCAAGAGCGCGAGTTCGTTCTTTTGGATCTATTCATGAGCAATCCCAATAAAATCATCGGTAAACAAACGATCCTCAAGGAAGTTTGGAATTATGATTTCGATCCACAAACGAATGTGGTAGACGTATTGGTATGCCGCCTAAGAAACAAATTAGAAAAAGATTTTCCTACACGACTTATTTATACAGTCAGAGGTGTAGGTTATGTTCTTAAAGGGACTTAAACCCACGCTATTCCGAATCAGTACCAAGCTTACGCTCGCGTACTCCATGGTACTGATTCTTAGCTCGACACTGATCTTTAGTTTTCTATACTTTCAGATCACTCACTCGCTCCAAAATCAGGAGCGAGCTATTCTTGAATCAAAAACCGAAGAATTTGCGAATCGTATTGAAGTGAACGGTATGGCCGACTTTAAGCAGTACTTTGAATTGCTGCGCAATTACGATCGTGATGCCTCCTTATTGGTGGAAATTTATAGCGGTCGCAGTGAATTGCTGTTCGCGCATAATCCCACGCCAGCTTTTGATATTAATAAAGACCTATTGCTGAACGAGTTGAATCGTCATGGCGAGACGTCCTTTGAGTTTTCCTTGCCAGAAGTTTCCTCCACAGAGGCAGTTTTGGTTTTGGGGCGTAACTTAAAAGGCGGCGAGCGTTTGATTATCGCAAAAAGCACGGCCGGCATGGGTAAGCAACTCCGTTATCTGCAAAAACTTTTCTGGTGGTCCCTGCTTCCTGTGGCGTTGATTGGATTCTTGGGTGGTTTATTCTTATCCAATTCTACATTGAGTCCGGTGCGTGACTTGATCAACTCGATGAAAAAGATCGAGCGTGGATCCTTATCTACACGTGTGCCGATCGGTGGCAGTGACGACGAACTGGAAGAACTGAAGCTTCTGTTCAACAAGGCTTTGGATAAAATTGAAAATCTGGTGAATGGATTGAAAGAAGCCTTTGACCATTTGGCTCATGATATTCGTACACCGGTGACTCGTTTGCGTGGTCGTGCGGAAATCGCTTTGACCAGCGAAGGTGATTTGGAATCATACCGTGAGGCTTTGCAAAGCTGTTTTGAAAATTCAGATAAAATTCTAAGTTTCCTGCAGGTTCTGACGGATATTACCGAGGCTGAAAACCGCAGTAAGAAGCTTAAGATTGAAAAGAAATTCATCAGTGATCTGGTTCGTGAAATCATGGATCTGTATGAGATGGCGTTCGAGGAAAAGAACATCACTATCACGCAGAAATTGGATTCTCACGATTGGGCGATGGTGGATCCTCGTCTAATCAGTCGGGTTATCGCGAATCTTTTAGATAATGCCCATAAATACACGCCACCAGGTGGTGAGGTGATTATTGAGACCATCAATCAAACTGAAAGCGTGATTTTAAAAGTCACAGATTCGGGGCCGGGGATTGCTCCGGAAGAGCATGGCCTGATCTGGCAAAAGCTTTACCGCAGTGACAAAAGCCGCTCTGAATACGGGATGGGCTTGGGGTTGACGTTCGTAAAGGCAGTCGTGGAAGCCCACGATGGCAAAGTGAATATCAAAAGCCCGGTTAAAGACGGCCGCGGAACCGAGATGGAAATCACTCTACAAAAGATGGCATAAGGCCATCTTTTGTGACAAAGTAAGCCCATGTCTGAGAACAATCAAAATGTAGTGTGCCAACGAGTGAGTAAAGTCGTCCTTTTTTCCTTGGGACTTTTCTTTAGCATTTTGTTTTTTACAAAACTGACGATGCATAACGATCATGTGCAGATGTTGCTCAAAGTTTTCCGGGTGGTCGACGAAGGCCAGTGGTCGCACTTTGGGAATGCCACGACAGGGATGGGATTTTTGCCGGGAAGTTTTCTGACGGCAGTGTCTGCGGTTCCGATGCAGATTTATTTTTCTCCGTATTCCGCACTGGTCGTGATCCTTTTATTCCATGTGATTTCGTACCTTCTTTTTGCCAGTGTTCTAAAAGAAAATTTCAAATCGCTGATTCTGGTCGATTTCCTTTTGCTGTACTGGTTAAGCCCTTGGCGTGTGGAGCAGACCGAACTTTATAATCCAGCGTACCTGTTTTTGTTTTCGGCAGTTCATTTCTATACCGCCTATCATATGAACAAGAAAAACTTCTGGATGACGTTCTTTCACGTGCTGACGATTGGTTTTTGCGTTCAGGTTCACTTTTCCGTTTTGATGTTGGGAATTTTATCGTTGGGTCTTTGGGGATTCAGATACCTCAAAGTGAACTGGTGGGGTTTCGTTGCGGGAAGTGCCGTCGTCGGTTTAAGTTTGCTGCCTTGGTTTATGGCTTACCTGGCTCACAGGGAACTGGCCGTGGCGGTCAGTAAAGAATCCGGTACGTTCATTGGTAAAAACTTTGTTTTGGTGTATCCGGTTTTAAAAGGTATTTCTTATTGGGTCCGTTACGGTGCAGTTTCTTATGGACGACATATCTTTAGCGAAATCAATTTCTTATGGATTCAGGACATGACGGTCCAAAAGGTCGTGAGTGGCGCGTTTCATTCAATGAAATATGTCTTTACGGCGGTTAGTGTGGTTTTCAGTGCCGTGGTTCAATGGCGCATCTTCCGTGATATTTGGAAGCAAGGCCACCCGTTCCGACGTGGCGAAGATCGCACAGTGATTCGTGGCGAGCAGGGGATTTACCTTTATGCCTTTTACTTTTTCTTTGCGATGGTGATTGCGACAGGGCTTTCCCCAGTTGAATTCAACCACTGGCACTTGATTTTGGCATTCCCGATCGTGACGGTGCTGATCACCATCGCCTTCCATAAATTGCGCGATAAAATGCCGGCGAAACGGTTTCAGTGGATTTTTGCGAGCGTGTTCGTCGTGTTCTGCATGTTTGATACTTTTGGAGCCTTGGGCAGCCGGGTTCATTCGTATAAATCAAACTTCCACCGCGAAGTTCTGCAGCTTTATAAAGAGTATCATGAGTTCCCAGAGAACAAGACTTCCACCAACTATTTGGAACAGTGGCACCACGAACATTAAAATCTAAATCTCAAAAAAATCTACATTCATAACGGCCAAGGTTTCTTCAGGAGAAGGAAGAACCTGGGCAATTGATTTCTCAATGGCTTGAGTCAGGATTTCTTTGATCTGCTCTAGATCCGTTCTGGCCAATGCCACGCAACCGGAATAACGCAAATCCTGTTTCGTCCTCAACAAAGATATCGCATCAATTGATTTTAGTCGCCATTGTGTATGGAGACTTTTAAGCAGTGGCGAATTGTTTTCAAGATGCATTGCCGTGTTTGTCACTTTCCAACCGGACGAAGTCTTTGCAATCAAACCCAGACGCAACAAAATTTCCAGGGCTTCTTCTGCTTCTTGGGTTGAGATGGACAGGCGCTGCGAAATTTTTTGAACAGTGCTCATTTCTGGAAGCATCACGCACATATGAACTGCGCTATACTGCCACCGCGAATAATAAAGGATTTGATCCTCAAGATTCATTTTAGATTCGATGTTGATTCGCTGTTTTAAATTATCGAACTCCGCTTTCTGGGCATCGAGCTTGCTTTTCAAATATGATTTCAATGAACTCGTTCCTGCTCGCGAATATTGAATCAGATTTAAAAAGTATTCTTTTTCCTTGGGCTTTAAATTCAAATAATTGCTAAGGGCTTCTGCTTGCTCAAGACTGAACTCCGCGCGGCCTTTTAAAACATGGGAAATATAGGCGGGTTGACATAGAGTTGCCGCCGCCCAACGAGCTTGAATGCCTCGGCCTGTTGCTGGAGACTTCACGATATCGAGTAAAAATTTGCGAAAATCTTTAAACATAAATACAGATGTGTTCATAAGCCAACCCATTGAAATATTTAAATAAAAATACCTCATTCGGGCTCAATGTTGTATAAAAATAAACGAACATGTATATTCTATAGCAACATATTATTTTCAAATGAGCGGCTATCAAATACTTCTACTTTCGAAATCAGAGACGGTCTCTGGTAGAAGGGTCTATATGAAAACAAATATGTTCGCGAAAGTTATTTGCAGTGTGCTTTTAGGTGTGTCGACCGTTGCTTCGGCAGCAGGTTTAGACGTTCAAGGGGGAGTTACTGGTGGTGGCGGTAACACACTGACTTCCGGGTTTGCAACTCCAGCTGAAGTTGCGCAAATGATCCAAAACTCCAAAGATCAAGTTATTGCGGTAGCACGCATGGCGGGTGTGCGCATGCAGCTTTTTCCGGAGCAGTATTCCGATCAAGCTAAAGCGCTTTTCAAAGTTAAGAATCAATTGGAACAAAGAATCAGTGGCATGACGATTCAGATTCTGACGGACCGCCCTTGTATTGATGTGGATGGAAATGCACGTACTGGCGCTTGGGATGCGCGTAAGCCTGACATTATTTGTCTTTCTGCTGGCGATATCGCCAGATTTGTAGAGAGATCTGAAGTGCGCAATCAAGTCGCAGCTCTTATTCTTCACGAAGTTTCTCACAGCTTTGGTTTCGATGAAAATGCCGCGTATGAGTTTCAGCGTCGGATAATGCAAATGGTAACCTTGTCGAACGCTAGGGAAATTCCGCCATTTGAAAATAAAATTACCAACGTGCCTGCAGCATTGGGGCGTAATCTTATTTACTTCCAGAAGGTAGTCATCCCACAAATGAAAGCCTACGTGGCGGCGGCTCCAGAGAAAAAGTGTCAGGTTATGCAGGAAATTTATCTTCCTGATACAGAGTTCATGATGGGTGGTTCTTGGAGTCTTTTGGGAGTGGAAGCGGGCCTTAAATACGATAATTGGACCTCAATGATGTCGCTCTTTGCTAAGCGCTGCTATAATAATATGACCAAGAGTCCAGCGACTTATGCTGACGAGAGCTTCTTAATCAGTAACACCATCGCGATCGAACAAGATATTCATGAATCGTTGGGATTGTTTTCTGCATCCAACGGATTCAAAGTAGAAATTCACTAAAATAAAAAAGGCCTGTCCCCCGACGGACCTTTTTTTACGACGAGGTCGCTTTTCGAGCCTCGTCGTTATTGTTTCCGGGATTTGTTCTGCCTTAGTTAGACACCAAGATAAGCTTTGCGAACTTCGTCGTTGTTCAGCAAATTGATACCTGTGTCCTGCATGACCACGCGACCTGTTTCTAAAACATAGGCGCGGTGGGAAATTCTTAAGGCCAAACGGGCATTTTGCTCTACCAAAAGAATTGTCATACCGTCTTGATTCAACTTTGTGACGATCTCAAAAATCTGATTCACAATCAAAGGTGCCAAGCCCAACGAAGGCTCATCCAAAAGCAAAATTTCCGGTTTACACATCAAAGCACGGCAGATCGCAAGCATTTGCTGCTCTCCACCGGATAAGGTGCCGGCCATTTGCCACAGGCGTTCTTTGATGCGCGGGAAAAGTCCCAGGCACATGTCATAATCTTTTTTAATTTCGGCCTTGTCAGAGCGGTGATATGCGCCCATTTCCAAGTTTTCTTGAACGCTCATTTGCGGGAAGACGCCGCGACCTTCTGGAGACTGGGCGATACCCAGTGTTACACGTTGGTGAGTTGGAACTGTCGTCAGATCTTTCCCATGGAGTTCAATTTTACCTTGGGCGGGCACCAAGCCCGACAAAGCACGCAGAGTCGTCGTTTTACCAGCACCATTGGCACCGATAAGGCTTACGATCTCGCCCTTGTTCACATGAAAGGTGATGCCTTTCAAAGCTTGAATAGATCCGTAATAAACATTCAGGTTTTCAGCAGAGATAATCGGAGTGCTCATTAGTGAATTTCCTCAACACCCAAATAAGCTTCGATCACTTTTTTGGAATTTTGTACGTGCTTAGGGGTGCCTTCTTCGATTTTCACGCCGTGATCCAGAACCACTATGTTTTCGCAGATACCCATCACCAGTTTCATGTCATGTTCAATCAACAGAACCGTCAGATTAAACTTCGCCCGGATTTCAGCAATCGTTTCCATCAATTGATGAGTTTCCGAGTGATTCATGCCCGCAGCCGGCTCATCCAGAAGAATAATCTTAGGATCCGTCGCCAAAGCACGAACGATCTCAAGTTTGCGCTGTTGACCGTAAGGAAGACTGCTGGAAATTTCATTGGCTTTGGATTGCAGGGAGAATACTTCCAACAATGCCATTGCTTTATCGGTCATGTCTTTTTCGGATTTTAGAAAACGTTTGGTTTGAAAAAGAGCATCCATCAAACCGTATTCCACGTGTTGATGAGTCGCGATCAAAACGTTTTCCAATACCGTCAGGTTTTTAAAGAGACGGATATTTTGAAAAGTACGTGCGATGCCTTTTTGAGAGATTTGCCAAGGTTTTAAACCATGCACGGATTGACCATCCAAGCATACTTCACCCATTGTGGGTTGGTATACACCCGTCAGCATATTGAAGGCTGTCGTTTTGCCCGCACCGTTGGGACCGATTAAACCTGCAAGCTGACCTTTTTTAACTTGAAAGGACAAGTTATCGACGGCTTTTAATCCGCCGAACTGCATAGTGATACCTTTAGCTTCTAGCAGAACGTCGGACATATTTTCTCCACAAGTCAGTGATCTCAAGTTCACCCATGATTCCTTTAGGACGAAGGATCATCACAAGAATCAGGGACAAAGAATAAATAACCATACGCAAATCCACGCCAGTCCATTCTTGCAGCGGACGAAGTGCTTCAGGCAGGGATGTTACGAAAATAGCCGCGATGATTGAACCGGTCATCGAACCCATACCACCTAAAACAACCATGATCACGGCGTTCACACTTTGCAAGAACGTGAACGAGGAAGGATTGATGAAGTTCGTAAAGTGCGCAAATAAAGCTCCCGCGACACCGGCGAAAAAGCTGGAAAGCACGAAAGCACGTACTTTCATGCCAGTCGTATTAACGCCCGTCGATTCTGCAGCGATCTCGTCTTCGCGAACACTTAAGAAGCCTCGGCCCCAAGAAGATTTCATCACACGCCAGATCGTAAAGAAGCAGATCAAAATCCACAAAACAGCGAACGAATAAGACATATAGAAATTAGAGAACCCAGGAATGTTTGCGAAACCACGAGGGCCACCCAGAACATCCATATTTAGCAACGACACGCGAATAATCTCACCAAAACCCAAAGTCACGATGGCCAGATAGTCACCTTTCAATCGCAACGAAGGAAGCCCGACCAGGAAACCCGCCAAAGCCGCCGCAAGACCGCTTCCGATGGCAAAGATAAAGAAAGACACGCCTTGTAGTTCTGCTGGAAGAAAATTCCAATGAGTGGAAGCATAAGCCGTAAAGTAAGCACCGATTGCCATGAAGCCTGCGTGACCCAATGAAAACTGACCAGTGTAGCCATTTACCAGATTCAAGCTCATCGCCATCAGGCAGTTCACCGTAATGAACAAAACCATCAGCTGAATGTATTCATCGAAAGCAAATTGGAAGATCGCACCAACCGCTAAAACACCAAGCAAAGATAAAAGAGGATTCTTGAACGCGCGAATCATTAGACTTTCTCCACAGAGTATTTGCCCAGCAATCCGGCAGGTTTAAAGATCAAAATCGCAATTAAAATACCGAAGGCCAAAGCATCACGGTATGTAGAAGATAAATAAGCCACGACCATTTCTTCTGAAAGGCCCATGATAAGTGCGCCCAGTACCGCGCCACGAACATTTCCGATACCACCTAGAACTGCGGCAACGAAAGCTTTCATTCCAATCATCATCCCCATCAAAGGATCAATCTTAGGATATTTCATACCCACCAAAACGCTGCCGACACCAGCCAATGCGGAGCCGACGATGAAAGTGAAAGCGATAATTTTATCTGGATTTACACCTAAAAGACTTGCAACGGAGGCGTTGGCACTTACAGCGCGCATCGCTTTTCCAAGTTTGGTTTTATAGATCAGATATTGCAGTCCCAGCATCGCCAGAACGCTGACGACTAGAACTGTGATGTCGAAGGATTTCAACTCAACGTTGCCGAAGGAGAAAATCACAAAATCTTTCATGACTTCAGGAAAAACTCTGGGATTGGCTCCGAATAAAGCTTGGCCACCATATTCTAAAAATAAACTCACGCCGATGGCTGTGATCAGGATATTTAGTTTTGGTGCATTACGAAGAGGGCGGTACGCCAGTCTTTCAATCAAAAGACCCAAGATACTACATACAAGCATGGAGGAAATAAGAAGGATAGCGAGAGAGCCGATGCCAGGATTTGCTTCAATTCCAAAGGCACGGGCAACGTAGAAAGCCCCGAAGGCGCCCACCATGTAAACATCCGAGTGGGCGAAGTTAATCATTTTCAGGATTCCGTACACCATGGTGTAGCCAAGGGCGATCAATGCGTAGATGGAGCCAAGGCTGATACCATTAATCAAATGTTGTACGAAATCCTGCATGTCTGTCCTTCGTTAGTGGCCTTTACGGCGTCACTGTCGTGATGTACTTGCGATTTGGTCCGTCCACTTGAATCACCACAGCGCTTTTCACTGCATCGCGATTTTCATTCAAGGAGATCTTACCAGTCACGCCTGGGAAGTCTTTAGTTTTAGCCAGTTCATCACGAATCGATTTGCCTGACAAGTCTGCAGAACGCTCAATTGCGCCAGCCAAGATTTTTGCGGCATCGTAACCCAAAGCCGCCAATGCGTCCGGAGTTTCGTTGTATTTCGCTTTAAATTTTTTGATGAACTCAGTCACTGCAGGATCTGTTGACTCAACCGTGTAGTGATTGGAGTAGTAGTTACCGTTGATAGCTTCTTTTCCGATTTCATGAAGTTTATCGGAATCCCAGCCGTCGCCACCCATCAATGGAGCTTTGATGCCCAATTGACGCGCTTGTTGTGCAATCAAACCCACTTCAGTGTAATAACCGGGAACATAAAGTGCTTCAGGGTTTTTAGAGCGGATTTGAGTCAATTGCGCTTTGAAATCGATATCGCCGGCTTGGTAAGAAACGTCAGCTACGATCTCGCCACCACGTTTTTTGAAATCAGTCAGGAAGGCGTCAGCTAAACCAACAGAGTAGTCATTTTTAACGTCGCGAAGGATAGCAACTTTTTTGATTTTAAGATTTTCGCTGGCGAATTTTGCCATCACAGAACCTTGGAATGGATCGATGAAACAAATACGGAAAACATAGTCACCGATTTTAGTCACATCAGGATTTGTGGAAGCTGGGGAAACAAAAGGGATACCTTTTGCCTGTGCAATCGGAGCAGCAGCTTTAGAGCGACCGCTGGCCACGCCACCGATAACTGCAACGACTTTGTTTTGTGTGATCAAGCGAGTTGTCGCAGCAGCGGCTTCCTCGTTCTTACCTTGATCGTCCATCGTTTTTAATTCAATTTTTTTACCTTTGATACCGCCAGCAGCGTTGATTTCATCAAAAGCCAAACGAACACCTTTGTTAGAGCTCAAGCCAAAAGTGGCATCGCTTCCAGACAAGGAGTCGTATTCACCGATCACAATTTCATTTTCTTTTTTTGTACAGCTCGCCAGTAAAGGAAGTACTAGCAATAGGGAAAGTACCAGACGTTTCATATTGACCTCTTTTGTAATTCTAAAACCTGAATAGCGTTTAGAATTCAAGTATCTACAAAAGAGGTCAAGAGTTTTTAGGTCGCTAAAACACTTGCAAGACTGATCAAGTCAAGATGCGCTTTTCTTTCATTCTTTGTTACAATATCGAGAGGAACTTCAATCAATTTTTCGCCTTCAGTGCCGATCATGATGTCGCAATGACCTCGCAGCAATGAATCCACAGCGGCAGCACCCATGCGGCTTGCAAGAATGCGGTCAGCAGCAGTCGGCGAGCCACCACGTTGTTGATGTCCTAGGATGCAAACTTTTGCATCCCAGCCCGTTTTCTTACGAATAGCATCCGCTAAATCATAAGCGCGGCCTGGTTTTTGGCCTTCCGCTGTCACAAGAATAGAACTCGTTTTGCCACGAGCAATACCGTCTTTGATGCGGTCCACAGCTTTATCAACAGTCGTCAAAGATTCCGGTGCGAAAATTTCTTCCGCACCGCCGGCAAGACCCACAGCAGAAGCGATAAAGCCGGAGTTGCGACCCATCACCTCAACGATGAACAAACGGTCATGAGAAGCCGCTGTGTCCCGAATTCTGTCGATGGCTTCCAGCGCCGTATTAACAGCAGTATCGAAACCAATCGTTTTATCAGAACCGTAAACGTCATTGTCAATGGTACCCGGTACACCGACGATAGGAATTTGATGTTCTTCCCAAAGAGCATGAGCACCGCGGAAGGAACCATCGCCACCAATACAAACCAAAGCATCAATGCCATGAGCTTTCAAATTTGCGACAGCTTTCGTGCGACCTTCAGGTTTGGTAAATTCAGTCGAGCGCCCTGTTTTAATAACAGTCCCACCACGCTGAATGATGTTGGCAACATAACGTTGGTCGATCGATTCGATGTGATTTTCGATCATTCCAACATAGCCTTGCATGACTGCAAAAACTTCGAGTTTGTTTGCGATACCTGCACGAACTACGGCTCTCAGAGCTGCGTTCATTCCCGGCGCATCGCCACCACTTGTATACACACCTAGTCTTTTGATCTTTTTATTGAAAGTTGCCATGAAGGGAAGATTAGCTCTGGGCGCCGGAAATTTCAAAGGGAATCCCCTGTGGAGCGTGTGTTCCGCGACACGCCATCGTGGCTCAACCGGTGCTCGCCTTCGGCGAGTTCGCGGATGACAAGGGCTCCTGCCCTTGTCCCTACGGGCTAACGCGCAAAAATAGCATCCTGCTATTTTTGTCCGGGCGCCACCGGAGGTCGCTGCACTCACGCTCCACAGGGGATTCCCTTTGAAATTTCCTCTTCAGTGCTAAACTCTTCGATGGAGATTAATAAATGGATATGGAGCGGGGTGTTGTTTCCTGCGTTGGTGGTAGATCCTGTGGAGTGCACGGGGTGAGTACGTTTTTTGGAGTCTTGTGGGAACAAGAAGTTTTTGGGTGAGTGGGTGAGTGGGAGAGTGTGATTTTGGGAATAAAAAAAAGGCGTTCTTGCGAACGCCTTTTTAAATCAGTGATTAGTTGTAAAACTAATTACTTAACCATTGATTTGAATTCAGCGCCAGCGCGGAATTTTGGAGCCCATGCAGCTGGAATTTTGATTGCTTTACCAGTTTGTGGGTTGCGACCAGTGCGAGCTTTGCGTTTAGCTTTTGTGAAAGTACCGAAGCCAACAAGTTTAACGTCGTCGCCTTTTTTAACTGCTTTTTTGATGTTTTCTACTGCGCAGTCAAGGATTGCTTCAGCTTGAGCTTTAGAAACTTTAGTTTCGCCAGCGATTTTTTCGATCAATTGAGCCTTGTTCATTTGAACTCCTCTTTAGTGACACATGTGTGTGTCTCAGTTGTTTAAAATCCTGATGATAAATTCTCGTCTTCCGATGACTTTCAAATAACAAATTAAAAACTCTGCTTCGTCAACGGCTATTTACGAAAAAGGCTCGTACAGCCATTTTCACGAAATCTCTTTTTGGTGTAAGGATCAGTGTCGTGGATCGTTGCTACCATCTTCATCATCGTACGCGTCGTCGATGGAAGTTAAAGAATCACTTGAAGATTGATTGCTCACGGGAATGCGATATCCCTCAGAGGCCCACTCACCAAGGTCAATCAGGCGGCAGCGTTCAGAGCAAAAAGGGCGCGCAGGATTTTCAGGTGAGTACAAAGCAGGCTTGCCACACTGTGGACACTTTACCATTTTACCTTGGGGTTTTTCAGATTCACTCATGGTAGGATATTTGCGCAGAGTTGAAACGAGATCAACCGATTGTGCACCTTCGCCATGAGACTTGCGAAGTTACTCCAATCGGTTGTTTTAAATTCAGTTCATTAACTATTAGTACTTTTTAAGTACGCCTGTCGCGAACACAGTGCCTTTGCCGTTAGCATCTGGATAAGCAAGTTGGTAAGAAACCTGGCTGTCGTTGATGGAGCCGTTTGGTACTTGAAGTTGGATCAAGTGCAAACCACCACCATTCATCGAAGAACCATTTGTGCGGATTTCAAATCCTTTGTTTTGGTTGATCAAGTTGTAAGTCGTATTTTGAACCAAAGCCAATGGGTTGTATGCCATACCGCCACCATTGATACCAATGTTAAAGCTGAAGTACTGCTGAGATGGAATCGCCGTGAAGTACAAAGATGGTTTCAAGCTGTTGCTCATATCAAGTTGCACCATCAAAGAACCCGTCGTCCATGAGCTGCAATTCGCATAACCTGTGTTCCAACCCCAAATCGTGCGATCACATACTGCCATCGCTTCTTTAAGGAATTTTGCATACACAGTTGTATTCGTGATTTGCAGATTACCTGTTTCCTGAGTTACGACTTGCACCGGCATGCGTGTGTAGTAATCGATTTGGAACCAATATTTATAGTCACCAAAACGCATTGTCGTAACACCAGGGCTTACGATGTTACCGTTTGAAGTAACACAGTATTGGCCGTTCCATGTAGAGCCGTAGTTACATGTCGGGATTGCAGCTGCGCCGCCACCACCGCCACTGTCATTGTTGCCGCAACCAACAAACGTCAGCATTGATGCCGTCGTTACTAATAGTAGGATGAGCTTTTTCATAAATACCTCTCTCATTAAATAAGCTTCTTCACTACAGATGCAATACACGGGACGTGCCACTGCCAACTATGCGCAGAGATTTGTTATTTGCGATTTGAGAGGGGTGGTGGTGTTGAACTCTTTAGACACTTCGCCAATTTGTGTCACCTTTTGTCTAAAGTCTCAACATGAGACACTTTAAACCTTGGAATCCACGGGCTTTTTTAGAAGCAGTGTTAAACCAAGAATAATGATCCCCCAGCTAATCCAGCTGGAGATAGAGAAGCCCACATTAGGACCGCGGAAATCATCGCGGAAGGACTCCATAATAAGGCGACCACTTCCATGAAGAATCATCCATACATAAAAGAGTGTTCCCGGAGTCTTAAAGAACTTCCATTTCGGGCGGGATTTTTCCAGGCCGAGGAGGACCATGACCACGCCCAATTCCCACATAACGGCATAAAGCTGCGAAGGATGTTTGCCTGCAACGGCCCAAGGAAGGTCGCAGGCGCGCCCATAGCAGCAACCCGCTAGAAAACAGGCAATACGACCCAGGCCATAACCCAAGGCTAATACTGGGGCCAGCAAATCCAGGTAATTTTCCATCAGATCTTGCTCTTTGAAATACAGGTATGTGATTCCCGCAAAGGCCGCCAGCAAAGCACCTCCGTAAAACACGAAACCACCATCCCAGAAATAAAGGATGCGCATCAGATTGTTTTGATAATAGCTGAAACTTTCATAAAACACGTGAAACAGGCGTCCACCAATGAAACCAAACACCATGATTAGAAGACTTAGGTCGAGTGTATGTTGGACAGAAAGCTTCTGTTGCTGACTCCGTCGTGTGACCCAGATAAGGCAAATTGCGACCACAATACATATTACAAGATAATATGTGGGAACGTGGATTTCAGATGAGATTTCGATCGTTGGAAACACAGTACTCCTGACACCGACGATAGACTTAATTTTTAAAAAATTCCGAAGAATTTTCAAGCGAAACTACCCATATACAGATGTCTGACTACATAATTGTAGCATATGAAAATGCACCCAGCAGATATAGTTCAGGAAATTAAGGGCTACTCCTTTTTCAAATCATTTAGCACAGACCTGTTACTGCAAGTAGCAGCGATGATGCACAATGAAGTGTTCCCTGCTGGGACAGTGGTGCTTAAAGAAGGCCAAACCAATCGCAATTTGTATTTTCTAAGATCTGGAAAATTGGAAATTTCTTTGGCCGGTGAAGTGCTGGCTTCTTTTGATACTCCCGGTGAAGTTTGGGGCGAGATGAGTGTTATCACCTCAAACCCTGCTTCCACGTCGGTTCGCGCGGTCACTGAAGTAACATGCTATGTGATCAAAGACGAAGACTTTGCCCACGTTCATCCTAAGGACAAAGACCGTTTTCAAGCATTGCTATATCAAATCTATTGCATGATTTTGACCGAGCGCCTGATTAAAACGAACGAAAAGGCTCGGTTGTTTGAAATCCTGAACCGCGAATTGCATGAAGCCCAGAATGCTTTGCAACGTGGCGCAGGCGGCCGTGTTCTTTTGATCGAGCCAGATAAAAAGCAGCAAATGCCACTTCGTATGGCCTTAGGTAGTACGGGTGTTCATTTGGATATCGCGAGCGATGCGGCTCAAGCTGAGGAGCTTTTAAAAGGTGGCAAATACGATGTGGTTGTCGGTGAAGACAGCTGCGTTGATGTGCTTCGTAAAGTTGAAGAGCAAAAACTAAGTCCAAATGTGATTCTCTTAACCAGCCACGATGTTCAGGGCAACCTGGGGATTTTGGTTCCGAATCGCTTTATCAAAAACATTATCTCCCGTGATGCTGAAGACAAAAATGCGACCATTCGCTTTGTCTTGACGGCACTGGGTAAGCTTTTGAATAAAGATCTATTTGGTATCGACAAGTACCTTACTTGGGGTGTGGATATTCAAAAAAGAGTGGTCACTCATTCAGGCCAGCGTGAACAGTTGCGCGACGATATGTGTTCTTACCTGAAAAAAGCAGGTGTGCGTACGTCGGTTATTGATCGCGTGAATACGGTTGCTGAGGAAATGCTGATGAATGCGATTTATGATGCTCCCGTGGATTCCCATGGCAAAGCCATCTTTAATCACGTCAGCCGCAAACAAGAAGTTCAGTTGGAAACTCACCAACAATCTGTCTTTAGATATGCGACGGATGGTGTGATGGCAGCAGTGGCGGTCGTCGATCCATTTGGTGCTCTTCAAAGAGACGTGATCATCGATTATCTGCAAACTTGTTACAATGGCACAGCGGGCAGCTTGAATACCACTAAAGGTGGGGCAGGCCGCGGACTTCATCAGATCATCGAGAATTCAGATTTGACGATTTTCAACGTCAAACAAGGTGTGCGCACAGAAGTGATTTGTCTGTTCAATTTGGACGGTCAAAAGCGCTTGGCTCAACCGTCTTTCCATTACTTCTTCATGTAAGTCAGAATACCCACTACAATCTGTCCCAGCATCACACAAGGAACTGTGGGCAGATTGGTAGATAATAGGGAAATCAAGAATCCTAATAAGCATCCCACAATTGAAATCACCAAAACTCTTTGAGTGTAATTTTTCAAATTACGGCTTCGTTGCGAAGCAAAGCTTGTCGCAATAAACAGTGAGCCCATCGTGAACAAATAGCCCATGCTTTGAATGGCAACTGTCGTGATAACCAGCGTTCCCACATCAAAGAGGCGATTTTTCCAATGACGGTGAATCAAGCTTTGATTCACCAATTGAAAACTGATTTGAGTCAGATTTCGCCAATTCATCAAAATAAAAACCATGAATAGAACTGCCGCTAACATCGCAATCGCCGCCGCATTGTCACTCATAACGGCCAAATCACCAAAGTAAGCGGCCGCCATATGGCTTTCCAGTGACGGAGTCAGGGACGACATCAGATACGTCAAAGACAGGAACAAAACAAATAAGGTTAAGTACACGTGATTGCGGTCGGACTTTCTTTGAATCAAAAGATCGGAAAGAACCAAAGTCAGGGCGCCGACTCCCAAGCCACCAGCAAGGCTTAGCCAGTGAAAATCAGTTCCCAACAAAATATTTAAAACTAATCCTAATACGATACCCAGGGAAGAACCTTGTCCCAAAACGAAGATCTGCGAGCTTTTTTCGCGCGCGGTCCACTGGGCACCAATCAGGCACAGTGTTCCCGCCATCAAAGTGCTGGCGGGAAGTGACCACTTGTAGATTCCTAATAAAGACAAAAACTCTGTCATTGAATCTCCAGGAAGCGCATGCGAGCGTGGTTTTGAGTCAATGAACGGTGAGACACCAGGATCAGTGCACTTTCCGGATTTTCGTTTAAGAATTGCAGCAGTCCTTGTTCCAGTAAAAGGCCTGCATCTTTATCGACGTGATTAAAGGGCTCATCCAAAATCAGAACCTTGGGCTTTTTCGCCAAAGCCGCAGAAAACAATATCTTCTGACGTTCACCACCACTGGCTGTGTTCCATTTTTTATTCAGATCAAGGCCGGCCAGCAAGGGAGACGACGTCGCTTCGCCCAGCATGTCCGCCAAAGTAAGAGGTAGATGGAAATTTAAATTTCCCAGCTGTGGCAGGTATTCGATTTCTTCATTCTTAACGGCAAAATCAAATTTGCCGGAATAATAAGCATGCAGCTTTAACAGCGTTTTCAAAATCGTGCTTTTTCCGGCGCCATTTTCACCGCGCAGGAAAAGAATATCCCCCGCGTGAAGTTCAAAATTCACCGCAGGGGAAAGTTTCGTGCCTGATTTACTTAAGGCGCAGAGATTAGAAACGCTTAAAAGCTTTTTCATGGAATAGATTTTACCAACAAGTTTTGCAAAGCCTCAATGGTCTTTGCGTCACCTGATGATTGAACATAGGAAGGCACAGTAACAACAGGAATTCCTGAAAGCTCCGTGAAACGCTCCAATGTTTGATGGGGAGCAGAAGCTGTCGCGAACAAAACTTGGACTTTGTTCGTTTTGGCAGCTTGGGCCACCTGAGCAATGCGAGTCGCGGAAGGCGGCATTCCAGGTTTTTCCTCCAAAGAACCAGCCGAATCCAAACCATAGGAATTAAAGAAGTACGTAAATTCCTTGTGGTACTCCATCACTTTTACTTTTTTAACTTTCGCTTTCAGCTGAGAGTGCAAAGTCTCCATTTGCTTTTTGAATGCATCATAATTTTTCTGATAGACAGCTGCATTTGCTGCGTCGACCGCGGAAAGCACGCGGACCACTTCAGCGCCGGATTCTGCGACTTTCAGCGGATCCAAAGTGAAATGCGGATTTCCGTGTGGGTGTACGTCGCCTAACGAACGATTGATCACGCCCGTGGGAATTTCCAAAGGCTTGATTGCATTCCCCAGTTCACAAAAGCCCGCGCCACCAGATTGAACTTTGGCATTGGCGGCTTTTTCTAAAACTTTTGGCAACCAACCGATTTCTAAATCAAGGCCCACGGAGCAAACCACATCCGCGCGATTTACTTTCAAAATATAATCCGGGCGAGCATCTGCAAAGTGCGGATCTGTCCCACCGGAAAGCAAAGACGAAACCTCGACATTATCCTGTCCAATCGCTTTCACAATTTCGGCGACATCAGGCAAAGTGGCCACGACTTTGATTTTTGCAAAGGCATTCACGGAAACGAAAAGCAGAAGAATAGAAATCAACTTATTCATAATCACCTCTAAAATGCGTGAGCCGGGTGGGCGCCAAGGATCGCAATGAATTGCAATTCAAGAACGCGGTTTGTTTGGTCTGATTCCAGAGCGATATGGTTTACTTCGTGCGTATACGCCAAACGCCAAGTCACAAATTCCGAGTTTCTGAAAGTCACTGTTGGTACAAACGCATAATCCAAGTTGTCGCGGTGATCTCCGTCGTCGTATTTTAAACTCATGTCGGTAAATGCATCCAGGCGAAGACCCAGGAACCAACGTTCATTGAAACCATACTCTGGATAAAAGTAAGCGCCCATTTTATTCGAACGATCTGTCAGATCACTGTTTTGCACCTGATTCCAAATTTCTGATTGGAAATACCAGCGATTGAATTTGCCTTCTTTTTGCTTAAAGACCAAATCAAGGCCCGTTAGTTGCGTTTGCAATCCCGTGGCATCGGTGCGACCCAAATAGTTTAAACCGATTTGCAGACCGCCATTGTCACCGATATTAAAGAATGTTGAAGGACGGATATAATGAACCGGCGCCTTGGGTCTTTCCGGAGTATCGTCCTCATGCCATTTGTAACCATCGGTCACACCCACTGTGACATCAAAATAGTGATCTGTTGGCAGAATGTAAGTCGCTTCTGCTCCCGTATCGTGAACGCCTTCATCGGCAAAGAATTCAGATTGTACTTTCGGTGCCGAGATAAAGGCCCAATCATGTTGATGGAATTGATTCAGTCGTCCCACGCCCAGGAAAAACATCCCGACTTTAAAACGCAAATTCGGAATCAATTTCGAAGAAGAGATATAACCTTCATGAAGTTCAGCATGGTATTCGCCATCTTCGTTGTGGGCTGCAAAATTGATCAGGGCATCAAACGTTGGATCCACAGGGGCGTAAAGCATCAGCTCTGCGGAACGAATTCCCAATTGGTTTTCCGAAGAATCATCAAAATTAACTGGCGCGGTGGCATCGATCGCCGCAGAAAAATTTAAATTTTGCACCAAAGGTGAGGCCGTTTGGGCATAACCCCCAGTGCTTGCTAGGCACAATGCTAAAGGCAATAAGTATCTCTTCATTCAAATCCTCCAGGGTCTGTCAGAATTAGCGTTTAACGTGGACCATTCTTAAACGCAAGTAATTTGCAATTAGAAACCCAAATGATATTCGCGGGTGCGTCAGTGCAGCGGATAGTTGCGGAAATACGCAAGAGCTTGCTGTGTCTCCCTCTCTGGACTATGAAAAGCCCATGTTATCCTCTGTCGTTAAATCATTTTGGCCCGACACATCCTTGATTCAGGGAATCGTGCGTTTCCGATGGATCGCGATCATTTTCATGATGGTCGGCACCGTTCCTCTTTTGGAGTCTGGATACTTATTAAAAGAGCAGCTCTTTTATTTTATGGCCGTGGTGGCATTGCTCGCGGTTTTCAATGGTCTGACTCAAGGTATCTGGAGCAAAACTTCCGCCGCGAAAGAGCAGTCGTTATTATTTGTTCAGCTGTTGGTGGATTTGCTCGCAGTGGCGGGACTTTTATTTGTCAGTGGATCTGCGGCGAATCCATTTATCGCTGTTCTGACTTTGCACGCTTTTTTGGGAGGGATGCTTCTTAGAAATAAGCGCAGTCTTTTATTTGCCGTGATTCTTTTGGGCCTACTGGCAATCTTGCAAAGCGAGACGAACAAAGACCTTGCTGTGACGTTGAATGTGGATCGCAAAGAAATGGCTTTCCATTTTCTTTTTCAATGGGTCGTTGTGGTTGGTGCTTGGTTTGTCGCGCGTTTGTTTTCCGTTTTATTGGAAAAACAGGAAGAGCGCATTCGCAGTTTGCAAAACCGCCAACACCGCGCCGATCGTCTGAAATCTTTGGGAGCTTTGGCAGCAGGGTTCTCCCACGAAATGGCGACACCGCTGAATTCCCTGAAACTTCGCCTTGATCGTGGCGTTCGCAAGCTGGGTGATCCCGTCGCAGCCCACGCTGAAATTCAACAAGCCCAGTTGTCATTGGATGAGTGTATTTCAATCTTTCAAAAAATGGTGGGCGTCTTTGCCACATCCGCTGATGGTGATTTGCAAAAGCTCAATGTTCATTCTGTATTGCAAGACATCGTTCAGTCCTGGGAAGCCGATAATAAAATCACTTTGAAAAAAGAATGGGCTCCGGGGGAACTATTTTGCCGTCTTCAGCCGCTATCCTTCGCCCAAACAGTCTTCGATCTTTTGGATAATGCTAAAGAAGCTTCGGTGTCGGCCTCGGAAATTTCCTTGCGTGTATATCAAAATGCCGGGGAGATCGTGATCGAAGTGGTCGATGCAGGCTCCGGTGTGGCTTCAGAAATTATCGAACGCTTGGGTGAGCCGTTTAATACAAACAAACAAAACGGTAACGGCTTGGGGGTTTACTCGGCCATGATGACGGCGCAGTCCATGGGCGGCGAATTTAGCCTTCGTAATAACAATCCCGGCAAAGGAGCGACGGCACGTCTGTCGATTCCTTACGAGGAGTCGAAATGAAAAAAAGCGTTCAAAATCTTTTACTGATCGAAGACGACTCTCGCTTAAGAGATGTTCTGCATCAGGAGCTGGAAGAGCGCGATTTCGTCGTGCAAAGTTTTGCAGAACTTCCTAACTTGGACCGCGTGAATCCACCGGATGGAGTTTTGCTGGATCTGCGTGTTGGTAATGACAATGGTTTAGATTTTATTAAGCTGCTAACGGCAAAATTTCCTGGCGCTCGCATCGTGATGATGAGTGGCTTTGGATCGGTGGCTTCTGCGGTAAAATCCATGCAGCTGGGGGCCGAAAACTTTCTGGCAAAACCTGTGACACCAGATATGATTGTTCGTGCTTTTACCGAGGAGCAGGTTTCTGAGGCTCCTAAAGATGAATCCGAGATCTCTTTGGCGCGTATGGAGCGGGAGTATATTGATTACGTTTTGAATACTTCGAATGGAAATATCACTCAGGCCGCAAAAAAATTGGGACTTCACAGGCAGAGCCTGCAACGCAAGCTCCGCAAGAACATTCCCAATAAATAAGAAAAGGCGCCTTTAAGCGCCTTTTTCTGATTCTATCTTTCTTTAAGATTCAAAAGGCGCGATTGGCCTTTTTCTTCGCTCATAAAGAACATGACTTGTCTGGTCTGATCACCACGAGCAAAGCTCGAGCACAAAGTCGCTTTGGATTTCGCTAAAACTGCTTTATCGATGAATTCCAAATCAGATGCGGGGCAAGCTGCCGGATAGCTGATTTCCACTTGTTGTTCAAACCAAGTCAAAACCAGATCACGGTGTTTCTGTTTCAAAGATTCAGAAAGCAAGTCTTTGCTGCAGGCGCGGATGGCGTCTGGGCTTGTCCCTGATTTCACACAGCCAATCAAAGACGAAAGGACTTTAATTTCCGCAGAATATTCCGTGTTTGCAGTCATTCTGTTTTTAGTCGGAGCTATCTTTGTCGCTGGTTTCATCGTCACCGCGAAAGACATTTGGCTAATCAAAAGAGAGATAAGAATTACGTATTTCATCGTGTCCCCTGTGTAGGTTGAGGCGTTTCAGTCGTTTTAGGTGCGCGTTTGCTATATTTGGAAGTCCCAAGTTCTTGAGCAGAAATTTGTGCCGAGTGACGAGTGTTATCGGCCTCGGGTTTGGCGTTCAGGCATTTCTCAGAAAGAATCATAGGAGCCTTATCGCCATAGTACTTTTTCATTTTCACACAGTCGTTCGGTGAAACCGGACAGACATAGCGCTGAGTTTTACCATTTTTCAAAGCTGTTTCTTCCAGTTCTGTGGCGCGCTCGACAACGGAAGTCGCCATGTCATCAGATTTAAAGTCACTGCAGTTGATCGCTTCGTCCCAAGCAGGATTTACGTAATCAATAAAATCAAATTGGCGAACTTGCGTCCATTTATCGTTCTCACATTTAAAGTACGGTACATCACCTTTATGCAGATTCAGCCAAAAACGAAATCCAGAATAGTTCGCAGCAAGGTCGCCGTGGGATTTGACTCCCGTCGCTCTTAGGCCGAATCCGCCTTCCTCCAGGCCGACGCCATATTTCAAGGCCGCCGCCGTACCTTCACTAGGTGATTGTCGGCTTTCATATTCTTTATAGTATTCCCAACCCTGATCGATAAAATGACCAAATTTATCTGCGCCCACATATTGGCCATTTAAATTTACGGAATCATTAAGACCCGCAAACGTCATCATGAAGCCTGACAATTTGGATTTGGCACTTCGCTTGGAATAAATGTTATCAGACGGAGATTTATGCTTTTTCACTGTATCCGAATCCGAAGCAAATTCTTCCAGTTTCCCCACGACCCAACCGCCCAAGGTGTCGTGAACTGCTGTGACCAGTTTGTCTGGATTGCAGCCTTTGCCTTCTAGTTTTGCTTGAGCCTCTCGAAGCATGCGATTCACTTCGTCGTTCATCGCATCCCGAGAGTCGGGCAAAGATTGATAGCGAAGGGTGTAGTTATCCACTTCATAGGCGATACAAATAAGAGAAATCAATGAAACGAGCGCTACGAAAAAACGACTTTTTTTCATAGATAAATTTTCGGCGGTGAACGGAAATATGTCTAGGTCCAGGGCTAGTCCTGTTTGCCAAATACCGAATCCATAAAGTTTACGGTCAAAAAAAAGGCGCCTTTAAGCGCCTTTTTCTGATTCTTTCTTTTTGCTGTTTTCCAGGAACATTAACAGAAGTAGGAGTCCCACTCCGCCCACGATCGCCATGTCAGCGATATTGAACGCAGGCCAGCTCCACTTTCCATAGATATGGAAGTCCAGGAAGTCGATCACATAGCGGAAGCGGATGCGGTCGATATAATTCCCGATCGCACCACCAAAGATGCTGGAAAGAGCGACGATTTGTTTCGTGTCTTCGTTTTTCACCCCGCGCAAGATACCCATGATGATGATCAATGCGATAGGTGGCATACTTAGAAAGAACAACTCGCGGAAGGAAGGATGGCTTTCTGCCAAAAATCCAAACGCCGCACCAAAGTTTCTAACGTAAGTAAAATTAAAGAAGTTTGGGATCACAACAACAGATTCACCCAGGTGAAAGTGTGTGTGAATATAGAGTTTCGTTACTTGGTCTAAGGCGACCAAAAAGCCTGCAATCGCTGCCAGCCAGATGTATTTTTTGTTCATGTGTGGGCCTCTTAAACTATTTTAGCATGCCTTTAGACTTCACATAACCGATTTTTACGAGCATGCGCAAGGCTTCTAGTTCAGAACTCAAATTGAACTCGTCTTTGACTTCCTGAATCATTGATTTAGTCCCGCAATCAAAAAGGACCATCACATCGGAATCTTGAGTTGTCGCCGTCAGGGTTTTCTCTGTGTAAGAGACTTGAGTTTGAGGAACCATCGTTGGCGCCACGTGAACCACTTGTGGTTGCGCAATCGGCTGAGCTTGCAAAACCTGTTGAACGGGTTGTTGCGGAATGTGCTGTTGTTGCTGAACGGGTTGTTGTTGCGAAGCTTGCTGATGATAAGTCGCACCGGTTCCATGATTTTGGTTGGGACGATCCAGCTCGCCCATCATTGCTGATAAGCTTTTCAATTCGGATTTGAAATTCTTGATACTTGGGCGCTCCAAAGCGCTTTCACCATCACGCACCGATTTTAGGTAAAGACTTACCAGCATATCAGGAGTTGTTGCGATCTCCTTGATATTAGAGTTTTGCGACATCAGCCATTGGTAGGCTTTCAGCAGCGTCTCTTTTGTGTAAGCCTGCGGTGGCAAGGGATTCATGGTCATGTCTTAGAATTTCTCCGGGGTCGAGGGGCTGACGTTACAAATTTCACAACATCGAGTCAATGTATCGTCGACATGATTCTTAAACAAATTGTGCTTAAAAAACGTGCAACACTAGATCTGGTGATTGTTTTTGGATTAAATAACTAGAGGCGATGCAGAAACCGATTTTTTATTGATAACTTTCACTTGCATTCAGGCCGGCACTTTTAGTTAGGCACCTATTTTTATCGCGTATCGGCCGGAAATAAAAAAGGCCTTCCGGGAATGGAAGGCCTTGCTGGAGCTGAAAAGAATGAAATTAGTTTGCGTAGTCTTTGGCGATAATTCCGTATTTTTCAATTTTGCGTAGCAAAGTTTTTTTCGGAATGTTCGCGTGAAGCGCTGTTTGATTGATGCGACCACGGAAAGTTTTTAGTGCCTTGATGATAAACTCTTTTTCGAACGCTTCTTTTTGCGCGTTGAAATCAAGATTCTCGCCAGAGTAAGGAACAATCTCTTCACCTTCAAGGTCTTCAGAGTCGATATCACTTCCAGCATTTTCATCGTCTTCACCCAAACTCACATGCGCTTTTGCTGCTTTAACGATGCCAGCAGAAGCCACGTTCTGAGCCGTTTCAAACGGTGAAAGATCGATCAAGTTAGTACCTGTTGCGATCAACAAAGCCTCTGGCAAAGATGCCAAAGTGATCAAGTTGCTCGTTTCCAGAACGAAAGCATGTTCAATCACGTTCTCAAGCTCACGGATGTTTCCTGGCCAAGAATGTTTTTTAAGAACCGCCATCGCATCCGGAGTAATACCATTGATGCGTTTGCCTTGAGCTTGATTGAACTTCTTGATGAAGATGTTGATCATGTGCTCAAGATCATCTTTACGCTCTTGAAGAGCTGGCAAGAATATAGGTACGACGTTCAGGCGATAGAACAAGTCTTCACGGAAAGTTCCGGCTTTGATCATGTCCTCCAAAGGACGGTTTGTCGCAGCAATGATACGTACGTTGCTGGCGAATTCGCGGTTCGAGCCCACAGGAGTGAATAGTTTTTCCTGAAGAACGCGCAAGATTTTAACTTGCATCAATTGAGGCATGTCACCGACTTCGTCCAAGAACAAAGTGCCACCCTCAGCGAATTGGAATTTACCGATTTTACGTTGATCAGCGCCAGTGAACGAGCCTTTTTCGTGACCAAATAATTCAGATTCAAACAAGTTCTCTGGAATTGCAGAACAGTTGATCGCCACGAACTTTTCGTCTTTGCGAGCCGAGTTGAAATGGATCGCTTTTGCGACCAACTCTTTACCTGTACCGGAGGCACCACGGATCAAAACCGGAGTGTCCACTTTGGCAAGGCGGTGGATGATGTTAAATACTTTCTGCATTTGGGATGTGTGACCGATGATCTTGCGACCTTCTTCAACCATCACAGGGGCAGAGAATGCGATATTGGAAATCAAGTTGTGAGCGTTCACGGCTTTATCGATCAAAGCTAATAGTTCATCACCCGCAACTGGTTTGGAAAGATAATTGTAAGCACCGTCTTTAACGGCTTGAACAGCATCGTTCAAAGTGGCATGCGCGGTCATCACCATCACGATGATACCAGAGTCGTATTCTTTGATAGCGCGAAGAGTTTCCAGGCCGTTTAAGCGAGGCATGTCGACGTCAAGAATAACAAGGTCGTACTTAGTCGTACCGGCTTTAATTTTTTCCATGGCGTTGATGCCATCGAATGCTTCGTCGACGTCAAAACGTTGGTTGGATGTAAGGGCTGTCTTAACTGAAAGTCTCAACCCTTGATCGTCGTCTACTACCAAAACCTTAAGCATTTACGCCCCCTTGTTCCATCGGCAGTTCTACCGTAAATGTGGAACCTTTTCCATCTTTCGACTCCACAAAGATGCGTCCCTTGTGTAGTTCTGTAAAATATTTAGCCAAGTAAAGGCCCAGCCCCGAGCCTTTTATCTGCGTGCTCTTTACGTTTTTGCTTCTAAAGAACTTCATGAAAATATTATTCAGTTCGTCCTCGGGAATTCCCGGTCCCTGGTCAGAAACCTGAATGACAACTCGTTCATCCCTTTCCTCACTGGTGACCAGGATTTTCGTGTCATCCGGGCTGTACTTGATCGCGTTTTCCACCAGATTTGAAAGCACTTGGCGCATCAAATCCGGATCCATACGAATAGGGAACAGCGGTTCAAGCTCTGACACGATCTGGATGCGTTTTACTTTCGCCAGGAACTCATGCTTACGGATTACTTCCTGAAGGACATTGTTGATGTCCTTGGTTTGCATGTGCAGTTCCACGCCTTCGCTTTGAATTTTTCCGTAATTCAAAATCGAGCTGATAAATTTCAACAGATCGTCAGAGGAATGCTTGATCGTATCCACGGCTTCGCGCTGTTGCGTGCTCAATTGCACCTGATCAGCCAAGATCACATCCGTCATCCCTTGAATCCGCGCAATCGGTGTCTTCAAATCGTGGGACATCATCGAGATAAAATTCGTCTTAAGCTCTTCGACCTGACTCAAAAGTTTATTCTTTTGATAGTATTCCCAGCTGCGACGGTTTTCGATGATCAGACGGTAAGGGATAAAGAAATAGTAAACCAGGAAACCCGCCAACAACGGAGCCGCCATGGTGATCCACCAGCCGAATAACCAGAACAAAGTGAACGAAATAACCGAAAATCCTGTCAGTGTTCCAACTAAAATCACCAAACCCATTGCCGGGCTCATGCTCAGGACGATTTGAATTGCCAGGATGGAAATCAAAGTCAGCAGGATCCAGTTCACATAGGTTGGCATTCTGACCGGGCTGGAGTTACGGATCAGGGTATCGATGATATTTGCCTGCATTTCAATGCGGGTCATAGCCGAAGGAATACGGCTATAAGGAGTCAGAATATAGTCTGACTCGCTGATATTTAAATCAGTCCCGATGATAACGATTTTATCTTCGAATTTAGTCCAATCCACTTTGCCATTGGCCAGATCGTCGAACACGGTCGACGGGAAGGAGCCAGGTCGACGGTAGTCAATAAAGGATTGCTTGGTATCATAGAAATCAAAGTAACCGCGGATTTTTCTAAAATCTAAAACATCAGGATTATAGAAGCCCGCCAAAGTCACAGGAAGCATCATTGAATCCTGATAGGACAAAAGCATGCGGCGAGTGACGCGGTCTTTGGCAAAGTTAATAGTATCAGAAGTTTTTGGAGCCGAAACCATGCGCACATGATCAAACGGCAGAGGTAAATAGAGGCTGCGCTCCTCGCCCTTTAGTGGGGTGTCAGGAGTTGCCACATAGACATTGGTGCTTTGAACGATAAGGTTCGCCCATTCCGCTTTGTCTTCTTCACTGCCTTGGGCGTCGTCGATCGCAAAATCATAAACCACAGCACGCGGGTGAGCGGCCAAAAGGTTATAAAGAATCGCTGTCTGGTCCTTGGCGTTCGGTTGACCTTTGAAAGCCTGAACTGTTGAGGGTTTGATGTAAACCAGTTCAATTTTTTCAGAAGTTCTTTGGAAGAGCTGCGAGCGGATGCGGAAGTCATAAAGCCATGACTCCACATAGTCCAAATTGATTTGCGCAATAAGGAACGCCATGATCATAGCTAATACAGCTCTGATCGCGTAAACGCGGTATTGCACTGGTTTCGAGGAGTTCGTTGTTTCCTCGAATGGACTTGGCAGTTTCATATTGTTTTAAATAGCTCCAGGTTATTTAGCTGATTACTTAACTGGGATGCATTCGCTGGCTGTGGGTACGGCAGAAAGCACGTTGCCGCGAGGCTTTACTTTCTTGATGTGTGTCGTAGTTTTTTTAGTGTTTTCCATAGTCACTGTCCTCTTGAATATCAGTCTGACGACTTTTTTTAAAGTATAAAATGGCTGTTCCGACCAAGCTGCGCGTTCTTTCGCAGAATTGACCGTTTTTCTGATGTTTTGAACCCGTAGCTTCCTTGTGAACATACATACAGCCGCCGCCGCAAAGGAATCTGGCCCAGCAGCTTTGGCAGTTGTTTTGTTCAATCAGGGGACTTGAGTATTCTTCTAGTGCGCCCTCGAAAACCTCTGTGCCTTGACCCACTTTCATGGCGTCGTTGCCAACGTCCCAAGGGCAGGTAAAGAGGTTGTTGCGGGCATCTACGACCAGAAAGGATTTCCCGGCGCCACAGAAGTTTTCAGTACGACGTTGTTCATCCAACGCCGAGAAAATGCGATTAAAAAAGCTGATCTTACGAAGTGCAGTCTCGCCACCTTCAGCGTAAGCCATCGCTGCGATCAAGCGCATCTCGCGTGTGAAAGTATCACTGGCTTCCTGATTCAAATCAGAAACGCTGTAAGTGAATTCGTAAGCATCCGCTGGGAATTGGCGATAAAACTCATAAGCTTCTGCCACGTGCATGTTTTCAGCTGTAAAGACACCATGCAAAGTGATGGAACCAAAATTTTCTTTGCGAGCAAAAAGTTTTTTAAGTCCCTCAACGACAACAGCCGTGCTGCCTTGACCGTTTTTCATAGGGCGAGCGGCATCGTTATACTTAGCTTCGCCATCAATGCTCACCGAGATATTGCATTTGATTTCTTCAAGCAAAGCGATGTTTTCATCCGTCAGCAAAGTCCCATTCGTCACAATAGAAAACTGCGCGCGAATGTTTCTTCCAGCCGTCATCAATTTCACATAATTTGCGATAGCACGAATGCCATCTGGATATAGCAGGGGTTCGCCGCCGATAAAGCCGATACGGAAAGTTCCTGAATCAGCAACCTTCTCCAGGAAGTATTTTAGCTGTGGCAAAGTTTTTTCAACTGAGATTTTAGTTTGAGCGGCACCGTATGTGCCGTCGCCACCAGCTGCGCAGTATGTGCATTTCAAATTGCAAATTTGCGTAACGTTGATGGTCAGCGCGCGGATTTCTTTACCCGGAACTGTCGTTGTTGTTTGTGGATTGATTTCGTTGTTCCAGTCAGTCAACACGGACCGAAGGGAGTCGTTGGAGGCTTGGGTCATCTCCCCCCAAAGCTCTTCGGAGATGTCTGCCACCTCTAGATTTCGCGCATGAAAAGCCACTGGGGTTTCCCCCGGCGCACGAAAAGCAATGATGTCATTTTGTCTCCGAATTTCCATACTGCAGAAGTAAGCAATAGGCGTACCAATTTAAGGCCCCGGAGTTATAAAATTATTTAAGTAATTTCAGTCACTTACGATGCATCTTTTGGCTGCGACGTATAATGGGTGGGTGCAAAAGGAACCGCCATTCGAGTAATCCTTACTCGAGGGGGCGTGGTGACACCGTTAGAGCGGTTGCGATATTTAAGTCGAACTTCTGTTATTGCCGGAATTTATTCCAATTTTGTGAGGGTCACCTACCTAGGTCGGTCCCAGGACAAAATATTAATTTGTTTCGTGTTTATTCTGAGGCATCCTTAGAAGGTATGTCATTCTCCATAAAATTTTGGGGCGTTCGTGGCTCTTTGCCATCGTCTCCACCACCATCAGTTTGGGCACAGCACATTGAGGGAGTTCTTCAGAACTTTTTCACTGCCGGTCATCGCAGTGCCGATCAGGTCTCCATGTACATTCGGGGGATGGAAGAGCCTGTTGTAGGTGGTTACGGATCAGCAACTACCTGTGTGGAGCTGAACTATGGCAATGATCAAATTATCATTGATGGTGGTAGTGGCATTCGTTCGATCAGCGAAAGAATTCTTAAAGGCACAGCGAATCGCAAAAAAGGTCCTTATCATATCTTCATGACTCATTTTCACTGGGATCATGTGATCGGTTTGCCATTCTTTGTTCCGCATTTTATTCCTGGCGAAGAAATTCACTATTATGCTGTGCAACCGGAACTGGAATCTTTGATTCGTGGTTTGTTTAAAAAGCCTTACTTCCCGGTACCGTTTGAAGCCTTGCAGGCGAAAATTCATTTCCATGTTTTAGAGCCACGCAAAATGATTCAAGTCGGCGAATTCAAAGTGACACCTTATCAGCTCGACCATCCAGATCCTTGTTGGGGTTTCAAAGTTCAAGCGAATGGTAAATCTTATGCGCATTGTGTGGATACAGAAGGCACGCGCGTGACTCAAGAAGAGTTGGGTGCGGATTTGCCTTTGTATCAGAATATCGATTTGATGTATTTCGATGCGCAGTACACGTTGCCGGAGTTGGCAGAAAAAGCTAACTGGGGGCACAGTGCCGCCCAAGTGGGATTGGAAATTGCTTTCCGTGAGGGCATCAAGCGAGTTCTATTTGCACATCATGACCCGGGCGCTCGCACGGATCATGTTTTGGAATTGCGTCGTCAAACTCGGGAATACTATGAAGCTGTGGCTCGCGCGTCGGCCGCGAACAATGAGATCCTTCCGAATGTCTCTTGGGATTTCGCCCACGAAGGCCTGGAAGTCGTTTTATAGGTAACAGTTCCCTTTTAGGAATGCGCTGCATTCCTAAAAGGGAACTGTTACCTAGGAGCCTATGGCTCCGTCCCTTTTCTGAAAATCAATTCAACTGAAGTCGGATCGAATGGAGCTTGAACAGCGTTCAAGGCCTTTAGTGTTTCTTCATCCAAAGTCACTTTCACGGTGCCTTCTGGCCAAGCGAAGTCGTCAGCGGGATAACGGCTGCCAATTTTTTTCATAAAGTCTGTCCACACCGGAACGCCACCACTTGAACCCGTCAATTTGTGTTGTAGGTTGTTGTCGTATCCCACCCAAACAATCGTCGTCAGATAAGGTGTGAAACCGCTGAACCAGGCGTCTTTATTGTCATTAGTGGTTCCGGTTTTTCCTGCCGCAGGATTCGTAAATCCATTCAAAGGAATCGCGCGAGCAGAACCCGATACGATCACTTGTTTCATCATGCTGATAAGGCTTGCGACCGTGGCAGGATCCTCCACTTGCCTTTCATGCGGATCGAAAGTGTAAACTTCGTTGCCTTCCGCATTTACAGCTTTGCGAACAAAGGAAATATCGCGACGAAGTCCCATGTTGGCGATCGTCATATAGCTTTGTAAAACTTCGCGGGGATACATTTCAAAAGCTCCCAGAGTCAGTGACGGGAAAGCTTTTAGTTCGGAGTCGATTCCGAATTTATGAGCGATATCGACGATGTTGCCAAGGCCCACTTGCATGCCAAGATTGGCGGTTGCCGCATTCATCGAGTTTTTCAAAGCATAGAACATTGGAACTTGGCCGTAATATTTTTTGCCGTAATTTTCCGGCGCCCACGTTTGTCCTTCGTACTTAATCTGCTGCTTTTCATCATTGAGCAGCGTGATCGGGGAGTAAGGTTTTCCCTCCGGAGTTTCATTCATCAACGCCGTCAAATAAACGAACGGCTTCATTGTCGAACCAACTTGACGATGTCCATCGATCGCGCGATTGAACTGAGTCATGCGATAATTGCGACCACCCACAACAACATTTACTAGGCCGCTGCGGTTGTCTCCGACTAGAACAATGCCTTCCAGGCTGTTGCCCTTTTCTTTCAGGCCTTTGATGTGTTTGTTGGTTTTTTCAAGGCCATCCAGATGATTGCGCAAAGATTCCTGAGCCGCTTGTTGGGCTTCCAGATCCAGAGCTGTGTAGATACGCAGTCCCTCAACTGGAATTTTTAACGAGTCCAATTGTTTGCGAACGGCATCCAGATAGTACGGAGCTGTTTCAGTTGCCAGAGTGATCGGAGCACTTGGCAAAGGCATGTGATCTGCGGCTGTCATTTGGGCTTCGGTGATAAAATCCAAGCCTTTCATTTTATCCAAAACCAAGTGGCGACGGCGTTCTGCATTCGCAGGCTTTTTGAACGGATTGTAAAGGCCCGGGCTGTTCACAATGGCAGCTAACAAAGAACACTCTGACAGATCTAAATCAGAAACCTCTTTGTTGAAGTAGTAACGAGCCGCTGCTCCGTAACCCCGCACCTGGAACGAACCATTTTGGCCCATATAGATGACATTCAGGTAAGTCTCTAGAATTTCGTCTTTGTTAAAGCGAGACTCTAGCAAGATCGACATGATGAATTCGTTGTACTTTCTTTTGAAAGTTCTTTCGCTGGTCAGGAAATAGTTTTTCACCAACTGTTGCGTGATGGTGCTGCCACCTTCTTTGCGACCGGTTGTGATATTTTTGACCACGGCACGCATGATGCCTTTGATGCTGACTCCGCCGTGTTCCAGAAACTGCGCGTCTTCGATTGCCATGATGGCGTTTGAACAAGTGGGAGGTACTTCACCCAATGTCACGGTTTTTTGCATTAAAGGTTCGTTACCGATGTACTGTGCCAAAAGCGGGGCTTCGCCGTAAGCAGTTTGAGACTCCTGGAAAGGCGCTCCCAGTAAGATTTTCGAGATAGTCCCATCATTTTGAAAGACCAAAACCTGCATGCTGGAATCAACTTTGTCGGTTGCGACATCTTTGTTCACCCAGGCAAAGCAAGCGACCTGATTTTCATCCAAAGGCAATTGCAGGCGAGCGCTGCACTGCTCTCTGTCTGCCAGAAAGTAATCGCCCTGCAACAAACGCTGATCATAGTCCCGACGACGGAAGTTTTGATTCTTAAATAGGCCTTCCACAGTGTTGGCGTCGGCGCTGTTGCGCACACTGAAAACTCGCGGCCCTGCGTAGTACTCCGTAGGTACAATGAAGCGCTTGGACTCAAGCTTTTGTGACATCTCTTTTTCGAGAGAAAAATAGGAATAGACACCAATCCCAAGGCCCACGATGATTGCAAGCGTCACGAGGATTGTAAAACGAATTAAAATGGTCTTTAATCTTGGTCGCAACATGCACATAAGAGTAGTACGAAATATAGACACTGTAGAAGTGTTTTTTCGTGAAAGGGATAAGTTGTGGCTAAGAAGAAATCTTCTGCTAAGAAAGCCGTAAAAAAGACCGCAAAAAAGGTCGTTAAAAAAGTCGCAAAACAAGTTTCTAAAAAATCACCTGCAAAAAAGTCTGCAGGCAAGGTCGCAAAAAAAGCTCCAGTAAAAAAAGCCGCAGCGAAAGCAGCTCCGAAAGCCGCTAAAAAAACGGTAGCCAAGAAAACAGCACCTAAAAAAGCAGTTTTTAAGAAATCCGCTCCGTCTTCTGTGAAAAAATCATCCGCAGTGAAAACGCAAGCGTCTGTTGCGAAGACCAAAGCGCCAGCTATGGCTCATTTGGTGAAGCCAGCAGCGAAAAAGTTGGTGGACCTCAGTGATTTTGTCACGCCACTGGATGATCGTTTGATTGTGCAAACTTCTGGTTCGGATCGTATGTCGGCAAGCGGTTTACTGTACATTCCAGACACCGTGGCTGATGTTTCCGGCAATCTGCATGGCACAGTGGTTTCTGTGGGCCGTGGTCATGTGAACAAAAAAGGTCACTTGACGCCTATGGAGTTGAAAGTCGGGGACAAAGTTGTGTTCTCGCAATACTCCGGTTCAAAAATTAAATTAAAAAATGAAGACCTCGTCATCCTTCGCGAAACTGAAGTGATGGGCGTGGTAGAAAAGTAAAGGAATACAAATGTTGAAAGCACATTTTCTAAAAGTATTGGGTCTTTCCATTGCTTTGTCGTCAACGGCGGCTCACGCAATGTCTTTGGACTGGTCAGGTGGATACCGTGCGGAATGGACAGAGGTTGATAAACCTTCTTTAACATCTCCGACTGAGCGTAAAGCATATGGTTTGAATTACCTGTATCTAACTCCAAAAATCATCGCAGCGGACGGTGTAAACATCATTTCTCGCGTGGATATCTTTAACAGCAGTATCTATCCAGGTTCTCAATTGGGAACTATCTGGGGGATGAACACTTCTGACAACCAAACGACTTCTGGTAATCAAGGTCCGGCATCTGTGACTGCAAGCCAGTTATACTTGAACGTGAACCAAGAGTTCGGTTCGTTGATGGTGGGTCGTGTGCCATTCGATTTCGGTATGGGCATGATGTACTCTGCGGGTAAAGGTCAGTTTGATCACTGGTATAACACTCGTGATATGGCCGCTTACAAAATCATCGTGGGCGACTGGTTCTTGATGCCGATGATGGGCCGTATTGTTGCTAATGACTTCGGTCAAGGTAACAACCAAACTTTCTGGGGTGCTCAACTTCAATACGAAAACATTGAAGCGAAATCTGTGATCGGCGTTTACGTTGAACAGAAAAAAGGTGCACGCACGACTTTGAACTACACAGCTGATCAATTGGCTGCGTACACAGGTGGCGGTACTGGAACTGTGGGTGGTGACATGAGCATCAACACAACTAGCTTCATCTTGGGTCGCGCTTGGGACTCTTTCGGTTATAAAATCGAAGGTGCTTTCCAATCTGGCGAAACAGGGATCAAAAACGGTTCCGAAAACGTAGCGTTGGACGGGTACGGATTGGCTGCGGAATTCTATTTCCCGGCAAGAGAATCTAAATGGGACTGGTCTTTCAAAACGGGTATGGCAACTGGCGATACAGCGGCAACGAACTTCAGCGGATTCGCATTCAATAAAAACTATGATGTTGCGATGTTGATGTTCAATCACCGTTTGGGTGGTGCTGACTTCTTTAACACGAACGCAGTGAAACCGACTTATATTCCGACGGGACAAGCATCGAATGTTTTGGATAATGGTAACTCGGCAGACGATGAAAGTGTTGGAAACGCTTTCTACTTGGCTCCTTCAGTGAATTACACAATCAACGAGCGTTTCTCTCTTCGCAACACCGTGGTTTATGCACAATTGATGAACACGCTTCAAAATTCTGTTGATGCGAAAAAAGATTTAGGCCTAGAATGGGATATCGAGCTAGTTTACAAACCAATTGAACGTGTTCAATGGGTGAATCAGCTTGGTCTACTTTTCCCTGGTGAAGCTTGGAAGAACGGTACAGGCGCCGGTGGGAATAAGGGTAATGACTTTACATTTGGATTCGTTTCTAAAGCCGCCATCAGCTTTTGATAACAACTTGATAGCAACTTGTACGACAGCTTGATGACATAATTTTACATCTTGTTTGGTGGTGAGCAGGCCCCGGGGGGAAACCCCCGGGGATTTTTTTTGCCTTTTTCTCAGTTCGTCCTATGATGTTTCGATGAAAGCCGTCCTTTGCCTCTCTTTCTTTTTAATTCTTAGTGCCTGTGCGCAGAAAGCTCCACGGCCTATGGATCTTCCTAAGTACAATCGTTTGATCAATGTTCCTTTGACGGCAAAATATTGGATGGTGGCGTTTGATGGTGGCGGTGAGGTTAAGTTTAACGTCGACGGCACGGGTGATTTGGTTTTTTATCCCCAAACGGCTAAGACCTCTCTGCAAACGTTTGCCAGCCTTTTGTTGCTAAAGAACACGATGAATTCCCCCGTAAATAACTATGTTGTGAAAATGGAAGTCACAACCATTCGTCAATTGCGTTCCTCAACTCCCAACGATTGGGAAGTTTTTTGGTTCATCAGCAACTACCGCAAAGATCCGCATCTGATTAAAACTGCGAATTACTTTATTCAGAAACCTAATTCCGGAGTGGAGCTGGGAAGATTCTTTGAAGACAAGGGACAGAAGTTTTTAATGACATCCGAGCAATCAAAACAAGAGGTCGGCGCGAGAGTGACGTACTATTTTGCCAAGCAGGGCCAACGTTTCCGTGTTTTTCGTGACGGGGTTCAGATTATGGACTACCACGGTAGCCAGATGCCTGAAGCGTTGTACGATCAGGCGGGGGCTTTGGGTCTTTATTCTGAAGACGCCGAAGTTCGAGTTCACTCGTTTGCATTTCAAGTCTTGTAAGGAGTTTGTATGAAAAAGTTCTTCGCGATGTTTGTGACTTTGATGATGTCAGCTTCAGCTTTTGCAGGTAATTGGAAATTGGTAGCGACTGAAAATATCTTCCCCAATGCACCACAAATGAAAATTTATCCCGTGAATTCCAAAGAAGTTTATTCGC